>JAZQGZ010000075.1:0-52585 GCA_045540255.1 Oscillospiraceae bacterium | reverse complement strand
GCCCTTGATTGCGGCGCATCCGTGCGCCGCTTTTGGGGCAACGGCGCAAACATCGTGTTTGCGCAGAAGATGATTATGCCGATGGGTGTTCCGTCCGCTTTTTCAATGTTGGTCTGGTGCATATGTCCGTCCCCGAATTTTGCGATACGCCAGCCTAACGGCCAGTGTCCCACCCACGGGGAATTATCCTCGTCAAGCTCCACCTTTTCCATGAAATCAGCGTCCGAAAGGCTCGCCCTGCGGATAGTAAGCCGGTCGCCCTTTATCAGCACAGAGGTGTCCTCGGGAGCTTTCAGTCCGTTCAGGAAATCCCGCGCGTAATAGCCCTCAAATGTGGCAAGCTCCTCGGGCGTGCTGTTCTTGCCGTAGCCGTTTTTGTGAAGCTCAAGTAACTCGTCATAAGCGGCTTTGTAGTGCGGGTATTCGGTGAATATCTGTTGCAGTTCGGTGTTCATTTCGGGTGCTCCTGTCTGTGTAGCATTTTGCTTTGAATCATGGTTTAAGTGTAACATATTTATCGGGGGATGTCAATGCGGTAAATAACAGATAGGATTCTATCATAGCGAAAATCTATTGACAACGAATATATCAAAAGGACGGTAACCAATACAGGTCACCGTCCTTTCAACAATAACAAGCTGTTACCCTCGGCAGTGTTTCATTCACTTGGTATTCTCAGATAACTTCCTTGCCTTTTCTACATACGCCTTGAAGCGTTCCTTTCCCCGAACAGCATCAAACCACGGCCAGGATTCCATATATTTCAGGATATCACTTGACGATTGCCAGAATAACCACATATACGGACACCATGTCTTGCTTCCGTCGGGCATATAAATCTCAACACGATTGGCTGAATCGCACTTGTTTATCTTCGCACCGCCAAACAGTTCGGGTTCATCAAAGCCCAATAGTGTGCCGTCGGGAATCCGGATCCATCTTTCATACAGCGCAAACGCCTTATCCAACTCAGCAAAGCCCTCATCAAGTCTTCCACAGCCAATCAATGCACCTGCTTTTTTAACCGCAATATCAGCATCCGCACCCAAAAGCACGTCAGGAATTTTTCCGTCCGCCGAAAGTGCATCTATAACACGCATTCTGATATCCATCAGCATCACTGTTCGGTCAGGAGCATCAAACAGCATACCATTATCGGGAGCAAAGTATTTCATATACTCACGACCGAGAAAATGCAACAGTATCATAAGGCTGTTGGCGGAATTCTGATTTTGATATGCCACGGAATTTTGTGCCACCCAATGCCGCTCTTCAAGAATTTCATCGGCTTGATTTGAATAAAATGCAGGGCATTTTGATTTCCATAATTCCTGCCATTCCTCATCCGTACAGTTCACGGAGTAGATCTCAATGGCATTTTGCCGCGTATACTCCCACGTGCATTCACTCAGAATTTTTTCGCATACTTCTTTGAGCAAATGATGATTTTCCTTACGGGTATCTGTGTTATTGTGAATGGCAAACGCCAACAACTCGCACACCTCAAAATCATTCGGATATTTCCGATAATACTCCTTAGCAAGTGCAAGCGAGTCAGGGCTGCTAAGCGCTCCGTATCTTTTCTTAAAGCTTTCGATATCCGCTTGTCTGGTTGCCTCATCGTTGCCGATAAGCTCATCTACAGTAATATGAAAAAAATTTGCTATCTGCGGTAACAAAACGATATCTGGGTATCCACCACGTTCCCAATTAGATACAGCCTGCGCAGATACACCAAGCTTTGAAGCCAGTTCTTCCTGCGTCAGCTTGTTTTTCTGGCGTTCACGAAGAATTACTTCTGCAATTTTCAAGTCAATCATAAATTGTTTCTCCTTTCAAACTCGTTAATCAAATAGAAACTGTGCAATTTCTGATTATATTTTATAATAATGCATAAGCAAAGTCAATAACTGCTAATGGGAGTTTTCTCAAGTGTTGTTTGAATATTTCTTTGTTTGCTTTATACTGGTGTCAATGACGGCAATGACAGAAATGAAACGAGTTATTTCTTATTCGTTACAAATAATTTATCGTCGGTTTTTGTCGTCGCGTTTTTATCGTCGCCTTTTATCGTCGGTTTTTTATCGCTTGTTTTTATCGCTTGCTTTTATCGCTTGCTTTTATCGATACTTTTTTATCGCTACTTTCACCCAAAAGTAGCGATAACGCCACTCCGCAACTGCCACCTCTGCCCCCACACCTCGCCACCACCATGCCCACACAAACCGTTCAAACCGCCTCGCACACATTTTCACACAATGCAACAAAAAAGCCGCACAAACGGCTCTGCTGTGCGGATTACGGGTGTATTCAATTTTCTGCAATTTACTGCATAGCATAACAGATAAGCCAGTTGATATCCTTAGCATCATCTGCGGGAGCGAAACCGCCCTCACCGTCAGCGGAGAACACATAAGCAGTCTTCATACGTGCAGAGGGCACGGGGATAACAGGAACACCGTTCATGGTCTTGACAGTGAAGTCCACCTCGCCCTGAGAGAACTGTGCAGTGTCGATACAGTAGGAAAGTTCACTGGAGAGCATCAGCTTGTCGTAAACGGGACGGGACATGATGATAACAGCCTCGCCCTCGCCGCCGGTGATGTCACGCACCTGGCTGAGCTGATCCAGCAGATCGCTCATAACAGTGGACTTGTCGGGAGTGTATGTTTCGGTAATACCTGCCACAGATGCGAGCTTCGCGTAACGATAAGCGTCGATCTCGGGGATGACCTTTGTGCGCTGGAACTCGGAAGCGACATTCGCCGCCGCAAGGCCGAAGCCACTCTCATCAACGTCGATGGCGTCGATGCGGAAGCGTCTGCCTCTGTCCTGAGTGAGTGTGAATGTCTCGAAAGAGTATGTCACAGCACCGTTTACATAACCCTCGTCACGGGAGTATGTACCAAGGCCCTGAAGGGACATCTTGGGCATCTTGATCTCGGAGCCGCCGCTGTAGATCACCTGAGATGCGTTCTCCTCCATCCAGCCGGAGGTGGAACCCTCGAGGATCTGCTTGTCGAGCTCCTTCTGGAAAAGCTTTGCGTATTCGATTGTATTAGCCATTTTGATTTCTCCTTTCGGTAATAAGGGAGCGTCCTCCCCGCTTCTTCGTGCACGTCACAGGAGCTTTCCTCCCGTGCAAGCACATTATAAAGCGGGCTTATCTGCATTTTACTGCAATACTATCGACTTAACTATTACAGGAACAGAAAAAACAGCCGTGACCTTATTCTAGCCCGTTCAATTCATTTTGTATTGATTTCAGTTACATAGTATGGTATAATTAAATGACTATAAATGTATGGAGATACAATATGACAAAAAGAAAAAAGCGTTGATGATCACATCGATAATCCTTAGTGTGCTGATACTGCTGATGGCAGGTATATTTATTAACCACAAAATACAGCTCAACAGCGAAAAAGAGCTCCTCACGCCACTTGGCAAAATAGTCGAGGTGGACGGTCACAATATGAGCGTCTACACAGAGGGTAACGGCGAAGTTACGCTTGTGTTTATGTCGGGAGGCGGTACCTGCTCCCCTATTCTGGACTTCAAGTCGCTGTATTCGCTTATGAGCGATGACTACACGATCGCAGTGGTCGAGAAATTCGGCTATGGCTTCAGCGATGTCGTTGACAGAAGCAGAGATATCGACACCATTCTTGAGGATACAAGAGCCGCACTGACCGCCGCAGGAATGACCGCTCCGTATGTGCTTTGTCCTCATTCCATGTCAGGTCTGGAAGCCCTTTACTGGGCACAGAAATATCCCGAGGAAGTCACTGCGATAATCGGGCTGGATATGGCTGTGCCGAAATACTATGAGAACATGGAGATAAATTTGTTTATGCTTGACCTTTCAAGCTGGGCGGCAGATTTCGGAATCACAAGACTTCTCCCGGGCATTTCCGAGAGCGAGGCAATACTTCACGGCACACTGACCGAGCAGGAAAAGGATATTTACCGAGCTGTCTTCTATACCCGCACAGCTACCTTGACCATGCTGAAAGAAACAGAGGCTGTAAAGAATAATGCAAAACTTGTCGAAAGCAAAGGTGTACCGCAGCTTCCCATGCTGCTGTTTATTTCCGATGGCACAGGCGGCACTGCCTTCGATAAGAAAACATGGCGCAGTATTCCAAAAGAGTATATCGCACAGATCGATGGCGGAGAGTACATAGAGCTTGATTGTCCGCACTATATCCACGATCACGAATACAAGCTCATCAGCGAAAAGATCGATGAGTTTTTATCAGAGAAATAATATAAACAGAAGGGCAAAAACAATGAACATAACCGACCGCAACATCGACAAAGGCAGGGCGTTCGACTGGGGACGCACTTCCTCCGACTATGCAAAGTACCGCGACATCTACCCCGAGGAATTCTACCGCAGGATAACTGAAAGAGGACTCTGCACACAGGGACAGAAAGTGCTGGACCTCGGCACGGGCACAGGAGTGCTTCCGAGGAATATGTACCGCTTCGGTGCGGAATGGACCGCCACGGACATCTCCGAAAACCAGATAGAACAGGCAAAACTGATGTCACAGGGGATGGATATAAACTACCACGCCATGTCCGCCGAGGAAATCGACTTCCCCGACGCGTCATTCGATGTGATAACAGCCTGCCAGTGCTTCTTCTATTTTAAGCACGGGCAGATAATGCCCACCCTCCGCAGGATACTGAAGCCCGACGGGCGAATACTGGTGCTGTATATGGCGTGGCTTCCCCACGAGGACAGGATAGCCTCCGAAAGCGAAAAGCTGGTGCTGAGATACAATCCCTCCTGGAGCGGTCACGGAGAGACCATGCGCCCCATCTTTATCCCCGATTGTTACAACGACGGCTTTGAGCTTATCCACAGTGAGGAATACCGCCTTAACGTCCGCTTCACCCGTGAAAGCTGGCATGGCAGGATAAAAGCCTGCCGAGGAATAGGTGCGTCCCTCCCGCCTGCGGAAATAGCCGAGTGGGAAAAGGAGCACAAAGCGCTGCTCTGCTCCATCGCCCCCGAGGAATTCGATATAGTACACTACGCCGCCATGGCAGAGCTGAAAAGGAAATAACACAACAAAAGCCTCGATAAATAAAAATTTGAAGGAGATTTATTGCAATGAATAAAGTACTGAAGGTCATAGGCAGAATATTGCTGATAATGCTTGTAGTTTTGCTTTTGTTTGTGCTTGGAACTTTTATCTTTCATCGTGTAAAGACTGATCAGGCGTTGGAGCTTCTGAAAGAAAAAGGCTATTACAATCCTGTATCTGTCGGTGAATATTCTCTCAACGTTGCAAAATTCGGAAATGAGAACGGTGCGCATACTATCGTTGGTATTGCAGGTCTTGGAATGGGTGATTATGCCGTTGCTGCACGACAGATGACGGCCTGCCTCGAAGAAAACAATCAAGTGGTTTTTGTTGACCGTGCAGGCTATGGCTTCAGTGATGATACAGATCACGACATGACACTTGAATATATTGTTGAGGACTACAGAAAAGCACTGAAAAATGCAGGTGTCGAAGCTCCCTACATACTTATGCCGCATTCGATCGGCGGTGCGTATGCAAATTATTGGGTCAGTGAATATCCTGAAGAAATCGAAGCTGTTATCTTCGTAGACGGCTCACAGCTGAGCGCTGATGCCTTTGCGGAGAACGAAGCCTATGAAATCGGTTTAGGTGACAAATGCCTGGCATTGCTTGCGAAACTCGGATTCAGCCGGTATGTGCTGAGGGATTATTTCTATCATTATCCCGATAATTATACAGAGGAAGAACAGTATTTGGGTGATGAGCTTATGTTGATGACTATGGATTCTCTTGCTCCTGTTTCTGAAGACTACAATCTTGCAGAGAATGCGCAGGCGGCATTTAATGGCATTATCACCAATGATGTGCCAAAGCTGTATATCTGTGCAAGCTGGGGGTTCCAAACCAAAGAAGAGCTCAGAGAATTTCTTGTCTGGTTCTGGCAGCTCATGGAGAGAAACCATAAAGACAGGAATGCACACGGAAATACAAACATTGATGATGATGAGAGAATACAAGAACAGCTGGATCAGCTTGCTCAGCTCAGAGAAGACACCATATATCCCTATGCCGAAAAAATGGGAAACTGTGAGGTTATACTACTGTGCGGCGATCATCTGATTTATGAGCAGAAGCCCGAAGAATGTGGTGATATTATCAACAATTTTCTTGATGAACTGGGCGAGTAAATCCTAATTTATCAATAATACAACAAATCCAGAGAAGACGTCAGTTCTCCTCTGGATTTACTTCTTTATACCACTCCGCTTAATGCCGTGCGGAGTATATTTATATAAGGCTCCATGCGCTGACGTACCAAAATATCAAAATGTGCCCTGCACCCTGTACCGCCGCCTGTATGCCGTTATCGACCTGATGTGCTTTTCCGCCGACTGCCGGCTGTTCACTGCGGAAAGACCGTTACCTACCGCGCCGCCCGAAAAAGCACATCTATATATTTATCCCGCCTCCCGCCCGTATCGCCTATGAAGCTTACTTCTTTGCGAAGATGCTCTTTATCGCTGCAAAACCATCGCCGCTGCCGCCTGTCTGTGCCGCGAATTTAGGTACATCACGCACAGCAAGCTTAAGATGAGGATACTCCTCCACCGCCTTTGCCGCTGCGGTCTCAGGCTCCATGCCTGCCGCGACCAGTCCCAGTGCGATCTTGGCACCGTCAGACAGCTTTTCCTTTGCAGTGCCGCAAAGCAGCAGTGCAAGCTTTGTCCTCGCCTCGGTGAGGGCCTCCTTAAGTGCCTTGTACTCCACATCGGGAGCCGTAGCCTCCACGATCTGCTCCGCAAGAGTAGGAGCCGCGTTTGTTGTTTCGGATACGACCTCAGGGGTCTGTACCTCTGTTACATTATTGTTTTCCATTGAAATCCATCCTTTCCATGCTTTCTGCTTCCTCAAGAGAGATATCGTATATCTGGGATATCGCTCTTGTTCTTGAGATCACGCCTGCATTGTACAGCCTCAGTGCCTTTTCGATCCTCGAAGCGTCATCCTCCGCCGCACCGTCCGCGAACATCAGCGTTGCCTTTTCGGATGCACCGTCGCTGAGCTTTCCGCCCATCTTGCCGAGTATACAGATAAGCTCTGTCACCCTTGAAAGCCCCTCCGATATGATGCTGCGGTAAAATGCCTGCGTGCGGTAGGTGCGGCTGTTGCGGCTTACCACCTCCGCCGCCGTCTTTATCGTTCCGTCCTTGTAAGACAGCGCACCCTCGGAAAGACCCACCTGCATACACAGCAGATCAAGCAGCGCCGAAAGTGCCTCGGTGTGCTCCGTTACACGAAGCTGCGTCGTGTTGTCGCTGATCTTCAGCTCCTCGCTGTCCGATACGGACATAGCCTGAAACACCTCGTCGTTTACATCGAAGTATTTCCTGATATCACCGTTCTCGTCATACTCGCCCCTCACCGCATAATAAGGAACGATTATCCTCTTCTTGCCGAGGATGAACTCGCGTCCCAGACTGTCGAACACAAGATCAAGACTTTTCAGCGTATCCACCGCTCCCGCATAGACCGACCTGCCAAGCAGCCTGCACTCGTCAGAGCCTGCCGAGCCTGTGCCGAAATATACGAACAACGGCTTCTCCAGACCCCTGATAACACTTTTCTCCGACAGGGACGGCATTACCTCCGAAAGCTTCTTCGGTGCGCCGTTTTCGTCGATAAGACGGTTTTCTATCGTGAGTGCCTTACTGTCCAGGTTCTGCGTTTCCGCGAGGATGTAGTTCTTACCCTCACGGGTGATGCGTGAAGCAAATGCACCGCCGCTGATATGACGTCCGTCCCATTCCGTAGGAACGAAGCAGTCCGCGGTTACAAAGTCAAGCTTCACCCCGTCATCCCAGAACACCTTTACAACACCGCCGCCTAGAGCGAATACGCTTTCAAGGAACGCAGGAAAACGCTCTGTGAACCTGTTATCCTGCAGGACGGAACGGATGTATGCCTCGCTCTCGGGATCCGCGCTGCACACCGACGAGCCCTCGGTGAAGCACAGTCTTGAAAGCTCCGCGCAAACCGCCCTCGCGGCACCCAGCGAAGCGACTCTGCGGCTGCCGCCGTTAAGTCCGCCCTTGCGGGTGATTCGCCAGTCACCGCCGCCGTTATAGATCTCCTCCCAGCGTCTGACATCTGCGTAATGTCCCGCAAGCTGTGACACATCTGAATGTGCTGTTCTTCCGAACAGCCGATCAATGATGCCCAATTCAGTTACCTCCTTTCGATTGGTTACGGAGAAGCTCATCTCCCCCGCTGAGGCAATAATATACCCTCGGGATATGCAAAAAACTGCAACAAACAGCATACGGACAGAAAACTTCTCCGAAACGCCGTAAAGCGACACAAAAAGCACATCCCGGACTCTGCTCCGCATTGACAGGGACGTGCTTTTTTGCTATAATATAAAGTGAAAAATTGTTATTTGAAAGGAGGCATACAATGGCTACAGAAGAAAAGATACTGACCGCCGAGGAAATGGAGGCACTGAAAGCCCCCGCAGCAGAGCCTGCACCCGTTGCACCCGAAGCACCTCCGATGGAGAGCGTACTGAAAAAACAGGAGGAGCTTGAAGCCCGCGACCGCGATATACTGGCAGCACTGGACGAAATGCTGCAGCGCAAGAGCCCTCCGCCGAAACGCCCCCGACAGCAGGAGGAGAACGGGATCGAGAAATTCTGTCTGGGAGTGGTGCGCAAGGGCGCGGGAATACTGTCCCTGTCACTGATACTCATATTCATGGGAGTGGTGATACTGACCTGCTTCTTCTCCGAGGCTCCCGATTACCTGCTGCCGCTCAAGCTGTCCCCCGTTGCAGCGATACTCATAGGCATCGAGCTGCTGGTGTACAACCTGATTTCAGGCAGAAAATTCCGCATACATATCCCCGCAATATGTATCTCGGCAGTGATAATCGCAGGCTGCTGCACGATGGCAGTGGTGCTGAACGGCTCCTACACCGAGAGCCGCGAGGAATACGATAACCGCTCCGTTGCCGCCGAGATATACGAAAAAGGCTATTACGAGCTGAGGCACGCCGCAGATATCGCGGAGATAGACGTTATGGTAGAGCTTAACCCCGACGGCAACGCAAGAAGATCGGGAATAGAATCCCTCTCCACCGACGACAACGTGGAGATAACCGTGGAATTTGCAGGTACCTACAAGGATCCCGATGACTTCGCTGCAGAATGTAAGACCGTCATAGACGGCTACCGTTTCCTTGGTATCCATGTGACAAAGTTCAGATTCATAAGCGAGAGCCGCCTGAGCAACTACCGTCTTGACGTTAACGGAATGTTCATGCAGGACTGGTCCGAGGCAGAGCTTGCCGCAGAGGTGGACTACGCCTACGTCGAGGATCTTGACTATATAGAAGATCTTGAGGATTTCACCATCGAAGCAGAGACCATGGAAACCACCGAAAAATGATCTGTGAATTTTAAGGAGCGCGGATTAATACAATATAATACCGATCCACTTCACCATACAGACCGTGTCTGACGATGTAGCGAAAAGTATGACGAGATTAACCGCAACAGTAAGAAAGGATTATTATTTTGACTCACGAAAAAAAGTCCGAGATATTCGGATGTATACTCAATCAGTTCCCCGATACGGGCATATATAAGGTCACCCGTGTCACAGAGTGGCTGTCCACAAACGGCTACTCGCTCCAGGCACTGGGATTCAACGATTTCAGAAGCTTCGCCGAGGCTTTCCCCGAGGTGTTTTCAATGCACCCGTCAGAGGACGGAAACACCTATGTCATAATCAAAAAATGGAACGGGGCCGCAAAATGCGCCTCCTGCGAGCATCCCGCCGATAACTTCTTCGGCAGCACCACCCTTTTCCTCAATGACGATATCATCGAGATGTCCCAGCAATCACTCTATGCGCTGACAAAGGTGCTGGGCAACGGCCTTTCCGTGCAGGAGATGAAGCAGCGCATCTATGCACGCTTCAACGAGGCAAAGGAAAAGGATACCCTTAATTTCTTTGCAGAAAGATACACATTCCCTATCGACTGCTGCCACGACGGCTTCCTTGTCAACGGCATAATCACAAAGAACCTCAGCCCCCGCGGAAAAAGCCTGTATTTCTCCTTTGAAAAGACCGCGATACTGTGCGATGTGCCCAGCATATCAGCCCCCGCAACAAGCCACAGAACGATAAGCGACAGCGACAAGGACGAGATATACAGCCTGCTCGCCGAAGCGTTCCCCTTTGATACGCCCCAGCACATGGCAGCAGTAAGCAAGCTGCTGACCGACAACAACATCGACCGCAGCAGATACGGCTGCTATAAAATGAAAGAGCTTCTGGCACAGATGGATTTTCTGGAGCTTAAGGATGTCGTTCTTGGCGGCGTACCGCAGATAATGGTAACGCTACGCAGACGTCCCGACGACCTTACCGCACAGGTGATGGAAGCAGTCACCGAGGACATCCCCCGCACAGACGCTGAGGATATCATCCCCGAAGCAACTCTCGAGGAATTCTGCAACCTGCCCCCCAAGCCCATCGCGATAATACAGTCGCACCTCAGCAGCATGGGACAGAGCGTTTCGCCTGAGGAGATCCGCGCCGCTTTGTGCGAGGATTTCGAAGAAGCGAGAAACGGCAGGATACGCTTTTACGAGGGCAAGATGATATTCCCCTGCCGTTATCCGAAACGCAACGGCGAGCCTGTCGAGCTGACCCTCAAGCGCAGCACCTACGACGGCAAGCCCTGGTATCTGAACTTCATCGATACCATCTGCCGCACCGGTACACCAAGACCCGTATACCCGGGAAAACTGCTGGAAAGCTTTGCGTTCCTCGGAAGCTGGTCCTCGTTCCTGACAGAGCTTGCGGAAAAGGCTATACATGAGGACTGGGACTTCGCAGACTCCTACTCCAGAGAAAACCATATACTGATCCAGTATATCAAATACACTTTCTACAGGCTCACCAAGGAAGACAAGGTCTGCATCGCCCCCGATAACAGCTTTGCCGCTTTCAACACGGGACTTGTGGATAAGCACTATGACGACATCTACGCCTGCTTCCTCCCCAATGATCCGAATCTTGAAACAAAGTGGAAGTTCACAGGCTTCTGCACTGCCGCCTCGGGCGGACTGGGAAAGCAGCTTGTAAACTGCTTCAATCCGCTGCCGCAGCCACCTCATTATATAAAGCGCAACGAGGATCTTATATTCGACCTCGAAAAGCCTCTGCATCCCGATTACGAGCATATAATAATCGACAACATCCACCGTCTGCCCGTAAAATTCCTTGCAGACCAGCTTAACGATTCCGCCGAGGCGACCGAGCTTCTGCAGCGCCTTGCCACAGCGGACAGATATACAAGACGCTCGCTGTACGATCAGCTCAAGGTCCTCATCACCGAGAACAGCAGACTGTTCATCCGTGTGCAGAACCGCATAAAGGACGCTATCGAGCTTGCAAGAAAAAGGGTGCGCTGGAACTACAAGACCGCTATCCCCTCCTATTTCCCCAAGCGCAATACAATGTCGCTTATGCTGCCGCTGTGCCTCACCGAAACAGATACTCCCGATGTGGCACTTGTGGTGGAGCTTACCCAGTCGGGCAGCTATCAGGGACAGACTATACTCACCCTGCCGCAGGCGTATATAGATGCTCGCCTGCTCTGCCGCCTCAACAGCGACTGGCTCACCTCCGTGCACACAGGCACCTCCTACGACAGCGACGAGGAACCCGACTGATAAAGCATTGATATCATAAAAAGACCTCCGTGAGGGCTTATGCCTGCTCACGGAGGTCTTTATTTTATACCTGCCGGATATTACTGCTTTGTGTTCACCAGTATCTGCCGTATCGTAAACACGGCACCGTCGGCGCAGACCTCGGCACAGCTTCCGTTTTTGAGCTCGCCGCTTATCATCTTGCTGGAAAGCATATCCTCCACCTTTGAGGTTATCACCCTGCGCAGCGGTCTTGCTCCCATCTTTTCCGCACCCGCTTCCGAGCGCAGCGCCTCGGTGCATAGCTGCTCCACCGCGCTCTTTGCAAAGGTGATGCCGATACCGCACGCCGCTGCACGCTTTGAAAGCGAGCCGAGCATCAGCGTACAGATGTGCTGAAGCTGCGGATCGCCCAGCTTCTCGAATACCACCACGCTGTCTATACGGTTCAGGAACTCGGGGCGGAAGCGTTTTTTAAGCTCCCGCATCACATCGCTCTTTCCTGCGGCACTCTCCCCGAAGCCGAGGGAGTTTTTCGTAAGCTCCTCCGCTCCCACATTTCCCGTCAGTATGATTATCGCATTCCTGAAATCAGCCTTTCTGCCGTCAGCGGCAGTGAGGGTCCCGTCCTCCATTATCTGCAAAAGGAGATTCAGCACCTCGGGATGGGCTTTCTCTGCCTCGTCAAACAGCACCACCGAGTAGGGCGCACTGCGGATGCGTTTTATAAGCTGCCCCTCCTGCTCATAGCCCACATAGCCGGGCGGCGAACCGATAAGCTTTGATACCGAGTGCCGCTCCATGAATTCCGACATATCAAAGCGGATAAGGCGGCTCTCGTCACCGAACACCACCTCTGCCACCGCCTTTGAAAGCTCGGTCTTTCCGACGCCCGTCTGTCCCAGAAACAGGAACGAGCACACAGGACGTTTCGGGTCCTTTAGTCCGCTGCGCCCGCGACGTATCGCAGCGGCGACCTGCTCAACAGCACTGTCCTGCCCGATTATACGTTCCTTAAGCAGCTTTTCTATCTCGCACAGACGGCGGCTCTCGTCTGCCGTAAGCTGCGCCGCGGGGATGCCCGTCATAACGGAAACTGTCTTTGCAACGGCTTCTGCGTCAACAATGACGCGGGAGGGCACAAGCTTATCCTCTTTCAGCAGTTCCGCCTCCTGCCGCCGAAGCTCGGGTATCTTGTCGAACTTCTTTTCTGCTATCATTTTCGCCATCTGCGCACGAACATCCTCAATGCGGGGCGCATTTTCCGTAAGGCACAGCCTTGCCCTCGCCGCCGCCTCGTCAAGCAGATCTATCGCCTTGTCGGGAAGATTGCGGTCGTTGATATACCGCACCGAAAGGCTTATTGCAGCCTCAAGCGCATCATCGGTCATCACCGCATGATGATGCGCCTCGTATCGGCCCCTCAGCCCTTTCAGTATCTGAAGCGTTGTGGCTTCATCGGGAGCCTCTACCCTGATGGACTGAAAACGCCGCTCCAGCGCACTGTCCTTTTCAATGAATTTACGGTACTCCTCAGTGGTGGTCGCGCCGATGATACATATCTCGCCGCGGGCAAGCTTCGGCTTAAGGATGTTCGCCGCATCGATAGCCCCCTCCGCCGCGCCTGTGCCGACGATGCCATGAAGCTCATCGATAAACAGTATCACACCGCTTGAAGCTGTTGCCTCCTCAAGCACGCTCTTCAAACGCTCCTCAAAATCTCCGCGGTACTTTGCCCCCGCAAGCATGGCGGTAAGATCAAGGGAGAACACCCGCCGTCCGCAAAGCTCGGGAGGCACCTCGCGGCGCACCACCCGCTGTGCAAAGCCCTCAACAACAGCAGTCTTGCCTACCCCCGCCTCTCCGATAAGGCAGGGATTGTTCTTGTAGCGGCGCAGCAGCACACGGGTAAGTGACTCTATCTCGCTGTCGCGGCCTATCACAGGGTCAAGCTGCCCGCCTGCCGCAAGGGCGGTAAGCTCCCGCGCGTATTTCGCAAGATTGGGAGTTTTCGTGCGACGCTCCTTGTCATTGTCAAAGGAGGGCTCGATATATCTTCGGGCGGTGTTTTCGGCGGCAAGCCGCTCGTTGTTCACCCCAAGCTCCGACAGGATCACGCAGGCGTAGCAGTCCTTGTCAAGAACGATGGCACGAAGCAGATGCTCGGTGCCCGCGCTTTTTGCACCCTCGCTTCGGGCGAGATTTACGGCACTCTCCATCAGCCGCTTGCTTCGGGGAGTAAGATCGGCTGCGCCAAGCCTTGTGGGAGTCCCCTTGCCCACAAGGGATTCCAGCTTTGAAAGCACCTCGCGTCTGCCGATGCCGTACTTTTTCAGCACCAGCGCCGAGGGGCTGCCCTCGTCGGCGGTAAGTCCGTACAGTATGTGCTCGCTTCCGATATAGGTATGCCCGAAGCCCATCGCCGCCGCGATAGCGGCATTGAGCGCAACTGTGGCCTTGTCGGTAAAACCGTTGAATGAGATCATGCTTAATCACTCCGTTTCGTTATATCCGTATAGTAATTATAGGCAGAAACACGAGAAATATTTACCTGTTGAAAAATTTTTAATTACCCCCTTGCACATACAGGGATTTAATGGTATCATATAAGTAATATGTTTTATGGAGGAACACGCTTATGAAAAAACTCGGATTCGGATTTATGAGGCTCCCGCTTCTTGACGGAAACGACCAGAAAAGCTTCGACAAGGAGCAGATAAACGGCATGGTAGACAGCTTCCTCAAGCAGGGCTTCACCTATTTCGACACAGCGTATATGTACCACGACGGCGCAAGCGAGTGTATGCTGAAGGAGGCACTTGTTGAACGCCATCCCCGCGACAGCTTCCTTGTTGCGACAAAGCTCCCCACGATGTTCCTCAAGGAAAAAGAGGACATGGAGAATATGTTCAGCACCCAGCTTGAAAGAACAGGCGCAGGCTATTTCGACTATTACCTCCTGCACTGTCTTAATAAGGAGAACTATGAGATCTCCACACGCTTAGGTGCGTTTGATTTCGTTATGCAGAAAAAGAAGGACGGACTT
Source organism: Oscillospiraceae bacterium (assembly GCA_045540255.1). Taxonomy (GTDB): domain Bacteria; phylum Bacillota; class Clostridia; order Oscillospirales; family Ruminococcaceae; genus CAG-115. The sequence goes on along the minus strand of JAZQGZ010000075.1, from coordinate 37,778 downwards.
GTGCGCAGGATAGGCTTCTCCTATCACGACAACGCACAGCTCCTTGACGAGATACTCACCGCACACCCCGAGATGGAGTTCGTGCAGCTTCAGATAAACTACCTCGACTGGGAGGACAATAACGTGCAGTCCCGCCTCTGCTACGAGGTGGCAAGAAAGCACGGCAAGGACGTTATCATAATGGAGCCTGTAAAGGGCGGCACCCTTGCCAATGTCCCCGAAAAGGCCGCAAAGCTGTTCAAGGACAGCGCACCCGATATGTCTGTGCCCTCCTGGGCTATCAGATTTGCGGCAGGCCTTGAGGGAGTCATCTGTGTACTCAGCGGCATGAGCAATATGCAGCAGCTTACGGACAACACAGGTTACATGGCGGAATTTAAGCCGCTCAGCAGTGAGGAGCAGAAGCTTGTGTTCAGGGCGGCGGATATCATAAACTCCGCTGTATCCATACCCTGCACCGCCTGCCGTTATTGCGTAGAGGGTTGCCCCATGAACATCCCGATACCCGACTATTTTGCACTGTACAACGCCGACAAGCAGGAAGATACGACTCCCGCCGAAAGCTACGAGGATATCGCCTCGGGCCACGGCAGGGCTTCGGAGTGCATCGCCTGCGGTCAGTGTGAGGGTCACTGCCCCCAGCATCTGGAGATAATAAAGTATCTTAAGGATGTCGCAGTGAATTTTGAATAATAACTCAGCCGCTTTCGCACCAAGGTGCGGGAGCGGTCTTTTTTTATATGAACTATTATAAAAAAGGAAGCGCGAGCAATACTAAAAAAAGCCGAAAAACTGTGCTGTTATGCAGAAACGCAAAACTCGTTCAATAGATTTAATAAAAAAATCTGCAAATTTGTGCAGTTTTTTTCAAAAAACACTTGACAATTCGGAGAAAACATGATAAATTATATTTAGCACTCAGAGAGAAAGAGTGCTAACACTCTTGAAAAGAGAGTGCTAAACAGAAACAACATCCCTTTGAAAGGCAGGTAGGCTGTGGACGCTAGAGGAATGAAGATACTCGCCGCCATCGTTGACGAGTATATAAAGACCGGAGAGCCGGTAGGCTCCAAGGCGCTTGCGCAGAAGCCGGATATCAATGTATCCTCGGCAACGATACGCAATACCATGGCCGCACTGGAACAGGAAGGCTATCTCGACCATCCGCACACCTCGGCAGGGCGCGTGCCTACATTCAAGGGCTACCGCTTCTACATCGACAACCTGATGAGCCCCGAGCCGATAAACCATGACGCCCTCGCAGATTTTGACGAGCGTATCTTCGGTGACGCAGTAACGGAGGAGGATATCATAAAGAACGCCTCCGCCGCCCTCGCAGAGATAACAAAATGCGCTACGTTCTCAACAAACCACGTTTCGCAGTTCTCTGTGATAACCAAGGTGGACGTTATCCCCACAGGCAGACGGATGTACGTGCTGCTGCTGATAACCTCCAACGGTGAGGTAAAGAACAGAGTGTGCCGCATGGAGTTCGACCTGTCCAACGAGCAGATGGAGTTCTTCACACGCTTCCTCAATTCGCACCTGCAGGGCGTTAACCTCGCAAACATGACAGATGAGTACGTGAATACCCTCGCACAGGCATTGGGAAGCTATATGATGAGCCTTTCACCGCTGCTGTACGCGGTGTATGAGCTTACGGGCGAGATGATGCAGGACAGCATAGATGTAAAGGGAGAGTCAAATCTCCTCGCCTGTCAGGAGTTCCCCATGATGGACGTCATGAGGTTCCTTGAACAGAAGAACGAGCTTTCGATGCTGCTGGACAGCGCATTCTCAGGCATCAACATAAAGTTCGGCGCAGAGGAGGGCACCTTTGCGATAACTAACTCGACCTTTGTAAGCGCAAGCTACTACAAGGACGGAAAGCCCGCAGGAACGCTGGGCGTAATAGGACCTATGAGGCTGGATTACCGCAGGATAATCCCATATATAGAATATTTCAGCAATAAAGTGACGCAGCTTCTCTCCGAGGACGACGAGGACAGACAGCTTGCACAGATAGAAAGAGAGGTAGAACAGAATGGCGATGAATAACGAGGAGATGAACGAGGAGATCAGGACCGAGGAGGAAGTCACCGCTGAGGAGACCGCTCCCGAGGCCGAAGTCGTTACAGAGCCCTCCAACGAGGAAAAGCTGACAGCAGAGCTCGCTTCCGTAAAGGATCAGCTCCTGCGTACAGTAGCAGAGTACGACAACTTCCGAAAGCGTGCCGCAAAGGAAAAGCTGGAGCTTCGTCCCGTGATAATCACCGACGTGGTAAAGGAATTCCTGCCCGTGATGGACAATCTCACAAGGGCGCTTGAAGCCGAGTGCACCGACGCTGCCTACAAGCAGGGCGTACAGATGATAGACGACAGCTTCCTTGAGATACTCACAAAGCTGGGCGTTGAGGAGATCGAAAGTGACGGCGTTATGTTCGATCCGTCCATGCACCAGGCGGTTCAGCGTGTAGAGAGCGAGGAGCTTGAAAGCGGCATGGTAGCCACCACATTTGCAAAGGGCTACAGGATAGGCGACAGAGTTATCCGATTTGCGATGGTCGCAGTCGTTAACTGATAACACATCCCCGCGGAGGTATCCGCACGATAATCAATAGTAAATCAATGCAACCGTATAAAAACGAAAAGGCGAAAGCCGGTATTTCGTTACGGCTGCGATACAAAAGACTGGAGGAATATATTATGGCAAAGATCATTGGTATTGACTTAGGTACTACAAACTCCTGCGTATCCGTTATCGAGGGCGGCGAGCCTGTAGTTATCACCAACCCCGAGGGCAACAGAACAACTCCCTCTGTAGTGGCATTCACAAAGGACGGCGAGCGTCTTGTAGGCCAGCTTGCAAAGAACCAGGCTGTTACAAACCCCGACAAGACAGTTATCTCCATCAAGCGTCACATGGGTACAGACTACAAGGTAGACATCGACGGCAAGAAGTACACTCCCCAGGAGATCTCCGCGATGAGCCTGCAGAAGCTGAAGGCTGACGCAGAGGCTTACCTCGGCGAGACAGTAACAGAGGCTGTTATCACAGTTCCCGCATACTTCACAGACTCCCAGCGTCAGGCAACAAAGGACGCAGGCCAGATCGCAGGTCTTACTGTAAAGAGAATCATCAACGAGCCCACAGCGGCAGCTCTCGCTTACGGTATCGACAAGGAGGACGACCAGAAGATCGTAGTTTACGACCTCGGCGGCGGGACATTCGACGTATCCGTAATCGAGATCGGCGACGGTGTGCAGGAGGTTCTTGCAACAGCAGGTAACAACCGTCTCGGCGGCGACGACTTCGACCAGAGAGTTATCGACTTCCTGAGAGATGAGTTCAAGAAGTCCGACGGAATCGACCTTGCAAACGACAAGTTCGCTATGCAGAGACTTAAGGACGAGGCTGAAAAGGCTAAGATCGCCCTCTCCAACTCCACAACAGTAAATGTAAATATCCCCTATATCACAGCAGACGCAACAGGCCCCAAGCACCTGAACGTAACTCTCTCCAGAGCAAAGTTCAACGAGCTTACCGCTGACCTTGTAGAGGCTACAATGGGTCCCCTGAAGCAGGCTATCTCCGATTCCGGTCTGTCCACAAGCGAGATCGACAAGATCCTGCTGGTAGGCGGTTCCACAAGAATCCCCGCTGTTCAGGAGGCTGTAAAGAGCTTCCTCGGCAAGGAGCCCTTCAAGGGCATCAACCCCGATGAGTGCGTATCCATCGGTGCGTGCATCCAGGGCGGCGTACTGAACAAGGAGGTAACAGGCCTCCTGCTCCTCGACGTTACACCTCTGTCTCTCGGTATCGAGACCGCAGGCGGTATCTGCACAAGAATGATCGAGCGCAACACCACTATCCCCACAAAGAAGTCTCAGGTATTCTCTACCTACTCCGACAACCAGCCCAGCGTTGAGATCAACGTTCTGCAGGGTGAGCGTGAGTTCGCTAAGGACAACAAGTCCATCGGTACTTTCCACCTTGACGGAATTGCTCCCGCTCCCCGTGGAATCCCCCAGATCGAGGTTACCTTCGATATCGACGCAAACGGTATCGTAAACGTAACCGCCAAGGACCTCGGCACAGGTAAGGAGCAGCACATCTCCATCACCGCTTCCACCAACATGAGCAAGGAAGACATCGACAAGGCTGTAAAGGAAGCAGAGGCTTTCGCAGCTGAGGATAAGAAGCGCAAGGAAGAGGTTGACCTCAGAAACGAGGCTGACCAGATGGTATATCAGATCGAGAAGTCCATGAAGGACTTCGGCGACAAGGTAACCGAGGACGACAAGGCAAAGGTACAGCCCAAGCTGGACGCACTCAAGGAAGCACTCAAGGGCACAGATATCGAGGCTGTAAAGACCGCCAAGGATGAGCTCCAGAACGCATTCTATGAGATCGCAGGCAAGGTATATCAGGCACAGGGCGGCGACGCTGCTGCTGCAGAGGCAGCGCAGGCAGCTCCCGAGGATAACGGTCCCGTAGACGGCGACGTTATCGACGCTGATTTCAAAGAGAACTAATAACACATAAAGGTGGACGCCTTGAGGCTTATGCCGCAGGGCGTTGCCTTGTATAGGTTAATTTCCGAAAAGGATCGATGATATGGACAAAAGAGATTATTATGAGGTGCTGGGACTCCAGAAAGGCGCTTCAGATGCGGAGATAAAGAAAGCATACCGCAAGCTTGCAAAGCAGTATCACCCCGACCTCAACCCCGATAACCCCGAGGCTGAGGCAAAATTCAAGGAAGTGAACGAGGCAAACGATGTCCTCTCCGACCCCGATAAGCGCGCAAAGTACGATCAGTTCGGTTTTGCGGGAGTCGATCCCAACTACGCTGCGGGTCAGGGCGGCTTCGGTGGCTTTGGCGGCTTCAGCGGAGGTTTCGACGGCGGCATAGACCTCGGCGATATCTTCGACAATATCTTCGGCGGCGGATTCGGCGGTGGCGGAACACGCTCCAACCCCAACGCGCCCCGTAAGGGCTCGGACATCGCAGTGTCACTCAGCATAAGCTTCATGGAGGCCTGCAAGGGACTCACCCACGACATCGAGATAAGCCGTGTCGAGGAATGTGAGGAGTGCAGCGGCACAGGCGCAAAGAAGGGCACCAACACCAAGACCTGTCCCGATTGCCACGGCACAGGTAAGGTAAGCTTCCAGCAGCGCACCATGTTCGGTAATATGGCAAGCACAAGACCCTGTACAAAGTGTCAGGGCAAGGGCAAGATAATCGAGAACCCCTGCCCCAAGTGCTCGGGCAGCGGCCGTATGCAGAAGAAAAAGACCATCTCCGTCAATATTCCCGCAGGTATCAACGACGGCATGACCCTCGCTGTACGCGGTCAGGGCAACATGGGTACCAACGGTGGCTCCAGAGGCGACCTTAACGTGCGTATCAACGTCCGCAAGGATCCCGTGTTCGAGCGCAAGGATTACGATATCTGGATCGAGGTACCCATAACATTCATGCAGGCAACACTCGGTGCGGAGATCGAGGTCCCCACTATCGACGGAAACGTCAGCTACAGCATACCCGCAGGAACCCAGTCGGGCACAATGTTCAGACTCCGCGGCAAGGGCGTACAGAAGCTGCAGCGTGAAGGCAGAGGCGACCAGATCGTAAAGGTGTTCGTAGAGATACCGAGAAACCTCAACAAGAAGCAGAAAGATGCTCTCAAGGCGTTCGAGGATACGCTTGATTCCAAGAACTATGAAAAGCAGGTGTCTTTCTTCGATAAGATCAGAGATATGCTTAACGGCAAATAACACATCGGACGGCGGCAGGTTTCTTCTGCCGTCGTTTTTGCTTTAGTACTGCCTAACTTATTGACAACCAATTTGTTTTGTGATAGAATAAACACAGTATATATTGGAAAGGAGCGTCGGTCATGGAAAAGCGTAAGCTTATCGGTTGTATAATCAACTGTCCCGAGAATTTCTATCAGCAGCGCATCCTTGACGGATTGCTCGCGCGCTGTGAGTTATACGGATATGACCTGGCAACGTTCTGTCCCCTTGTAAACAGCGTGCATTTCTACAAGGATTTCCTTCGTGCCGAGTTCAATATACTGGAGCTTATGAATTTCGAGCTTCTTGACGCTGTTGTGGTGGTTTCCCTGCCGCTTGTGGGTATGGGAGATAAATCCGCATTCGATCAGGTGAGCGATCTTCTTAAGCGCCGCTGCAAAAAGCCTGTCATCTGCCTTGATCTTCCGATGGCTGATTATGAAACTATATATACTGATGATGCCACATCATTTTCTGCGATAACCTCACATGTGCTGGATGTGCATGGCTGCAAGAATATCTATTTCCTTGCAGGCTTTCAGAGCGACGGCATTGTGGATCAGCGTCTTAAAGGCTTCAAAGATGAGATGGCACGTCGTGGGCTTCCTGTGGACGAGAACAAGATATTCTTCGGCGATTTCTGGTACACCTCGGGTACCGCGCTGGCCAACAGGATAATTTCGGGCGAGCTTGAAATGCCCGACGCAGTGATCTGTGGAAGCGATCACATGGCGATAGGGCTTACAAACGCCCTTGTCGCAGCAGGTATCTCTGTGCCTGATCAGGTGATCGTCACAGGCTATGATGCAACGCAGGAGGCCATCGTAAATGAGGTCAGCGTAACTTCCTATACCCCCGATAACAAGGGCATGGCGGAAAAAGCAGTAGACAGGATCAGAGAGATACTGGAGCCTGACAAGCCCCTCGCCGTTACGAAACACAATCCCGCAGAGGGAATGTTTATCGGCTTAAGCTGTGGATGTCCCGTGGATCACAAGCATCTTATACATACGCTCAGCCGCTCACTGTATAAGCTTAACCGTGACTTTGGCGACGAGACTATACACGATAACGAGGATCTTTACCGTCTTACAGAGAGCTATATGCTTGAGGCGCTGACAGAGACCAAAAGTCCCGAGGAGTGTCTTGGCAGCATCGGCAGCCAGACTTACCTGATACGACCCTTTGACAGCTTTTTTCTTTGCCTGAGGGAAAACTGGCTGGATACCGATACCGTGCTTACGGACGGATATCCTGCGACGGTACGCACCAACATCCGATACGCCATGATAGACGGACAGCACGTAAATCCCGAGAACTATCACTGTGACGACGACAGAGAACGCTTTGATACAAAGCTGATGCTGCATGAGCTTCACAGGTATCACAATAAGCCTTATGTCTATTACTTCCTGCCCGTGCATTTCCAGAACAACACGCTCGGCTTTGCCGTGCTCCAGTGTGAGGCTGCACGTGGCGTAAAGCCCACAGGCGTGCTTCGTAACTGGATGCGAAACGTTTACAATGCCCTGCAGATGACCCGTGTGAACCACAGGCTGCAGGATTTCTCCGAGATAGACAAGATGACAGGGCTGAAAAACCGCCGCGGTATGGAAAACGGACTTAAAGAGCTGTTCCAGAACGCAAACAAGTCTGATCTCTTCTATGCAGTGGTGTTCGATCTTGACGGACTTAAGTACATCAACGACAACTACGGCCACACCGAGGGCGATTTTGCGATAACCTCTGTAGCTTCCGCGGTGGCTAAGGTCACCGAGAGCCGTGAGATCTCTATCCGTGCAGGCGGTGACGAATTCTATCTGATAGGTGTAGGTGCGTACTGCACCGAAAAGACACTTATCGACAAGATAAGCAATTACCGCCGCATCATCGGGGATATTAACCGCTCCGCAAACAAGCCCTATGAGATAGCCGCAAGCGTCGGCTTCAGCATGAAGCGCATATCGGAGCTTACCGATATCAACGAGGTTATATGCGAGGCAGACAAGTATATGTACCTGTGCAAGCAGGAGAGCAAGCGTCGCAGACGCTGATATTTCAATGAATAATTGACCCGTGGATAACGCTCCACGGGTCTTTTGTTATGCCCCAAAAACAGCGTTCCCCGAGGGCTTTTCGCTCTCGGGGAGGCTTCTTAGGGGTCTTGGTATGGTATGGAGTGTGGTATTAAATATAATTGTCGCCGTTAAGGAGCTTTGACGCCCATCTGTGTGAAAACAGACCTACAACAACTGCGATAACGGGGATCACTGCATAGAATACTATCCTCATTATAAACATAGGCAGTGTGTTGTCAAGCATCAGCGTAACAACAACTATGACAGCTATAAGCACGATGCACATAAAGCAGGTGTACATAATATTAGCCACATTGGGACTCAGCCTCATGGAGATGGGGAAAGCAGGCAGCAGTGCGATAAGCTGAATAACACCTATACATATCGGCATGGTGATCATCAGCTCCAGCGGCATTTTGAACAGGAACACCGCAATAAGGTTGAATATCATGGAAAGCAGCACCAGCGTACCGATGTTGATAAGCGTGGAAACAAGCTTTGCGGTAACTATCTGCTCCTTGGTCACGGGCATGGTGAGCTGATACTTCGCCCAGCCGTTTGCTGCGTCATCCTTTAGTGTGTTGAGTATGGACGAGGAGAACAGCATGATGTTCACTATATTCATCATGCCGTACATCATGATACCGATAACATTATCCGCTGTGCCTTCTGTTCCTATATTCAAGCCGCCGCCTACAAGAAACATGAAGATATTCGGAAACAGCATTATCAGCAGACCGACGATGACCTGAAAGCGTATGCCGTAGATGTCCTTTAATATCAGACCTTTCAACAAAGATCACCTCTCTTTACCATTTTAAGAGTGATAAGATATACCACTGCGTATATTGCGGCTGCGCCGCCTGCGGTTATCAGAAGACCTGCTGGGGATACGATGGCGTTGAGAACGTCGGTGGTCTCTCCCCAGAATTCGCCGTCTGTCATTATTGAAACGTAGCCCGAGGCGATACATATACCTACGCCAAGCGCGATGCCCACGATAAGTCCTGCCTTTTCGGAGCTTTTTATCTTAAGCGTCAGCGGAATACATATCCATTCGACAGCACCTGCCAGCAGAACTATAATAAGGTGAAATCCGTACAGCTGGGGGCTTGTGGAGTGCGGTGCAGCAAGCTCTGTTATAAGTATCGTCAGGCAGCCAAGACCGTAGCCGATGGCACAGGCACCGATGTTCTTTATCAGCTCGCACATCACAAACTGCGGCTTTGAAACGCCTGCGGCAAGGATTTGGTTTGCGTAGCGTGTTGCCATCGCCTTTTCAAGGTCACGTGCCGAAGGCTCCAGAAGGATTATTGCAGGTATGAATGGAACAAACATCGCCATAGCCGATATAAGACCGAAAAGCGTATAGTCGCCCTGTGCCTCCAGTCCCTTCGACAGGGAAGTAAACAACATCGTCAGCGCTATCACACCTGCAAAAACGCTTGCGGTAGTTATCCAGTAGGACTTGTTGAGCGTGAAATAGGAGTAGAAGATGCCCTTCATGCTTTACGCCTCCTTTACATAGAATACCATGATGTCGTCTATCGAGGGGATATCGGCAGTGATATCGGGATACTTCTCTGCCGCAGTGGTGAGCACGTCACAGCTGAAGCGTGTCTTTCTTACGCCGATGATGTCAGCCTTGTCGATGGAGTCAAACTGCGCCTCAGTGCATTTCAGGACGCGATACTTGTCGTGCATCTCGTTGCGCTCCTCGGTGAAGATGACCTCGCCCTTGTGGATAAATGTGATGTAGTCTGCGATATGCTCAAGGTCGCTCGTGATGTGGGTGGAGAGCAGTATTGAGTGCGTTTCGTCCTGCATGAACTCAAGGAAGATATCCAGTATCTCGCTTCTCATAACAGGGTCAAGTCCGCTTGTAGGCTCGTCGAGAGCCAGCAGGGAGGGATTGTGGGACAGTGCGGTTGCGATGGAAAGTCTCATCTCCATGCCACGGGAAAAGGTCTTGAACTTCTTTTTGAGCGGCAGACCGAAGCGGTTTATGTAGCCGAAAAAGGTCTCGCTGCTCCAGGTCTTGTAGATGCCCGACATCACCTTGTCGAGCTTCACAGCGTTCAGCGCGGGAGGGAACGCAAGCCCGTCGAACACAACGCCTATCTGCTCTTTAGTCTCAACCCTGAGGTCGGGAGCCTTGTCGCCGAGTACGGTTATCTCGCCGCTGTCAGCCTTCATAAGCCCGAGGATCGCCTTGATGGTGGTGCTTTTGCCTGCGCCGTTCTCACCTATGAAGCCCATAACGCTTCCTGCGGGAACAGTGAGGTTTACGTCCTTAAGTGCGAACTGGGGATATTTCTTGTTTAAGCCCTTGATCTCGATACAGTTTTCCATAATCAGTCCTCCATATATTTACATATCATTTAAAATATAGAAATAACAAGTTAAAGCTCTCCGCCTTTTGAAGCGGATGTTTATTCCTCAAACACGAGAGAGAGCATCTCGGCCACGTCCGGGAGCGGTATCCCGCTGCGCTTTGCGATGTCCGCAGCAGCGATAAGGTGCTTTTCTATCTCACGCAGGTTCTGCTCGCGCAACAGCTCGGGATTCTGTGCAGCCACAAAGCTGCCCTTACCCGTGAATGACTCTATCATCCCCTCGGATTCAAGTATCTCGTAGGCGCGCTTGGTGGTTATGACGCTGACACGCAGGTCCTGCGCCAGGTTTCGCATCGAGGGCAGTGCCTCCCCCTCTTTAAGCTGTCCGCTCATTATCAGCCCCTTTATCTGTGAGGCTATCTGCTCGTAGATGGGCGTTCCTGCGGAGTTGGTTATAATAATATTCATGGTTACCTCGTTTCAGTTCGGAAAGTGACGTTTGTGTCTAATGTGTATATCCGATATATACAATATATCACCTATATACATTTTTGTCAAGGGGTTTTCGATAATTTCTCAAAAAAACTGCAAAACACTGCAAAAAATCGTATTAGCTATTGACAAATACAAGTAACTTGTGATAAAATGTTCATAGTTCAACAGATATATGAACATTTCTGAAAGGAGTGGTGATATGGCAGATGTTATGGCTGTGCTGGAACGTGCAAGGTGCTATGAGCTGGAGGTAATGGCACAGCTTGAGCATATAGAAAGGTTGCACCGTATAGCAGCAAGGGCACGGGAGAGCTCCTCCTACTCGCAGAGCATAGTTGACAGGCTGAGCCTGCTGGAGCGGGAGATAAACGCAAATATCGACCGCACAGTGGATGCAAAGCTGCAGGCACTGGAGTACATAAGCATACTCAGCGGAGAAGAGCGCGGAGTCATAGAAAGGTACTTCATACTTGCGATGACATGGGAGCAGATAGCGGACAAGATGTACATGAGCGACCGCAGAGTGTATCTTCTGCGGAAAAGTGCACTGGACAAGCTGAAAAAACGATTCGGGACTTCATTCGACAGGAGGAATTATGGGAATAGGAAAAAGGATAAGGATGCTGAGGGAGCGTGCCTGCATAACGCAGGAGGAGCTTGCTGCAAAAATAGGTGTAACGCCCTCTGCGGTGGGTAATTACGAGCGGGATGTCAGCCATCCCCGCGAGGAGGTGCTGTACCGCCTTTTCGGTGCGCTGCACTGTCAGCCTAACGAGCTGTTTGCGGACCACTTCACCGTAAGCGGCGAGGAGGAGCTTCTTATGATGAGATACCACTCCCTTGACGAGCACGGAAAAGAGCTTATCAATGCCTGCGCAGAGATAGAATACCGCCGCTGCCACGAGGAGGAGCTTCTTATCGCGGCGAGAAACGGCGGCATACCGCACAGGGTAACGCTTAAAAAACGCGAAGGAGCACGCAGCATACTGGATATGCCCGACTATGACGGAGGACGATAAATGAACGCCGCAAGGATACTGCTTAATTCAGGTTTAACAAGGCTCCCCGTGGACCTTAAAAGGATAGCGGAGAGCAACGATATAAAGATAGTGGATTATGAAAGCTGTGCGGCCTGCTATGATACAGACCCGCAGAAGATGTACAGCGACATAAGCCTTTATGGCTTCAGCTTCATGACCGATGGCAGATATGTCTGCGCCATTAACGAAAAGGCGTGCGGAAAAAAACGCCGCCGCTGGACCCTCGCCCACGAGCTTGCACATATCCTGCTGGGTCATATCAGCGGTGTGCACACGGCCTTTTCCCCCGATATGGAACAGGAGGCAGACAGGCTTGCAGCACAGCTTCTTGCGCCGCTTGCGGTGCTGCACTTCTGCGGTGTATCCTCGGCGGCAGAGATAGCGCGGCTGTGCGGTATCTCGGAGCAGGCAGCAGGCTTCCGCTATGAGGAGCTTTGCGCACTGCGCCGAAGATTCGGCAACGAATACAGGAACGCCTCCGCAAACGGCACATCGCCTGATCTCTGCCTGTTCTTCCCCGATCAGGAAAGCAGGCTCCTTCAGCAGCAGATGCTACCCTTCATCGCGCGGTATCTGACGATACGCGCCGCCAACGACGGCTATGGCGAGTACCTCAGAAAATCGAAAGACAGCTTCTGATAAGGGATAGCTCAGATATCACAAAAAGACCCGTAAGTCGCACGGAAATGCCGTGTCCCTTACGGGTCTTGTGTTATCTCGGATCGCCGTTTTTGTCGAAACGCTCCCGCAGTGCTTTCTCTGTCATTCCGATAACAGCAAACACCAGAATCACATCTGCGGCTATCACCACGACGGACAGCGCTGTAAAGTCGTTATCACTGATGTCCGCGAAAAATCCTATGAGCTCGGCGGCTGCTGACAGTACCAGTGCAGGCAGGAAGCTTATAAACATCGCCCTGCCGCAGTAGACCTGTGCAAAGTGCCATGTTGCAGGGTTCTTTTCCGACATCGCTGTGCGGTAGCCAAGACCGTTATAAGACGGCGGAAATCTCCATATAATAAACCCCGTCAGAACAAATACCACACAGAACAATATCGTAATTATCATAAGCATTATATTGCCGTACATTATGTTCAGTCCTTTCGTCAGTCTTCCTTTTTCGGGTGCTTTTTGTGATACTTCACGCACTCCGTAAGAAGATACTCTATCTGTCCGTTCACAGAGCGGAAATCATCCTCCGCCCACTTCATGAGGTCGTTATACAGGCTCGCGGAAAGGCGCAGCGGCACCTGCTTTTTAGTGTTCTTTTCCTCTGCCAAAGCCGCACCCTCCTTTCAGAGACAGCATATCATAAACCATGTGGATCATTAATAGATAGTACCGCTGTTCACGATGGGCTGTGCGTCCTTGTTGCCGCAGAGTACCACCAGCAGGTTGGATACCATCTGTGCCTTGCGCTCCTCGTCCAGCTCGCATACGTTGCTTTCGGAGAGCTTGTTCAGTGCCATCTCTACCATGCCTACAGCACCGTCCACTATCTTCTGTCTTGCCTCGATTATTGCGGTAGCCTGCTGACGCTGCAGCATAGCCGCTGCTATCTCGGGAGCATAAGCCAGATGAGTTATGCGTGCCTCGATTATCTCAAGGCCTGCCTGCTCAACACGCTGCTGAAGTCTTTCGCGCAGGAGCTCGCAGACCTCCTGAGAGGAGCCGCGCAGGGACTTCTCGTCGCTGTCGGTGGAGTCGTAGGGGTAGCAGCGTACCACGTCACGCAGTACGGAGTCTGCCTGTATAGAAAGGTATGTCTTGTAGTTGTCAACATTGAACACAGCCTTTGCTGTGTTAACAACACGCCAGATAACAACGATGCCCACCTCTATAGGATTGCCCATCTGATCGTTGATCTTCTGTCTGTGGTTGTCGTGGGTAAGTGCCTTAAGGGAGATCTTGCTCTTTGTCAGCTTTACGGAGGTGCCGTCAGGGCTGAGGCTTACAGACGGCTCGCCGTCTACCTGAGGATTTACCGCAGAGCTGAAAGGATTGATGAAATAGAAGCCCTCTTTCTTAAGGGTGCCTGTGTATTTTCCGAACAGGGTCAGCACCAGAGCCTCATTAGGCTTGATGATGCGCAGGCCCACAAAGGGGAACCAGCCTATCGCAAGCCATATAATGCTTACCACCAGCATAGTACCGCCGAGCGCACTGTTTTCATCTTCTTCAAGCTGTATGCCTGCCAATATCGCCAGACCGATAGCGCCAAGATAAAGAATAATGGTCACTATAAGCACCAGCCAGCCACTGGGCGCATTGAGCTCACGCTCTTCATATTCGTTCCTGTTAATTACCTTATCCATATTGAGCCTCCTTGTAAGAGTTGTATGTATTTGATATCGATTTGATATCACAATGTTATAATAACACACATTTCCCCGTTTGTCAATAGTTTTTGTTAAAAAGGCAACGATTTTTATAAAAAAAACATAATAACGACATCAAAGTATTGCTTTTTGGAGAAATATGTAGTATAATGCTAACTAAGATTAATGAAGGAGGTGGCTGACAGAGTGAGATCTATACAGACAAAGTTCATAGCACTTATACTAATAGCAATAGTTCTGTCCTCCACCCTTATCGGAATAATTGCGATAAACCGACTTGAGAAGAACGCAAACAGCGAGTCCTCTTCACTGTTCAATCAGATAGCAAGCACCAACGCTGCCGATATCAACAGACTTATGGGCCGTATCGAGCAGTCGGTAAAGGTCATAGCGGGCTGTGCGACCGAATATGTTGACAGCATCGAGGATTTTTCAAACGAAAACTTCTACGACCATTATATGGAGTATCTGGAGCCTATCCTGCTCAATGCGGCAGACTCTACAGACGGCTCAGTTGCGGTATACATAAGACTCAATCCCGATATATCCACACCCGTTGCAGGACTCTTCTTCACCAAAACAGGCGATGACACAGAACTCACACCCGAGCCCAACACCGATATGTCGCTGTACGACCCGTCGGAGGTGGAGCGTGTAGGCTGGTACTACATACCTGTAAGCGCAGGCAAGCCGACATGGGTAGGTCCCTACCTCAACGAAAACATAAATATCTATATGATATCCTACGTCATCCCTATCTACTGCGGCGACGACCTGATTGGCATAGTAGGCATGGATATAGATTTTACTATGCTGGAGGAAAGCATAGACAGAATAAAAGTAATGGATACAGGTTATGCTTATCTTGCAGATCCCGATTTTAATATAGTTTATCATCGTATGCTTGACAAGGGCGTATCTGCCAGTGATGAAAAGATCAACTTCGTGTCGGTATATAACAAGTATGCCACCGATGACACATACGGAAACCTGTACGAGTACGAGCATAACGGTGCGAAACGCCGCATGAGCTACCGGCCTCTCAACAACGGCATATATCTGTGCGTGACCGCCCCCCAGAGCGAGATAGACGCCTCCAAAAACGAGGTGTCCATGCAGATAGTTATCATAACTATCGTTATCGCCACTGTATTCGTGGCTGTAACGCTAATTATATGCAGGACGCTGATAAGGCCGCTGAGAAAGCTCACCAAGGCGGCAGAGAAGATCTCCACAGGCAATCTTAATGTAGATATCCCCGTGCAGACGAAGGACGAGATAGGCACGCTTGCCTCGGTATTTTCAAACACGGTGGATAAGCTCAGAGAATACATCGAGAGGATCAATAAGCTCGCCTATATCGATGCCCTTACAGGCGTTGAAAACAAGACCGCATATAACGATACTGTAATAAGACTGGAAAAGTCCATAAGAAAGGGCGAGGCGGAATTCGCCGTTGCGGTGCTTGATATCAACGGACTGAAGCAGACCAACGACACCCACGGACATCACTACGGCGATATGCTGATATCCAATGCCGCAAAGCTGATATCCACCACATTCCATGAATGTCCCCTCTACCGCGTGGGCGGCGATGAATTCGTTGTGGTGTTTGAGGGCGATCATTATCACGACAGAGAATCTTTCTGTGCGGACTTCACAGCCGCTATGGAAAACGAGCATAATCGTGATACCAACATCCCGATATCCATCGCATTCGGAATCTCCGCATACGACCCCGAGCACGACGAGTCTTTCAACGATGTGTTCAGCCGTGCCGATGTGGCGATGTACAGAAACAAGCGGGAGATCAAAGAGACCTATAATAACATTTAACAAAAAAAGCCGCTGTTGCCGTGATGAACGGCGGGCGGCTTTTTCGTATACGGAAAGTGAGGGTATCATGCGCAAGATACTGGTAAGTGCCTGTCTTATGGGAGAATGCTGCCGCTACGACGGCAGATCAAAGCCCTGCACCCATCCTGTGTTCCTACGATGGAAGGAGGAGGGCAGGCTGATCCCCGTATGCCCCGAAACAGAGGGTGGGCTGTCTGTACCCCGTGACCCCTGCCAGCGCTGCAAAAACGAGATACTGACACAAAGCGGCAGAAGCTGTACCGCCGAATACACAAAGGGTGCACAGCTCGCGCTTGAAGCTGCGCTGCGCGAGGATGTAGTGTGCTGCATCATGAAAGAGGGCAGCCCCTCCTGCGGAGTGCACGAGATATATGACGGAAGCTTTACAGGAAGAAAGACCGCGGGTCAGGGACTCGCGGCAGAGCTTCTTCGTGAAAATGGTCTTGCAGTATTCAGCGAGAACGAGATCATGCTTGCAGAAAAGCTTGCAGATCAGGGCTGAACATCATCTGTTCCAGTATTTTCTGTCAAGGCTGCGGTAGCTTATCGCCTGGGCGATGTGATCCTTCTGTATGCTCTCGCTTCCTGCAAGGTCGGCGCAGGTGCGCGCCACCTTAAGTATCCTGTCGTAGGCACGGGCGGACATACCAAGCTTGTCAAAGGCACGGTGCATCATATCCTCCGCATCAGGAGTAAGGCGGCAGACCTCGGCTATTATGTCGGAGGTTATGCCGCTGTTGCTTTTTATGCCTGTTCCCGCGAAGCGTTTCGCCTGTATATCACGGGCTTTCTGTATCCTCTCCGCAATAGCCGCGGAGCTTTCCTGCGGGGTGCGGTGGCTGAGGTCGCTGTACTCCACGGGCTTTACCTCTATCTGTATGTCTATCCTGTCAAGCACAGGCTGCGAGATCTTGTTGAGATAGCCCGATACCTGCTGCTGTGTGCAGCGGCACTTTTTAGCAGGATTGCCGAAGTTTCCGCAGGGACAGGGGTTCATCGCCGCAACCAGCATGACGTCACAGGGATAGCAGGCCGAGCCGCTGGCGCGGGAGATGTTTATCTCGCCGTTTTCGAGGGGCTGACGCAGGGTCTCCAGCACCTTGCGGTCGAACTCGGGAAGCTCGTCCAGAAACAGCACTCCGTTGTGGGCAAGGGATATCTCACCGGGGCGCGGGATGCTGCCGCCGCCAACCAGCCCCACCGCCGAGGCAGTGTGGCTCACCGCGCGGAACGGTCTGCGGGTCACCAGAGGGTCGGCAGGGTCTATCATTCCTGCGATGGAATGTATCTGTGTGGTTTCGATACTCTCGGCAAAGGTTATCCTCGGCAGTATAGAGGGTATCCTCTTTGCAAGCATGGACTTTCCCGAGCCGGGAGGCCCCAGCATAAGTATGTTGTGCGAGCCTGCCGCAGCGGTCTCGATAGCAGCCTTTGCGCTCTGCTGACCCATGACATCGGCGAAATCCGCCGCGTGCAGCGCGGAGCTTTCAGAGGGGATGTACGGCTCCTCGGGAGCGAGGTCCGTGCCGTTATTGAAAAAAGCCACAAGCTGCGAGAGATGCTCAACTCCGAACACCTTTATGCCATCCGCTACAGAAGCCTCCTTTGCATTCTGCTTCGGGAGGAATATACGCTTCGCGCCGTTTGCCGCCGCTGTAAGCGTCATGCTGAGAGCACCGTTTATCGGAGAAAGCGAACCGTTCAGCGACAGCTCACCGATGAAAACATCCTCATCCAACGGGCGGTCGATAATGCCGCCAAGCTTCATCAGCGCCACCGCAACAGGCAGGTCGAACATCGAGCCTATCTTCTTTACGCTGGCGGGCGCGAGATTGACCGTGACCTTTCCGTTGAGCAGATGGTTAAGCTCCATGTGGGCGAGTGCCGCGCGTATACGGGAGCGGCTCTCCTGCACTGCGACGTCCGGCATACCTACTATATCAAACACAGGCTGCCCCGCCGATATGCTGGCCTCGGCAGTAACGGGAAAGGCATTCAGCCCGAACAATCCCACGCTGTTTATCTGACTGTACATTTCGTCCTCCAAAAACAAGTTTTATCACTATCAGTATAACATATTTATACGACGATTACAATACTGCATATTTCTGTCACAAAAAACGGCGCCCGAGGACGCCGTTTCTGTTATTTATCTTCTGTTGTCCTCTACCCACTTTGCAGCCATCATCGGAGAAAGGATGATGTCCAGTGTTTCCTGAGCGCCGTCGTAGATGTTCTCTGAAACTGCGTTCTCGGATTCCGCTGTTGCCTCGCAGATATCATAAGTTACCTGAGGACGGTACTTGATGCGGCAGTACAGGAACTCCGGCGGGATATAATCGATCATAGCGATCTCATCCAGCCACAGGAACGGGCTCATTCCGCCGATGGAAACATCGTCGATTATCCAGCCGCCTGCATTGTAGCTGTCGTTAGCACACAGGTACAGCGAGAAGTTGAACTTCTGCTCCTTCTCACCGTTCAGCAGACCAATAGAGAAGCTCTTGAGCGTGAAGCCGTTGATCACATCGGACTCATGCTCGCAGCACTGGCAGATGCCGCCGTAGCCGTAAAGCTTTGCGTTGATGTCGCGTGCGAAGTAGTTCTTGTAAACTCTGGGGTTCTTGATTCCCGAGATACGGCGAACCTCGCCGCGCAGGAAGCCGAACTCATCCTTGCGGATGGTGGGAACGGGCTTGTAGTAATAGGGGATCTGATCGAGAAGCACTACGTTAGGCTCCTCTGTGCTGGAATACAGTGCCGCAAGAAGCTGCTGGTTCTTGCCTGTCAGCAGGAACTCAACGAACTTTGCGAACTGAGGCTTGCCCGCAGCCTCACGCAGAACAACGTATTTTGCGGTCTTTGCCTTGTCGGCATCAGCGATGGGATCGATGATGTCAACGATCTTCAGCAGCTTGTTGTTAGCGTCCAGCAGTGCGATCTTGTCAAGCGCGAGGTCGCACACGTAGATCTTGGAGATCATCTCCTCCACCTGCTCGGCAGTGCCGCAGTCGGGCAGAACGGATACTATCTCATTTGTATCAAAGGTGTATCTTGCTGCGGCGAACGGGAAGTCGAACACACGGTTGTTGAACATACCGCTGTCGATAAGCACGTAAACATCGCCGATCACTTCAAGCAGGTCTGCGTTGGTTACGTTCGGCGGGATCATGAACTGCTTTCCGTATGCAGCAAAGCGGTAACGCTTGTTGATATCCAGTGCGAGAGTTACCTCGCCGCCCTGGCTCTTTATCTCGCGCAGGAAGTCCATAGTATCCTTGCCGTTTGTAAAGCTGTTCATTATCAGCGTTACAACGGAGTTGTATACCTGATGGTTCTCGAAACGCATCTCGTGGGCCGAGATAACGTCCATCGCCTTCTTGAGGTTGCCGATGTTGATCTTGGATACCTCAAACTGGATGGTGGTTCCGCCCGAGGTGATAACGAACTGGAAGTACTTCATGGAGATGCGGTAGCTCTCGCCGAACATCTCGTCGATGACCTCAAACGCCTCAGCAAGTGCGTTTTCATCCGCAACGGCACCGTCAACAACACAGTTGTTCAGCTTAAGGCTGATGATGTTCTTGAAGCCGTCGTACAGGTCGTAGTCGCGGATCTGTCTGTTCTTGTCCGAGGACATGAGGTACACCTCATCGTTCTCGTGGAACGCATATACATACTCGCTGCCGCTCTCATCGGTGGCCTGCTCGTGCCAGTTGTACTTTGCGAACAGAACGTGGTTCTCCTCGCCCTTGAACCAGGCCTCCATCTGATCGAGGTCGTTATACAGAAGCTGCATAGCTGTTCCGTCGTCATGCTCCTCCTTGGAGATGCCGCTGTGCTCGGTAAAGAAGCCGTTCTGCTTAAGCTCTGTGAATGTAACAGGCTCCTCGATATTGGGCAGCTTCAGCGAGATGTTGTCGCAGAACTGCTCCTTCAGTCCCTTTACAAGGGAGCTGGTGTGGATGTAGTTGTAGAAGAACTCGAAAACATACTGTCTCGGGCGCATCATATAGCGGGAAGCGTTGTCGGGACGCTGTGCAAGCTCCAGAACGAACAACTTCTTGTAACGCTCTACGATCTCAACGATATCCTTTTCGATCTCGCCCGAAACCTCTTCAATGCAATCGTGACGGATGCCCGCACGGTTATTTGTGATGTACTTGTTGGGTACGCTTACGAAGAACGCAGAAAGCTGCTCCTGCAGGAACTGCTGGCTGGTAGCCTTTACAAGACCCGTAAGCTCGTATGTGGAGAAGTAGTTGTACTTCTGCATCAGCACCTTTGCGGCCTCACGCCTTGCGCCTGAGATAGCAAAGGGAATGAGATATACAAAGCCGTCGTTCTCCATGTGGATGAAGTCAGCAACGCTCTTGCCGTTCTCAAAGAAGCGGATCTTGGGCAGGTCGTTCTCGTCCTTGCGGAACTCCTGGATCTTGTATACCACCTCGGGCTTGCCGAAGCTGATGATGGCGATGTTGAATGTACGTGAGAGTGTAACATCGGGATCGGAAGCCTTGAGATGCTTCTTACGGATGAACGCAAAGCACAGATCCACCATATTCATGTAGTCGCCCTTTTCGGCGCACATGGAAACAAGGTTGCTGTGAAGCTTCTTCTGGCTCTCCTCGTCAAGGCCGAATACGATCTCGGTGTGGTTGAACTTGGGGCCGTTAAGCTCCAGCTCGCGCACCTTGAGCGTACCGCCGTCGTTTACAACACGCAGCGAGTAGTTGTTGGAGCGCATCTTGAACCAGTCAACGTTCGCGAATACGCTCTTTGCACCCAGACCGAAACGGCCCTCGCGCTCGGTGTTGCCGTCGTTTCTGCCGACGGAGAGGTAATAGAATACCTGCTCCAGGGTAAATCCTGTCTCGTTGTATGTCAGCTTTACCTGACCTTCATCAAGGAACTCTATCATTACCTTGATATCATTTTCTTCGTAATCACAGCCGAAAACGTTCTGCAGCAGCTCGCGGATGATGGACTCGCGCGGGTAATCGGTCATCATACCCGTAAAGTTTATCGCGCTTCTGCCTGTGTACATGCTGTTGAAATAGTCCTTGAACGGAGTGCTGTCCACATCTCCCGAATAAAGCATCATCTGAAGCTTCTGCAGCACCTCGGACATGGCGGCCTTGTCGCCTGCGGTATGGTGCTCGAAAAAGTCACCAAGGAGCTTTTCAACAACCTCGTAGTTTTCGCTCATATTTACGCCCCGTTTCTCCGCACTGTATGATTTTTGCCCACCGCCCCGTGCGGCCGACCGATGGGTTTATGATTCTACGAGGTTATCTCAGATACCTTCGTTGTGGAGTTTGATGTATTCTCTGAAAGACTTTGTGGAGTCCTGCTCGCGCACTCTGTATCTCCAGATACCGAACAGTACGGGATACTGGATGCTGTCGCCCAGCTCGGAAAGCTCCATCTTTATGTTGAGGTGGAAGTTCTCGCCGCTGTGAAGCTCGTCGATGTGCTTCTTGGCTTCCTCAACGCCGTTTGCCGCTTCCGCTGCGAAGGGCAGGCTCTTCCAGGAGGCATCATTGAAGCTTGCGCTCATAGCGGAAAGCTCCGCGTCGGAGACCTTTTCAAGCCTGCCGTCGTTAAGCACGCACAGACCCGAAAGCGCGTTTATCGCAGCCTTGATGTCATCGTGCGAGGAGTCCTTAGCAAGCCCGAAAGCGTTGCAGATACGGGTAAGCAGCTTATCCGCGAACTCCGCAAGCTGCTTTGCGCCACCGATCTTCTCGGTGTTGTAGCCTGTGTAATCGCCCTTGAACTTCTTGATAAGGTCGAAGCAGTTGTCTACCTCGTTTGCGTAGCTCACAACATACTTGAGATCATCGAACACTTTGCAGAGGTGCTCGCCCTTGCTGTCGATATCCAGCAGGATATTTCTTGTGGGCAGCGCGCCGCAGAAGCCCGAAACGATGCTTCCGTAAAGTGCCTTGTCAAGCACGCGGGAATCGAACTGCTCGTTCTTATCCGCAAATATGATGAACTTTCTTTCAGCCTCGTTTTTCGTGCCGTGGCGGGTCATTCTTCTTTCAAGCAGAGCCGCGGATGTGGGCAGCTCATAATTGATGATATAGTCGATACGGTCCAGCGCGTCGCCTACAGCGCCCAGATTGTCAACACCAAGCACAACAGCGGGATATACAGTGGAGTCGTCCACCCTGAGCTTTCTGAGGATGTCGCCCTTTGCAAAAAGCTCGCCCTTTGCTACCTTTACCACGTTCTTGCCGTACAGGCAGGAGATCACTTTTCTCAGATAATCGATGGTGTTCTTGTCGCAGCAGTAAACGATGGAACGCTTGCCCTCAGCCATGATGTCGTCCATAAGGCCGATGAAGCTGTCAAGCTTTCTGTCGAAAGCCCTGAGCTCCTCCACATCGGAACGGGTGTAGGAAGTCTTGAAGTATGTAGCCTTGTACATCTCGCAGTCGTAGTCCTCGAACACGTTTCCGCCGAACTTGTAAACAGGCAGACCCGAGCGGAGATCCATTCTTCTGCGCAGACCTGTAAGCTTTGCCTCCTCCATCTCGTACTCGCGGAAGATGATGTTACGCTTCATGCTTCCGTCATATACGCGGGGATCAAAATATCTCATCGCGGGGAGGTCAGCGTCAAGCTTTGATATATCACTGTTGAACATAAGGCTGTCAGCCTCTGCCGCAAGTGCAGCATCGGCAAGCACGCTCTTGATAAGGTCGGCAAGAGCCTCCTTGTCCTCGCCCTTCTTTGCGGGGAACGGAGCGGTGATAAGAAGCTTTTCAGCCTTCCACGGGATATGCTCCTTATAGAAAGCATAGTCGGGGACCTTGCTGCTCTGCTCCTCATCGATAACGATGAGATCCCATACAAAGTCCTTGTCAGCCTTTGCCTTTATGCCGCTCTGCTTTGTAAGAGCCTCGGACGACATCAGGCAGAGATTGGGACAGCTTTCGGAAAAGAACGTGATGGCATTTGAAGCACCGCTGAATATCTTGAAATCAGCGCCGATGCCTGTCATAAGTATCCTGTACCATCCGTAAAGCTCGGAATTTGATGTTATCAGAAGGATATTTGGTTTTTCCTTTTCGGCGAGTACATCATAGATGCACAGGCCCGCCTTTGTCAGCTTCTCTGAGCCGAACTCGCTGAACATCAGCGAAAAGCCGAATTTGCGCAGCTTTTCAGCGGCGGCAAGGTTGGCTGCGGAAAGTTCCATTCCGCCCAGAGGGATCCATTTTAAGCTGTTTTCACTCACTAAGCGCACCTCCGTTAAACGGTTATATTATATGAATGTAGGGGATTTTTAAAAAAGAGTATACTTCACCCATTACAATCTATGTTACTATTATACAACAAACCGCCAGATTTTACAAGAGAGTGAAGTGTCTGCGCACTTAGAAATAATCGGGTGTATTTTTGGTAATTTTGCACAAAAGAAAACCATCGTGATATGCTTTACTTTTTGCGAAATAAATGATACAATTAATCTGTAATTCATATTTCTTAATACGAAAGGACTAAAAACAAATGACAGAATTAGAATTAAAACAGGCAATCTGCGATGTTGGACACAAGCTGTGGCAGCTTGGTATGGTCGCAGCAAACGACGGAAACATTTCGGTAAGACTTCCCGACGGAAACTTCCTTGTTACGCCCACAGGCACCAGCAAGGCAAGCCTCACACCCGAGATGATAATCAAGATGAACGCCAACAACGAGGTAGTTGAGGAAGCTCCCGGCTACAAGCCCACCTCCGAGTTCAAGGTACATCTGCGCTGCTACGAGGCACGCCCCGAGGTAAACGCCGTCGTTCACGCACATCCCCCGACCGCAACAGGCTTTGCCATCGCACATATCCCGCTGGACGACTATACCATGCCCGAGGCTATCATCTTCCTCGGCTGTGTACCGATCGCTCCCTATGACACTCCCGGTTCCCAGGGCGTTGCGGACAGCATCATCCCGTTCCTCGCAAACCACGACACCATCCTGCTGGAGAACCACGGTGCTCTCACCGTCGGTATCGATATCACCCAGGCATACTACCGCATGGAGACACTGGAGCACTTTGCAAAGGTGAGCCTTGTTGCACGTCAGCTGGGCGGCGCAAAGGATCTGCCCATGGACAAGATCGAGGAGTGCTGCGAGATCGGCAAGAGCTTCCCCATCCGTCATCCTGGTTATAGAAAATATCACTGATCCTGCAGATCGGATAAGCAGATCAAACACAGCGATTTTTTCGGTTTCTGAAAGAAATCTCGGTCGCTCCGACCGAGAAGAAAAAATTGCAAGGTGACCGCCTGCGGTCACACAAACATCCTGGTTATAGAAAATATCACTGATCCTGCAGATCGGATAAGCAAATCAAACACAGCGATTTTTTCGGTTTCTGAAAGAAATCTCGGTCGCTCCGACCGAGAAGAAAAAATTGCAAGGTGACCGCCTGCGGTCACACAGTCATCCTGGTTATAGAAAATATCACTGATAATCCGCGCCGCAGGCGCACAATAATTCCTCATTCCTAATTCCTAACTCCTGATTCATTCTGAAAGGAACCACCCCATGTCAAAAACAATACTTGTATTCGACTTCGGCGCTTCCAGCGCAAGGGCAATGCTCTGCAAATACGACGGCGAAAAGATCTCGCTTGAGGAGATACACCGCTTTGAGAACCGTCCCATAACCGAGAACGGACACCTGCGCTGGGATATTGACGAGCTCTGGGAGCAGATGAAGATAGGCATCAGCTTCGGCGTGTTCAACGGCGGCTTCGACGCCATCAGCATCGATACATGGGGCGTGGATTTCGGACTTATTGGCAAGGACGGACAGCTCCTTGAAAAGCCCGTCCACTACCGTGACGAGCGCACCGAGGGTATGCCCGAGGAGGTGTACGAAAAGTATTCCGCAAAGGAGCTTTTCATGCAGAGTGGCATACAGCCCATGAACATCAACACGATATTCCAGCTGCATTACCTCGCACAGCACGAAAAGAACTCCATCTTCCGTGCGGAAAAGCTGCTTATGATGCCCGATCTGTTCGCATACCTGCTGACAGGCGAGGCAAGGAACGAGTACACCGAGGCGACCACCAGCCAGCTTATCGACTGCAAGGCAAGGGGCTGGAACGTAAAGCTTATCGAGGCACTGGAGCTTCCGAAGCGCATCTTCTGCCCCATCATACAGCCGGGCGAGGTATACGGCACGCTGAAGCCCGAGCTCTGCGAGGAATTCCGCATCGAGCCTGTTCCCGTGTATGCCTGCTGCTCCCACGATACCGCTTCGGCGGTAATGGCTGTGCCCACAACTGACGAGCATTTCGCTTTCCTCAGCTGCGGCACATGGACGCTTTTCGGAACGGAGCTGCGCCACGCGGTAGTCACCGAGGAGGCACTTGAAACAGGTCTCACCAACGAGGGCGGCTACGGCGGCACCACAACACTACTGAAAAACATCATGGGTCTGTGGCTTATACAGGAGACCCGCCGCTACTACAAAAAGCAGGGCGAGGAATACAGCTTCGCCGACCTTGAGCGCATGGCAGAGCAGTGCGAGCCTTTTGTAAGCTTCATCGATCCCAACGATCCGCTGTTCGCATCCCCCGAGGATATGCCGCTGAAGATACAGGAGTTCTGCCGCAGGACATCCCAGCCCGTCCCCGAAACTCCTGGCGAGATAATGCGCTGCATCTATCAGAGCCTTGCCTGCGAGTTTGCGCTGACTCTTAAAAAGATATCAAGGCTTACAGGCTTTGACTATAAGCGTGTACACATGATAGGCGGCGGCACAAAGGATAAGCTGCTCTGCCGTCTTACCGCGCAGGCAACGGGACTTACCGCAGTTGCAGGTCCTGTCGAGGCTACCGCCCTTGGCAACGGCATCTGTACGCTTGTGGCTTCGGGCGAGATAGAGAGCCTTTCCAGAGCGCGTGAGATAATCATAAGCTCGGGACTTACGGTATCCTACGAGCCTGACGGTCATGAAAAATGGCTGCCCGCCCTTGAGCGTTACGCAAAGCTCGTGAACAACTGAGTATAAACACATCCGCTTCCGCCGGCTACGACGGAAGCGGATATTTTTTTACGCCTGCGGCGTCGCCGCTATCCGCGAAAGCTCCTTTACAAGAAGCTCCACCTCGGAACGGGTAGTGAATACCGAGGGCGAGAACCTCACCGTTCCGATATCCAGTGTGCCAAGCTTGCGATGGGCAAGCGGTGCGCAGTGAAGTCCTCCGCGCAGGCAGAAGCCGCGCTTGCCCAGTGCGTCCGACACCTCCGCCGAGTGCCTGCCTATAACATCAAAGGATACAACAGGCGCATAGCTGTGTGAATTCTGCTGTGTGATGTCGTTGTAAAGCACCAGCCCCTTGATCTTCCTTGCCTCCCCGCAGAAGTGGCGGCACAGCTCCAGCTCGTGCTTCAGTATCGCAGAGGGAGTCTTTGCGCGGACGAACTGTGCGCCTGCACCGAGGGCTATCACACCTGCGGTGTTTATCGTTCCGCTTTCAAAGCGGTCGGGAGTGAATTCGGGCTGCAGCGGGCTTTCCGAGGCACTGCCCGTGCCGCCCTCGATAAGCGTGTCAAGCGGAAACTTTCCGTCCGTGACGAGAAGTCCCGTGCCCATCGGGCCGTATAAGCCCTTATGCCCTGCGGCACAGAGGAGGTTTATGCCATCGCCCATCTGTAAAGGGAGCGTTCCCGCACCCTGCGCGCCATCCACGACAAAGCATATCCCACGCCGTCTGCATATATCGGCAAGCCCCTTTATCGGGAGCCGCCTGCCTGTAACGTTGCTTGCGGCAGTGCACACGATCGCCACAGTTTCGGGGCGCAAAGCCCGCTCCGCCCGAGTGAGGGTCAGCTCGTCATCTGACGACACCTCGAAAATGCTGTAGCTGCCACCGTTTTTGCTTGCCGCTGCGTGTACGGGCCGCAGCACCGCGTTGTGCTCCAGATCGCTTATCACGAAATGCGCCCTGCGCCGTGCCAGCCCCTTTATCGCGATGTTGAGCGCATGGGTACAGTTAAGGGTGAATACGGTATTCTCGGGCTGCGCCCCGAAAAGCGAGGCGCAGGCTTCACGGGCGGCATATACCGCCTCCGAGGTCTTTGAGGAGAAGTCATAGCCTGCGCGCCCGGGGTTTGCTCCGTAGGTGCGCATGGCATCAGTCCAGGCACGGTAGACCTGCTGCGGCTTGGGATAGGTGGTGGCTGCGCTGTCAAGATATATCACAGGGGATACCTGCCGCATTAAGCAGGGGGCAAACCTTTCCCTTGCCTGAATACACCCTCAGCCTGAAGCTGCAGCCTGTTCGCGGTGTGTGAAAACGCTCAACGGTGCTGCGTATTCCGTTTCGGGCCAGCACTGCACGTGCCTTGTGCGCCTGTGTGGCGCTCTGCATATTTATATAAAAGCTGTCCATAATGATGCTCCTTGTCTGTTTATTGGGGATGCTGTATCCCATACGATATTTTATGCGCAAAGCTGCAAAGAGTGATAGATCTGCAAGCCCGTAAAGCGCAGAGAGTTTTCGTTATTTTTTCACAAAATAACTATTGACAAATTAGGCGAAAATGCCTTATAATGTTGAATATGCGACAATATAAAATGCAGCAGACGGAGGCAATATGGACGATCGTTTTATAGGGATAGGGCTTCGGTCGCTGAACAATGCGGTGCGGAGATATCTTGAAAACAACACCCCGCCGTTGTCAGGCGACAAGATAACCTGCAGCAACGCGTGGATAATCGGGTTTATCGACCGCGCGGAGGGCGACGTATACCAGCGCGACCTTGAGGAGGAGTTCGGGATAACCCGCTCCACCGCATCAAAGGTGCTGATACTGCTTGAGAAAAAGGGGCTGATACTGCGGGAGGGCGTGGCGCACGACGCACGGCTGAAAAAGCTTGTGCTTACCGACAAGGCACGTGAGATAGCCGTGCGCATGAAGAAAAACGGCGCACGCATGGAGGCACAGCTTACCAGGGGCTTCACAGAGGAGGAGCTTTCCGCACTGGCGAACTATATGCAGCGCATGAGAGATAACCTCAGCAGCACCGAGAAACATACAGATACAACAGAAAAGGAGAAAGAGATATGATAAAAAAGCTTGCAGGCTGTGTAAGGCAGTATAAGCTGCCTGCGCTGATAACGCCTGTCCTGGTCATCCTTGAGACCATCGCCGAGATAGCTATACCTGTGGTGATGGCAGACCTTATCGACAAGGGAATATACATGGGAGATATGCAGCAGGTGGTGATAGCGGGAATAAAGCTTCTGGTGCTTACCTGCCTTGCCATGGCCTTCGGTGTGGCTGCGGGATTTACGGCCTCCCATGCCAGCGCGGGCTTTGCGGCTAACCTCCGCCATGATATGTTTGAAAACGTGCAGAAGTTCTCGTTCTTCAGTATCGACCGCTTCTCCACTGCAAGCATAGTTACCCGTCTTACCACCGACGCTTCCAATGTGCAGATGGCGTTCCAGATGATAACGCGTATAACTTTCCGTGCGCCCTTTATGCTGATCTTCGCTTTCGTCTTTGCGTACAATATAGACAATCAGCTTTCCATGGTGTTCCTGTACACCATCCCCCTGCTTGCGGTGGGTCTTTTCGTTATCGTTAAATTCGCGTTCCCCCGCTTCCAGAGAGTGTTCAAGACCTACGACAAGCTCAACGCAGTCGTGGAGGAGAACCTCCGCGGCATCCGCGTCGTGAAGTCCTTTGTACAGGAGGAACACGAAAAGGAAAAGTTCGGAAAGATATCCGACAGCATCTATACCGACTTCACCAAGGCAGAAAAAACGGTCGCGCTTAACGGTCCCCTCATGCAGCTTGCCATCTATGTGTGCATGGTACTTATCTCGTGGTTCGGTGCGCAGGCGGTGGTCGCAAGCGGCAACAACGAGGTGCTGGGCCTCTCCACAGGCGAGCTGATGAGCCTTTTCACCTACTCCATGCAGATACTCATGAGCCTTATGATGATCTCCATGATCTTCGTTATGCTCACCATGTCCAGGGCGAGTGCCAACCGTATCGTGGAGATACTGGACGAAAAGAACGACATCGTTGACGGCGAGAAGAACCTCACCGAGGTAAAGGACGGCTCCATCGAGTTCCGCAACGTGAGCTTCCGCTACTCCGAAAGTGCCGAGAACAACGCTCTCAACAAGATAGATCTCTCGATAAAAAGCGGCGAGACCATAGGCGTCCTCGGCGGCACAGGCTCCTCAAAATCCACGCTGGTGCAGATGATACCCCGTCTTTACGACACCACCGAGGGCGAGGTGTACGTCGGTGGCGAGAACGTGCGTGACTATAACCTCAATGCCCTCAGAAACAGTGTTGCGATGGTACTGCAGAAGAACGTGCTCTTCTCGGGCACGATAAAGGATAACCTGCGCTGGGGCGACCCCGAAGCCACCGACGAGCAGATGAAGCACGTCTGTGAGCTTGCCTGTGCCGACGAATTTATACAGGGCTTCCCCGACAAGTACGACACCTATATCGAGCAGGGCGGCGCAAACGTTTCGGGCGGACAGAAGCAGAGGCTCTGTATCGCAAGGGCACTGCTGAAAAAGCCAAAGATACTGATACTCGACGACTCCACCAGTGCGGTGGACACAAAGACCGACGCGATGATAAGAAAGGCTTTCCGCGAGGAGATACCCGACACTACAAAAATAATCATCGCACAGCGTGTTTCCAGTGTCATGGACGCTGACAGGATAATCGTAATGAACAACGGCGCTGTCGAGGCTATGGGCACCCACGAGGAGCTTCTGCAAAGCAACGCCATCTACCGCGAGGTATACGAATCACAGACAAAGGGGGCTGAGGAACAATGAGCGAAAACACAAAACAGAACAAGGCTCCCGCAGGAAAAAGACCTGCCATGAAGATAGACAAGGGCGTGCTGAAGCGTCTTATGGGCTATATGAAGCCCTATCGCGCAAAGGTGATATTCGTTGCGGTGTGCATAGTCATAAGCTCCGTTGCGGGCGTGGCCTCCTCCCTGTTCATAAAGACCCTTATCGACGACCATATCCTGCCTATGGTAGGAGTTACCGACCCTGATTTCTCAGGACTGCTTACAGCCATTCTCGGTATGTGTATCATCTTCGTGCTGGGTATCCTCTCCACGCTGTTCTTTAACCGTATGATGGCCGAGATATCCCAGGGAGTCATGAAAAACATCCGTGACGAGATGTTCTCCCATATGCAGAAGCTTCCCATAAAGTATTTCGACACCAACACCCACGGCGATGTAATGAGCTTCTACACCAACGACACCGATGCGTTAAGACAGATGCTCTCCCAGTCGCTTCCGCAGTTCCTTTCCTCGCTGATAACGATAGTATCGGTGTTCGTTTCCATGCTTACGATGAGCGTGTGGCTCACCCTTATCGTGATAGCGTTCCTGTTCCTCATATTCCTTGTTACGGGAACAGTGGCAAAGAAGAGCGGTCACTATTTCATGCGGTTACAGACCTCAGTTGCGGACCTTAACGGCTATGTCGAGGAGATGATAAACGGCCAGCGCGTCATCAAGGTATTCTGCCACGAGGACACCACAAAAGCAGAGTTCGCAGAAAAGAACGAGACCCTCAGAAACGATATCGCCAAGGCTAACTCCTACGCCAATATCCTCATGCCCGTAAACAACTGCATGGGATACTTCCTGTATGTGATAATCGCCATCGCAGGCGGTCTGCTTGCGATAAACGGTGCCACCAATATCGCGTGCTTCGCAGTGAACGTGCTGACACTGGGTACCATCGCTTCATTCCTGCAGCTTACAAGAAGCTTTATCGGGCCTATCGGACAGGTGTCGCAGCAGCTCAACTCCGTTGTCATGGCCATGGCAGGTGCGCAGCGTATCTTCTCGCTGCTTGACGAGAAGCCCGAGACGGACGAGGGCTATGTCACCCTTGTAAACGCAAAGCACGACCATCAGGATAAGCTTGTGGAAGCGGAGGAGCGCACGGGTCTGTGGGCGTGGAAGCACCCTCACAGCGACGGCACAGTGACATATACCGAGCTGCGCGGCAACGTGGTGCTGGATGATGTGGACTTCGGCTATACCGAGGATAAGCTGGTGCTGCACAACATCGATATCTACGCCGAGCCCGGACAGAAGATCGCCTTTGTAGGAGCAACCGGCGCAGGTAAGACCACAATAACGAACCTTATCAACCGTTTCTACGACATCGCAGACGGAAAGATACGCTATGACGGAATAAACATCAACAAGATCAGAAAGGACGATCTGCGCCGCTCCCTCGGTGTGGTATTGCAGGACGTGAATCTGTTCACAGGCACGGTAATGGACAATCTGCGCTACGGCAAGCCCGACGCCACCGACGAGGAGTGCATCGCAGCGGCAAAGCTTGCAAATGCTGACGGCTTCATACGTATGCTGCCCGAGGGCTACAACACTGTACTCACCCACGGCGGCAGCGGACTCTCACAGGGACAGCGTCAGCTTCTCTCCATCGCGAGGGCAGCAGTGGCAGATCCGCCCGTTATGATACTGGACGAGGCGACCTCCTCTATCGATACACGAACAGAAGCGATAGTACAGGCAGGTATGGACGCACTTATGATGGGCAGGACGGTATTCGTCATCGCCCACAGACTCTCCACTGTAAAGAACTCGGACGTTATCATGGTACTGGACCACGGCCACATAATCGAGCGTGGCAGCCACGATAAGCTTATCGAGGAAAAGGGACAGTATTACAAGCTTTATACAGGCGTATTCGAACTGGAATAATATAAAACGGCGGTGCATCTGTACCGCCGTTGCAGCTTGTCGAAAACTATGTTTTCGCCCGCAAAGCGGGCATTTTGATAACTTTTTTGACCGAATTCACTTCGGTCAAAAAACACTTCTATCCGCACAACTGTGCGAGTTTGCGGCATCGCCGCAAGCGAGTGCGGGCAGTGCGGATGGTTCGTCGGGAAAGTCCCGTTGGGAATTTTCCGACGGTCTCAAACGGCGGTGCATCTGTACCGCCGTTGATGATATATTAAAAACCCCTTGTATTTTTGCAACAAATGTGATATAATCGTAGTAATTGCTTTTAAATAGGAAAGGATATGATTTTTTTGAAGCGTGTCGGTCTGGATATAGGCTCTACTACCGTAAAGGTCGCTGTCATCGGTGACGATGGCGAGCTGTTATACAGTCAGTACAAAAGACATTTTTCTGATATAAGAAAGACCGTGTCGGAGATAATTGCCGAGGCGGGCGCTCAGCTTGCGGGCGAGCGCGTTATGATAGCTGTCACAGGCTCGGGCGGTATCTCGGTGTCAAAGTGGCTGGGCATACCCTTCGTGCAGGAGGTGGCAGCAGGCACCAACGCCATCCGTAAGCTTATCCCGCAGACGGATGTTGCCATCGAGCTTGGCGGCGAGGATGCAAAGATCACCTACCTCACAGGCGGTCTTGAGCAGCGTATGAACGGCACCTGCGCAGGCGGTACGGGCGCATTCATCGACCAGATGGCGGCGCTTATCAACACAGATATCGGCGGCCTTAACGAGCTTGCCAAAAAGCACACCACGATATATCCCATCGCCTCCCGCTGCGGCGTATTCGCAAAGAGCGATATCCAGCCGCTGCTCAATGACGGTGCAAAGCGCAGCGACGTTGCCGCTTCGGTATTCCAGTCCGTGGTCAATCAGACGATAAGCGGACTCGCCTGCGGCAAGCCCATCAAGGGCAACGTGGCTTTCCTCGGCGGACCTCTGCATTACCTGTCCGAGCTGCGTCAGCGTTTTATCGAAACACTGGATCTGAAGCCCGGGCAGATAATCTTCCCTGATAATGCAAACCTGTTCGTTGCTATGGGCTGCGCCCTCTCCGACGAGTGCAACGAGGCGGATATGGACACACTGATAAAGAACTCCGCAGTGCTTGAAAGCAACCAGCTCCGCGAGGTGGAACGCCTTGCTCCCCTTTTCAGGGACGCAGACGAGCTTGAAGCCTTCAAGGCGCGCCATGCAAGGTCTGTTATTCCCACTGCGGATATCGCAGCGCATAACGGCGCGTGCTACCTTGGCGTTGACGCAGGCTCCACCACCACAAAGGCGGTGCTGCTCAACAAGGACGCCGAGATACTTTACAGCTACTACGCAGGCAACGGCGGCGACCCGCTGAAATCCGTGATAGGTATCCTGAAGGAGATATACTCCCTCCTGCCCGAGGGGGCTTACATAGCAAAATCCTGCACCACAGGCTACGGCGAGCATCTTATCAAGGCGGCTCTCGGTGCGGATTTCGGCGAGATAGAAACAATGGCGCACTACAAGGCTGCCGATAAGATACTGCCAGGTGCAGAGTTCATCCTTGACATCGGCGGTCAGGACATGAAGTGCATGACCGTAAAGAACGGCGAGATAGAAAGCATCCTGCTCAACGAGGCGTGCTCCAGCGGCTGCGGAAGCTTTATAGAGAACTTCGCAAACGCCCTCGGCATGACAAGTGCCGAGTTCGCAAAACTGGGACTCATTGCGGAAAATCCCGTGGACCTCGGCTCCCGCTGCACAGTGTTCATGAACTCCCGCGTAAAGCAGGCGCAGAAGGAGGGCGCGACCGTTGCGGATATCTCCGCAGGTCTTTCCTACTCCGTTGTAAAGAACGCGCTGTTCAAGGTCATTAAGCTGCGTGATACCGCCTCCATGGGCGATAAGATAATCGTTCAGGGTGGAACGTTCATGAACGACTCCGTTCTGCGTGCGTTTGAGTCCATCTGCGGCAAGGATGTCATCCGTCCCGACAAGGCAGGACTTATGGGTGCCTATGGCTGTGCGCTCATCTCCATCGAGCGTGACGACGGCGAGGGCAGCACCATCGCGCCCGTGGACAAGCTTGAGGGCTTCAAGGCGGAAAAGACCACCGCCCGCTGCGGAAAGTGCAGCAACAACTGTCTGCTTACCATATCAAAATTCCCCGACGGCAAGCGTTACATAAGCAACAACCGCTGCGAGCGCGGTGCAGGCAACGTTTCGGGTAAGGAAAAGCTCCCCAACCTGTTCGACTATAAATATCACCTGCTGTTCGACCGCGAGAGCCTGCCCGAGGCCACCGCAAAGCGCGGCGTCATCGGTCTGCCCCGTGTGCTGGGCATGTATGAGAACTATCCGTTCTGGCATACTCTGTTTACAGAGCTTGGTTTCAGCGTAAAGCTGTCCCCCAAGTCCTCCCGCGAGATATACGACCGCGGCATCGAGACCATGCCCTCCGAGTCGGTGTGCTACCCCGCAAAGCTTGCACACGGTCACATCCAGGCACTGGTGGATGACGGCGTAAAGCTGATATTCTACCCCTCCCTGCCCTATGAGATGAAGGACATCACAGGCGGCGACAACCACTATAACTGTCCCGTTGTGGCTACCTACAGCGAGGTAATAAGGAACTCCGTTCCCGAGCTTCGCAAGGACGTTAAGTTCATGAATCCGTT
Source organism: Oscillospiraceae bacterium (assembly GCA_045540255.1). Classification (GTDB taxonomy): domain Bacteria; phylum Bacillota; class Clostridia; order Oscillospirales; family Ruminococcaceae; genus CAG-115. The sequence goes on along the minus strand of JAZQGZ010000075.1, from coordinate 3,366 downwards.
CCTGCCTATCTTCCACAAGAAGAGAATGGGCGAGCGACTTTATGAGGAGCTTTCCGCTTCGCTCCCCGATATGAAGTTCACAAAGGCGGAGATAAAGGCGGCACTTGAAAAGGCCTACACCGAGGACGAGGTGTTCAAGGCTGAGATGCGTGAAAAGGGCGAGGAAACTCTCCGTTATCTTGAGGAAAACGGCAAGCAGGGCATCGTTCTTGCAGGCCGCCCCTATCATGTCGACCCCGAGATAAACCACGGTCTGCCCGAGATGATAACAGGCTATGGCTATGCGGTGCTTACAGAGGACTGCGTTGCCCATCTTGAAAAGGTGGTACGCCCCATCCGCGTAGTTGACCAGTGGGTATATCACACAAGGCTTTACGCCGCTGCCCATGTTGTCGGCAAGCACGATTGTCTGGAGCTTGTACAGCTCAACAGCTTCGGCTGCGGCCTTGACGCCGTTACCACCGATCAGGTGCAGGAGATACTCCGCAGCTTCGGCAAGATGTACACCTGCCTTAAGATAGACGAGGTAAACAACCTCGGAGCGGCAAGGATAAGACTGCGCTCCCTCATCTCCGTAGTTGAGGAGCGTCGCCGTCACAACTTCAAGCCCGTACAGAGCCATGTGGGATATGTAAGACAGCCCGAGTTCACCAAGGAGATGCGTGAAAAGCATACCATCCTCTGCCCTCAGATGGCGCCCATCCACTTCGATATGCTTGAGGCAGCATTCCGTCACAGCGGATACAATGCGGTGATACTTACAGACTGCTCAAAGTCCGTTGTGGACGAGGGTCTTAAGTACGTAAACAACGATGCGTGCTATCCCTCTATCCTCACGGTAGGACAGCTTATCCATGCACTCAACAGCGGAAAGTATGACCTGAACAATACATCCGTAATGATAACCCAGACAGGCGGTGCCTGCCGTGCCACCAACTACGTCGGAATGCTGAAAAAGGCACTCAAGGACGCAGGCCATGAGAACATCCCGCTCATCTCGCTTAACGTGGTGGGACTTGAGAAACAGAGTGGCTTCAAGCTGTCGCTCGGAATGGCTGTACGTGCATTCATGGGTATCGTATACGGCGATGTGCTCTCACGCTGCCTGTACAAGGTACGTCCCTACGAGATAGAAAAGGGCAGCGCAAACGCCCTGTATGAAAAGTGGAGAGTGTTCCTGCGCGAGGAGATGAAGTCCCTCTCCATGAGCCGCTTCAACAGGAATGTCCGCAATATCGTAAAGGACTTCTCCGAGTTCCCCGTGCTTGACATAAAGAAGCCTAAGGTAGGACTTGTTGGAGAGATCCTTGTAAAGTTCCACCCCATCGCAAACAACGATATAATCGGACTTCTCGAGAACGAGGGCTGCGAGGTAATAGTACCCGACCTTATGGGCTTCTTCTACTACATCTGCTCCCACGGAAAGACAAAGAAAGAGCTGCTTTACCTTTCAAAGAAAAAGGCAATTGCAGAGAATGCAGCGATTAAGCTCATCCGCTTTATGGAGGGCAGCTACCGTAAGGCTGTAAAGGGCACAAAGTTCGGCTGTCCCGGAGATATCTTCGAGATGCGCGAGAGCGTAAAGTCTGTCGTATCCCCCGGTAACATCGCGGGCGAGGGCTGGTTCCTGTGCGCAGAGATGATAGAGCTTATCCACGAGGGCGTGCCTAATATCGTATGTATGCAGCCCTTTGCGTGCCTGCCGAACCATGTTACGGGCAAGGGCGTTATCGGCGAGCTTCGCAGACAGCACCCCGAGTCAAACATCGTTGCGGTGGACTTCGACCCGGGTGCTTCGGAGGTAAATCAGGTCAACCGTATCAAGCTGATGCTGACACAGGCATTCGCAAACGCAGGTATCAGCCGCAGGGCGGTGGTGCCTCAGGTGGAGCTTGAGGACAGATACTCCGAGATAGTGGACTCCGTAAAATAAAAAAGCTGTCCCGTGCCGATGACAGGCACGGGTGAGCATATAAACAAGAGTGCGCATTGTGGCTGCGCACGGCAGAACTTTTTTCTGAGAAAGGACTCAATTATGGCAACAATGAAATTCACAACAGAAAAGAACAACAACAGTGAAAACAACATCAAGGGCATAAGCACGCTCATCATCATCGGTCTTATCATATTGCTGGCAGCAGTGGTGCTGTTCAACAGCTTCTCCGTTGTAAACGAGGGCTTTATCGGCGTTAAGTATCAGTTTGGAAAGATCGTTGCAAGCGATCTCACCGCAGGTCTTAACTTCCACATCCCCTTTGTTGAGGAGATCCAGCAGGTGGACACCCGTGAGCAGATCTACTCCGTAATGACGGATGCCTACACTAGCGACACCCAGACAGTAAACGAGCTTCAGCTCAAGGTGAACTATTACTACGACGGCACACAGCTTTCCGATATCATCCGTACCATCGGTATCCAGAACGTTGAAACAAAGCTGCTTGTTCCCAATGTAGCGAAGATAACCAAGGACGAGATCGGTAAGGTACAGGCTGAAAAGCTGGTACAGAACCGTTCCGATGTGCAGAATTCCATCTTCATGAGCATCAAGGATACTCTTGCTCCTCAGGGAATAATCGTTACTGCATTCGCAATCGAGAACCTGTCCTTTGACGATGCGTTCGAGGCTTCCATCCAGGCAAAGGTTATCGCAGCACAGGACGCTCTCAAGATGCAGAACAAGACCGCCGAAAAGGAAGAGGAAGCAAAGCAGCAGGTCATCGCAGCACAGGCAGCGGCTGACTCCCAGAAGATCCAGGCTGACGCAGAGGCTTACGCTATCCAGGTGGTACAGGAGCAGATCGCCCAGTCCCCCGATTACATCGAGTATCTGAAGATAAGCAACTGGAACGGTGTTCTTCCTCAGGCTATCGGCACAGAGGTAAACCCCTTCATCGCCCTTGACGGAGACTACTCCACTGCCACCAGAGGCGGCTCGGCAGCGGTTGTTCCCACAGAATAAAATACGCTGGGCGGCGTGACAACACGCCGCCTTTTGTTTTTCAGCAGACACCATAATTTATAAAGGACGGTAATTATTTTGGATTATACCTCACTTAAACGAAACGCACTCACTGCATTTTTCTCCCGCACGAATGAGATGCAGAGAAAGGCAGTGTTCAAGGTAAACGGAGCAGTGCTCATCATCGCAGGCGCAGGCAGTGGTAAGACCACCGTGCTGTGTAACCGCATCGCAAATATGATGCGCTTCGGAAACGCCTATAATGACGAGGAGATACGTTCGATATCTTCTGAAGAAGAGGAATTTCTCTATCAGTTCCCCGCAATGGAAAAGACTCCTGAAAACGCCCAGCGTCTTGCGGATATAGTAGCTGTAGACCCCGTGAATCCCTGGAATATCCTTGCCAT
>JAZQGZ010000074.1:0-131213 GCA_045540255.1 Oscillospiraceae bacterium | reverse complement strand
AGCAAAAAATAACAGCCGCTTGAGCGGCTGCTAGTGAATGAGATGCGGTTGCCAGACTTTCAGTGTGCCTTCAGGCACAAGCCGGTAATACGCCCTTGAAGGGCGAGAGCAAACCACCAGTTCAACTGGTGGTTTTGATTTAGTTACAGATCATCTGCGTCCTGAACAGGGACCTCGTAGGGATCCTCGGGTACTCCCGTATACATTCCCTGCGGGTCTGTTGCAGTGGAAGCCATCGAGGTTATTCCTGCAAGCCGTTGGTTTATACGGCGTATTTTATCGGGGGAAGGCTGAGTGTACATAGATCATCATCCTTTCTCTCTGTTTGCGTCGGATATCGATAAAAAGACCGCCGTGACCATTGTCACAGCGGTCTATATTATTTTTACCGTAGTGAGAAAAAAGATACGCGTTATTTTTTTCTCATATCATTGGCGGTATAAACCACCTCAGCGTAAATTGAAGCCACGATCTGATAAAGCTCCTTAGGGATAGTTTCTCCCGCATTGAGCATTACCAGCAGTGCCGCAACGCTGTCATCACGGTAGATAGGTACACCTGATTCATCAGCAATATTTACGATGCGCTGTGCAAGCTCGCCCAGACCTGAAGCTACCACAACGGGAGCATAGTTCATATCGGGATTGTATTTTAATGCTACAGCCGCATTCTGACCATAGATACGCTTATTGTTTGCTGGCGGCTTGGGATGTTTGCTCTGCATGGTTTATCCTCCTTATACTCTTGTGTTGAGGGTGGTGCGCTTATCCACGATCTTCGGGAATATTTCGATAAGATTGTGGGGTTTCTGAAGAGGCGCAGTTTCAAAGGTGCGTGCATTATATCCGATATTGCGGATGATCTTGTTGATACGGTCCTTCATCGGATCTATCTGCTTTTCAAATCTGGGCGGATACAGCAGCGCAAGGTTAACATCCTCGCCAAGGGCATACATATCCAGCTCAAATCTGCCGATGCTTTCTACGTCAAAGGTCAGGAAAAGATGATAGTTACGCTGTGTTCCGGGGGTATTGTTGGGATTGTTTTCGTCGTTGTCTACCCACAGCTCACCGAATGCCTTTGTTCCGTTTACATCAAGCGGCAGTATGTAGTGCGCAAGCGGAGTAAATACACCGGGTGCATTAAGCAGGCTTTGCAGCAGGTTGGTTGCATTGAAGCTGTCCAGCGATTTAAGTGCGGGATGGTTTATGTTTTCCTGAATGAATTCCGTGAGGCTGTCCAGTGTTGAGCTTACAGGAGGACGGACGCCATGCTGCGGAAGCTCATTTTTCAGTGACATCTGTTCGATAACATCCACAAATGCACCGTAAAGACGTTCTCTTATTGGAATATCAGGCATCGAACGCAGTAATTCGTTGAGCTTGTCTATTACCTCCTGCATCGTATTCATTTTGGAGAAATCCAGCATAAAGGCTTCAAACTGCTCTCCTGTTTCGTCATGGACGAAGAGTCCCTTGACAAGATTCTCAAGAGTTTCCATTCCGCTGAATTTTCCTCTGCCATACGCAGCAAGATATCTCTCGATATTATAGCCGCTGTGCTTCAAAAGTGGCATGAAACTCTTCTCACTCATGCTGTCAAAGAGGAATTTTTTATAACCTGTCAGTGTTTCGTCTTCAAACTCTTCGTTATTTTCTACAAATTCTTCTGATTCTGTTTCAACAATCTGCTGAATATCACTTTCAGAGCCCATTTTATTTAAATTTTTCTCGGTCAAATTGCCTGTTAGTGGTTGATTTTGTGAAAGATTTGTAGTATAATTATCTAAAGACGCTTCTTTTGAAGCTCCCATATTATTTGCAGTCGGATTACTTGCTTTTGGATGCTCTGCATTTCTGGTGTCTGAAACCTGATCTTCTGTATTCAGAAGATTTGTTGCAGGCTTGTTTACATCCTGTTTATTGAAAAGAGCTTTGTAAAGTCTTGTGAAAGAATTTTTCAAAGACTCTCTCAATGTTCCGGATGATATCTGGGACATCAGCAGGTTGAAGTACTCCTTGCACATGTACGGGCTGTTGTTGTACCTTGAAAGATTGTGTACTATCAGCGGTATAAGCATCTGGGTCTTATCATCATTGAGAAGACTTCCGCTTACATCCTTCAGGATGGTAAGGGTCTCTGTCTTGAGATAGTCGAAATACTTTTCGGCATCCTCTGCTCCCCACTGCTGCGAAAGGCTCATAAGCTTTGCGGAAAGCTTTTCGTTCGGCGAGAAGTATTCGGACAGAAACTTCATATTTGCTTTCAGCGCACCGAGTATCTCATTTTTATTCTGTGCAAAGTTTAGTGATTTAAGCAGGCTGCCGATAAGCTCCTTGGTTGAAGGATCGGTAGTGGTCTTAGCCACCTCGCGGAGAACATCGTAGAATTCATGACCGCTGAACATCGTGTTCTGCTGCTCCTGATTCTGGATCTCCTCAACAAGCTGTTCGGGTGTTACATAAAGATCTCTTGCAAGATCCTCAAGTTTGCCGTACAGCTCGGTGTGACCGGTTATAAGCGCCTGATTAAGTACCTCGACATTGAGCAGATCCTTAAGGGTCTCAACAGCGAGGGTAGGGTCTTTCGCAACCTGTACCGACAGCGGGATAAGCTCGCGGTTGCCCATTTCAAGCTTGCTTCGCGCTCCAGCGTCGGAAGAGCCGCCTGACCCGCCGACACCCGTCAGCTTGACTATATCGAACGGCTCGGTATTTGCGTCCATAGGACGTGAGCTGTAGTTATAGTTTTTGGCGGTTATGGGATTATTTATCTGCGGAATTTGTGCCATCGGCTTCACTTCCCTTCATAGTATCTGTTACTATTGTAGCATAAAACCGCTGAATAATAAAGTATTTTTTAAAAAAATTTTCATAGCAAAAAAATAATGGAATTTGCGTAGAAATGCGCATCGGAAAGGACTGTTATTATGGCAAGAATCGAACCCGGCATGGAAGCTATGCTTGACATGTACTTCTATGAAACAAACTCTCTTCTTGAGCAGCTTGATGAGATCCTTTTGAGGACGGAGCAGGCAAATTGCTTTGACAGTGATGACATTAAGGAGATCTTCCGTATAATGCACACTATCAAGGGCTCTTCCGCAATGATGGGATTTGACAATCTGTCGGTGCTTGCTCATAAGGCAGAGGATATGTTCTTCGTTATCAGAGAGAATCCCGATGTCATTACAGATGTAAGCTTTGTTTACGATCTGGTATTCCAGGTATCGGACTCCTACAAGGCTCAGATAGAGGCTATCCAGAATCACGCTGACGGTGAATACGAGAGCATGGATTTCACCGATCTTATCAATAAGCTGCTCAAGGCAAGAGATGTGCTTCTTGGTGAGACCTCCGCAGATGCTGTTGCACCTGCAGCAGGCGCGCCTGCCGCTGCAGCTCCCGCTGTTGAGGCGGATGCAGATAAGACTACTGTCAAGGTATTCTTCGAGGACGGCTGCCAGATGGAAAATCTGCGTGCATTCCTGCTCATCAACACCATCAAGGAAGAGTGCTCGTTCCTTGAGTTTACCCCCTCCGATGTTGAGACAAACCCCGAAACATCCAAGACCATCATTGACAATGGCTTCCTCATTACATTCAAGCCTCTTGACAATGTTGACTTTGTATTAAAGCAGATCGAGAACGCTCTTAACGTTCAGTCTTATGAGGTGGTTGCTGCTGCGACCGCAGCTCCTGCTGCAGAGCTTCCTCCCGAGCCTAAGGCTGCGGCTCCTGCTCCCGTTGCGGCATCCTCTGCACCTGTTGCAGCTCCCGTAGCTGCACCTGCTGCCCCCGAGGTAAAGGAGCAGTCCTCCGTTGAGAAGGCGCAGGCTGCTGTTGAAAAGGCACAGGCTGCAAGCGGTATGCAGAAGCAGAATCTTATCAGCGTAAACCTTGCAAAGCTGGATGCGCTGCATGATATCGTTGGTGAGATCATCACTACCGAGTCTATGGTAATATCCAACCCCGACCTTGAGGGTCTGGAGCTTGAGAGCTTCAACAAGGCTGCAAGACAGCTCAGAAAGCTGACAAGCGAGCTTCAGGATACCGTAATGTCCATCCGAATGGTACCCCTTGCAGGCGTATTCCAGAAGATGAACAGAATCGTACGTGACATGAGAAAGAAGCTCGGCAAGGAAGTTGACTTCGTTATTGAGGGCGAGGAGACCGAGGTTGACAAGTCCATCGTGGACAGCCTGCAGGATCCTCTGATGCACCTTGTCCGCAACTGTATGGACCACGGTATCGAAGACGATGTTCAGGACAGAATAAATGCCGGCAAGCCTGAAAAGGGTACACTGAAGCTTTCCGCACAGAATGCTTCAGGTGAGGTAATCATCACTGTACAGGATGATGGTGCCGGAATCGATCCCGAGAAGATACTTGCAAAGGCAAGAAAGCAGGGCATCCTTACAAAGCCCGAGAGCGAATACAGCGAGAAGGAGATCCAGAATCTTATTCTTCTTCCCGGCTTCTCTACTAACGAGCAGGTTACTGAGTTCAGTGGCCGTGGCGTTGGTATGGACGTTGTTAAGGCTAACGTTGAAAAGTGCGGCGGCACTATCGTGGTTGACAGTAAGAAGGGTGCAGGAACTGCATTCATCATCAAGATCCCGCTGACACTGGCAATTATCGATGGTATGGAGATCACCTGCGGCGATCTGGTATTCACAGTTCCGATCGCAACCATCAAGGAGAGCTTCAAGGCCGAGGCAAGCCAGATCATCCGCGATACCAACAACAACGAAATGATCATGATAAGAGGCGTATGCTACCCCATTCTCAGACTGCATGAGAAGTTCGGCATCGATACAAAGGTAACGGATCTTGAAGAGGGTATCCTGCTGCTTGTTGAAACAGACAACAAGAGTATGTGTATCTTCGCCGACAAGCTTATCGGTGAACAGCAGGTAGTAGTTAAGCCCTTCCCCAAGTATCTTGCAAGATACAAGATCAAGGGCGAGGGTCTGTCCGGATGTACCATCATGGGCGACGGCAGCATTTCGCTTATTATTGATACAAATACACTTATCGGTTAAAGGGAGGAATTGCAAATGACATACGATGTGATTAAGGAGGCTGTTGCAAAACAGCAGTCCGGTGATAAAAAACTCTCTACCGAAAACCGTATCCTCGGCAAGGTAATGACATTCTATATCGGCGAGCAGATCTACGGTATCGAGATCCAGAACGTTATCGAGATCATTGAGATGCAGCCTATTACAAGGATCCCTCATGTTCCCTCTTTTGTTAAGGGTATTATCAATGTAAGATCCAAGGTAGTGCCGATCATTGATATCAGAACACGTTTCGGCAAGGAAGAGATCCCCTACACAAGCAGGACCTGCACTATCATCCTTACAATGGATGATATCACTGTGGGCATCATCGTTGACAGAGTGGCTGATGTTGAGGATATCCATTCCGGCGATATCTCTGCAACTCCTGAGAGCCGTGCAGTAAATACTAATGCTTTCATTCAGTATATGATCCGCTCCGGCGAGGATGTCAAGATGATTCTTGATGTAGAAAAACTTCTTGGCGACGAGGTGTAATTAATGGATATAACCGACCGTGAGTTTGAACGCCTTGTGGCGTTCATGCATGACAATTACGGAATCAACCTTTCCGCAAAGCGGGTGCTTATACAGGGCCGTCTCGGCAATATGCTGAAAGAGCGTGGCTTCAAGAATTATAATGATTATCTTGATGCTGTTATGGCTGACAAGTCAGGTGCCGAGGTAACCACTATCCTCAATAAGCTTACTACAAACCACACATTCTTCATGCGCGAGCCTGAGCATTATACCTATTTAAAGGAGGTCATACTCCCTTACGTGGTGGCAAATGCAAAGACAAAGGATATCCGTATATGGAGTGCCGGTTGCTCCTCCGGCGAGGAGTGCTACACAACAGCAATGCTGCTGAATGAATATTTCGGCAAGGAAAAATCCCAGTGGGATACAAGGATACTTGCTACCGATATCTCTCACAGTGTTATGGATAAGGCAAAGCGCGGAGTTTACAGTGCGGATGGCATGAAGGGTCTTAGTCCTGAGTGGCGTAATAAATATTTCAACAAGATCAGCGATGACAAGTATGAGATATGCCAGGCCATCAAGAATGAGATAATTTTCAAGCCTTTCAATCTGATGGATCCTATGCCTAACAATTACAAGGCACGGCCTTTTGACCTTATCTTCTGTCGCAACGTTATGATCTATTTCGATCAGCCCACAAAAAATGCACTGGTCAACAGATTTTACGATGTTGTTAAGCCCGGTGGATATTTCTACATAGGTCATGCAGAAAGCATACCCCGCGGAGAGACCAAGTTTGATTATATCAAGCCTGCCATCTATCGCAGACCTTTAAAATGAACATGATCTCTATGTCCCCGTCACTTCAACACGACGGGGCATAGCATTATTTAGCTTTACAGGAGTTGTTAATGAAAAGAATCAAGCTGCTTGTGGTTGACGATTCCATCCTTTTCCGAGAGGTCCTGGCCCGCTATATCCGCCAGGATGATCAGATAGAGATAGTGGGAACGGCGGGCGATGCCTATTCCGCAAGAGATATGATAATCAAATACGAGCCGGACGTTATGACGCTGGACATAGAAATGCCGCGCATGGACGGAATTGCTTTCCTCAAAAAACTGTTGCCGCAGTATTATATTCCGACTATCGTTGTGTCTTCCTGTGCCGAACGAAAGTTAGAGGCGCAGAAAGCAGGTGCTGCGGAGTTTATTGCAAAGCCTCTTACCCGCACCAACAGTGATATGCAGAAATTCGCAGAAATGCTGTGTAATTCGATAAAAAGGGCGCACTCAAAAAGCAATATCACAAGGATAGCGCGAGGTGGTACATCTGCAAAGCCGTCAAAGCTGGAGCTGGCGGATCATCGGCCGGGTATAAAGACTATTGCAGAGCTTGCAGCAGAGAAAAAAGTTTCTAAGCCACTGCCAACTGTGGCTAAGCCCTCCCCTGCTTCTTCCCCGGCAACAAGCGGAAGAGCTATACGCAAAACCGATATAGTTGTTGCATTGGGAGCTTCTACAGGTGGTACAGAGGCACTTGAGCAGGTATTAAGGAACTTTCCTGCGGATATGCCACCTGTTATCATTGTGCAACATATGCCTGCCGGTTTTACCAAGATGTATTCCGAACGATTGGACCGTTGCTGTAATGTGGATGTAAAAGAAGCTGAGGATGGCGACAGACTTCGCACAGGCCTTGTAATAATAGGTGCGGGCGAGCATCATCTGCGGCTGTGTAAGGATGCCAAGGGCTATTATATATCCTCGAAAAAGGGCGATAAAGTATCAGGACATTGTCCGTCTGTGGATGTGATGTTCTCCAGTGTTGCAGAGGTCGCTAAAGACAACGCGATCGGTGCGATCTTTACGGGAATGGGCAGAGATGGTGCGGACGGCCTGCTCAGGATGAAACAGGCAGGAGCTTTTACTGTGGGACAGGATAAAGAGACCTGCGTTGTATACGGCATGCCGATGGAGGCCTACAAGATCGGCGCAGTAGAGGTACAGGCTCCCCTTTACAGGATAGCTGACATAATACTGGAAAAGCTGTATTGACAGAGATAAGCCAAACAAATAGTAAAAACACAAGATCATTTTCAGCATTATGTCGGAAATGATCTAGTTTTTTGTATACGCCACTTCGTTCACAGGAGGTAAAGAATGATATTTACAGCAAAGATCGAACAGACCATCGATTATCCCAAAAGGATGAAATATATTGCTAAAACGGACTCGTTTATTGAAAAGGACTGCGACAGTCTTTCCTACATAAGAAACGTTCCCCAGCCCTATGGCTGGATCAAGGAGTCAGGCACCCCGCCCTGTGATCATCTTGATGTCATAGTAATGACAGATAAGCATTACGAGCTTGGCGATGAGGACCGTGTAAAGATAATCGGCGTGTTTTGTCGCAACGATGGGGATAACAAGCTTGTCGGTGTCCCCGAGGACAGAGAGACCGATGATTTTTCGCAGCTTACCGACACCGAAAAGGAGGATCTGCACCGCCTTTATCCCAGAGCAGATATCGGTGAGGGTTGGTTCGGGCGCGAAAAAGCTGAACAGATCATAGTGGAATTCTTTGCAAAGCCGAAGCGTAAGACTATAATAATGGTACAGCATACCGAATCACAGCACCATATCAATGGAATGATAGGTGCCTGGGGAGATTGGGAGCTTACAGAGCGCGGACGAAAGCAGGCTTATGATATTGGAAAATGGCTGCTGTACGAGGATTGTGATAAGTGTTTCAATATGTATGTGTCGGATCTGAAAAGGGCAAGTCAGACCGCTGAGGAGATAAATAAGACACTGGGGATAACTCCAATAGTAACAGATGTTATACGAGAGGTCAATGCAGGCGCAGGAAACGGCAAGTCGCGGGAGTGGTACAACAGCAACAGGATCCCTCGTGGTGACAGCTACGATCCCAACTATAAACCCTTTGAAGATGCAGAGTCCGACCGTGATCTGTGGAACAGATTGTATCCTTTTTATCAGGAGATCATAAATAATGATATGCAGCGGATACTCATTGTTTCGCATGGAACGGCGCTGAGTTTTCTGCAGTCCATGCTGATGGGCTATTCCTTTGAGGATATCAGGGATGTACGCTTCAACGGCGTGGGTGGTTCTGTATCAAAACTGGTTATCGAGCCGTACGGAAAGGTTATCGTCAACTATATCAATCAGCGTGTATGCTGAAATTAGAATTCCAAAGCAGTAAACAAAAAAGCCACCGCGGAGCTGTACTCCGCAGTGGCCGTGAATCTGTATATGGCGGTTTTGAAGGTCGCACTTTGAAAAGGTGCAGCAGCAAAGCCGCTTTTATTTATCTGAATAAGACAGGTCCTTAACTATCTCCGAGGCGATGATGAGTCCTGCCGTGCCCGGCACAAACACTGCACTGGCAGGAATGTTCCGGCGATGAGCATTCTCCTCCTCCGAGGCAAGTGCCTTTATCGGCTCCTCTTTGGAATACACCACCTTGAGTTTTTTTATTCCGCGCTTTTTCAATTCCTGACGCATTACACGTGCAAGCGGGCATACGGAGGTCTTGTAGATATCCGAAACCTCCAGCATAGCGGGATTAAGTTTGTTTCCTGTGCCCATGCTGCTGATTATAGGCGTACTCTCGCGCTGCGCTTTCATAACAAGCTCTATCTTCGCGGTGACGGTGTCCACTGCATCTGCAACATAATCATATCGGGTAAAGTCGAACTCAGACGAGTTTTCAGGCAGGAAAAAGCAATTACGCACAGTTACCTCGCATTCGGGATTTATCTGCAATATACGTTGTTTCATAGCCTCTGCCTTTGGCTGTCCTACCGTGTCGGAAAGTGCTTCAAGCTGTCGGTTGAGGTTGGTCATATCCACGTCATCGCTGTCGATAAGCTCTATACGGCCCACTCCGCTGCGGGCAAGACCCTCTGCGATATAGCTTCCTACTCCGCCTACGCCGAATACTGCAACGCAGGAGTTGCGAAGCTTTTCCATCGCATCTGCGCCCAGAAGTCTTTCGGTACGGGAAAATCTGTTATCCATATTACTTCTCCGCCCTGACATGGTATCTGTCCGCCTTGACTCCATCTATCGCATTGATAAAGTCTGTGAACCTTGCAAAGCCGTAGTCCTTGAAATCAAATCCGTCAAATCTTTTTCTAAGTTCAATTCCAAGTGCACGGATGCTCTTTTTGCCATCGCTGTTGGCGAAATCTATAACAAACTGCTCAATTTCCTCGGTCTGCTTTGCGAACGCCTCGTCCAGATATAGTTTGTTGGAACGTATAACAACACCCCTGACCTCAGCGGCAAGCTTACGCATAGAGGAGAATCCCATCTCCTTTACGATTCCCTTGCCATATTTCTCGTCCAGAAGCTTTCCAAGCGCAGAAAGTCCGCCACCCTTTTCGGCATTGGCGACAAAGTTCAGCACATCACGGCGAAGCGAGTTCATATCGGGTTTTTCTGCCGTAGGAGCTTCCTGCTCCACAAGCATCTCGGTGAGCTCCTCTGTGATGGGGACTTCAACGATATCCGTATTCTCCTCTTTGGTATCCTCTGCCTTTATAACAGGCTCAGGAGCTTCCTCTGCAGGCTGTTCGCTCACGATAGCAAGGTAGATACGGTTGCGCTTTACATTGACACCACCGATGGAAGCCAGCAGCGATTTGTAATCCGCAAAGCCAAGCGAAGCACAGTAGCCCTTGCCAAAACGGTTCATAAGCTCGTTATTTAGCTGACCGATATTTCCGCCCTGCGGCATATTTGCTGCCGCATAGGCCTTAACAGCCTCTGCCGCCTTATCGGGAGATATCTCCTCATGAGTTACAGCGGGCATATCTGTTTTTACGAAAACAAGATTGTTCTCCACCGCTATGCCTTCCACCTTTTCAAGTGCGGCATGGAAATCATTGTATCCCAGTTCACGGTAATAGCTCTTTCCGTACTTGCCCATGAGATAATTGTTCAGCTGCCCTGCATTACCGCCCTTGGGACTGTTATCCTTTGCGTAGGAGAGTGCCTCATCGGCAAATATCTCCGCTGTTATGCGGGTACTCTCGGCAATCTCAACAGGAGTAACATCGGTGCCGTTGCGGTTGAAGCCTGCCTGACGGTCGATGAACTTTGCAAAACGCTTTGACCCGAATCTTGAGAAATCTATCTTGCCGAATCGGTCTGTGAGATAGCTCTCTATCTTCATCATATTATCGCTCTGGGGCTTGTTGTTCTGGAAGAATTCCGACATAGCCTGAACTATTTCGGCTTCAGTTACCTCGCCCGATCTTTTCTGGGGTACAGGTGCAGGCTCCTTTGCCTTTTTAAGCTTGACAAAGGTGTTGCTTCTGCGCAGCTCCTTGAAGCTGTCGATAAACGCCGTAAAGCGGCGATATCCAAGCTCGTCGAAATTTATGTTTCCGAAACGGGAAGTAAGCACGGCGTTTATCTTCACAAGCTCTATACGCTCGCCGTCGTGCTCTGTCACATAGTCGATGACAGCCTTGCGGATAGCCTCCTCGTCAAGGGTGCCCTCAGGCTCGCACATTTGGTTAAGATAACAGAAATGATGACAGCTTACAGTAAATGCACGGGGAGTTTTAAGCTCACCTATACCCACAACAAGCTTTCCTGCTTCTCTCAGGCGGATGGCAAGACGGGTGAAATCGCTGTCACTTGTAACAAGGCAGAAGCCGTCAATATTCCCTGTATATAGAATGTCCATTGCATCTATTATCATGGAAAAATCAGTTGCGTTCTTTCCTGTGATATAACAGGTCTGCTGCACAGGCATTATGGAGTAGTTTATGGCAGCGTTATGCCAGCCGTTTCCGCCCTTTTCCCAGTCGCCGTAAACACGCTTGAAAGTGGGTGTGCCGTACTTTTCGGCCTCCTGCATGATGAACTGCGCATATTTAGCCGATACATTATCGCTGTCGATAAGCACCGCAATTCTTTTCTGTTCGGACATATTAAACCTCTCTGTATCTGTCAGATCGCAACGGGGATCTTGTCGGTGAACTCGTGATACTGATATTCTATTGCCGTAAAGCTGTTTTTAGTGAACTTATAGAAGTCCGTGATATCCTCAACCTCCATTTTCGGAGCAGGGAACGGCTTCTTTTCAATAAGGCGTTTCACAGCGTCGATATGACGATCATAAATATGTGCATCTGCGATAACGTGTACCAGCTCACCCGGCTCAAAGCCTGTTGCTTTTGCAAACATCGTAAGAAGTGCCGCATATTGACATACATTCCAGTTGTTTGCCGTAAGCATATCCTGACTGCGCTGGTTAAGAAGTCCGTTGAGCTTATTTCCCGTAACATTGAATGTCATGGAGTAAGCGCAGGGGGCAAGCTGCATCTCGTGCAGGTCTGCGTGATTGTACAGGTTTGTCATGATACGGCGGCTTGCGGGATTGTTCTTAAGGTCGAACAGAACTCTGTCTACCTGATCGAACTCACCCTCTTTATATTGATGCTTCACACCAAGCTGATATCCGTAAGCCTTGCCGATGGTACCATTATCATCAGCCCATGCGTCCCAGACGTGGGAAGAAAGCTCCTCGATACGGTTGGATTTCTTCTGATATATCCAGAGTATCTCATCGATTGCGGAGCGATAATAAACCCTGCGGAGGGTCATGATCGGAAATTCCTTCTGAAGATCGTAACGGTTTACGATGCAGAATTTCTTGATGGTGTGGGCGGGGGTCCCGTCCTCCCAGCGGGGGCGGATATCCTGTCCCTCATCGGATATGCCGTTTTCGAGAATATCACGGCAGTTCTGTATAAACAGTTCATCTGCAAGGCTCATAAAGCTACTCCTTTAACCAAAAGGGCGGAATCGCTCCCGCCCTGTCGTATTTTGTTTAGATCTTGTTGAAGATAGAAGCTGCGGAGAAATCAATGTCCTCGTACTTCTTCTGCTCGAACATGGAAAGTCCTGTTGTTTCGCACAGGCTGTATATCTTGATACCGTTGTTGTCGGCGTAATTGCGAACACGCTCCAGCACCTGCTTTGCCTTTTCGGGGAAGCCTGCAACGCTGCCCTCAGGCACCTTTCTGCCGATACCGTCGGAATCTATATCCAGCTCAAAAATGCCATCGAAGCCGTAGATGTATATCTCGCTGAAGCCCATGTAGATGGCAAGCTGCAGCATCTGATACATAGGCATGATTGCAGAGGTCTCATACAGGCTCTTTGCTGTCTGGAATGTGGGAAGTCCGTCGATAAGACCGTTTCCGAGAGAGTTAAGATATGTGGGCTTTTTCTTGAACTTATCCTCGAACACCTTTACATCGGTGTTGACAAAGCACTCCATACCCTCGATGTACTTTCCGTTTCCGAGATAGGAAGCGGGGTCTGTAAGCAGGTAGTATGCGGGACGCTGAGGAGTTCTGGAGAAGAAATCGCAGAAGCTGTCGCTCGCAAATGTGCGCTCGTTCATCAGAACATTGAGCTCGTCAAGCTTTGCGCTGTTGTTTCCGAGGATATAGCAGCGCTGACCTTTCATCTTATCTTTGTAGGATGAAAGCTGGGCAGCGGTGGATGCTTCCATACCGCTGTAACGCTTTATGTCCGCTGCGATAGCACCGGATATCTTCTTGTTCGCCATGCTGAAACCAAGTCCTGTCGGCTCGTTCATCTCGCAGTAGTCGCGCTCTGTATAACCACATACAGACTTAAGCGCAAGCGCAATACCTGCGGATGTTCCGATCACCTTGGCCATAGCTGCAAGCTGCACCTCTGCGCTGTAATAGGGCGCAAGGATAAGCACATAGAAAGAGGATGCCTTGCCCTTAAGCTCTTCGATAAATCTTACAGAGCCATCCTCAGCGGCCTTGTTTTCCTCGGTAGTAACTCTGAAAGCGATCTCAGGAACGCGCACATTCTTTCTGCGCAGCATATCGATGGTCTCATTAAGAATTGCATAGTCTTCGTCCACTGCTATTACAGCAAGCTTTCTCTGACCGATGATCTCTATATTCTTTACAAGATAGTTTTTATATGCACCGCTTTTTCCGCTGCGGATCTTTGCGTCGTGGAGATAGGTCGAATAATCCATTTTTTATCCTCCTTGTCGTTGTTACTCGCTGAGCATGAACATATTATAGATCACCTTGATAGCCTTTTCGAAGTCTGCACTTTCGATACCTACGATGATGTTAAGCTCACTGGAACCCTGGTCGATCATCCTGATATTGATGTTTGCGTGGGAAAGAGCAGCGAATACTCTTGTAGCAACACCCTTTACGGAACGCATACCGCGTCCAACGACAGCGATGAGGGCAAGGCCGTCTACGATCTCAAAATGATCGGGCTTGATTACCTCGCAAAGGCGCTGCGAAAGCTTTTCGCGCTGACCCTCAAGCTCGTGGGAATTTACGATAACGCTGATGGTATCGATACCTGTAGGCATATGCTCGGGGAAGATACCGTGATTTTCAAGCACCTGAAGCAGTCTTCTCATAAATCCCTTGTGGTTGTTCATTCTGTCCTTCTCGATGGAGATTACAGAGAAATCCTTCTTGCCTGCGATACCTGTGATAACGTGCTCAGCGGGAGGATTTGTAGCAGAGGGAACGATGAGGGTTCCTGCATCCTGAGGTGCGTTTGTGTTCTTTATATTGATCGGGATTCCTGCGCTTCTTACAGGGAACACAGCATCCTCATGGAGAACACTGAAGCCCATATAAGAAAGCTCGCGCAGCTCACTGTATGTGATAACGTTGATACCTGCGGGGTTTTCAACTATTCTGGGGTCTGCCACCAGAACGCCGCTTACATCTGTCCAGTTTTCATACATGGAAGCTCCTGCTGCCTTTGCGACAAGGGAGCCTGTGAAGTCGGAACCACCGCGGGAAAATGTCTTGATCGTGCCGTCGGGCATAGCACCGTAGAAGCCGGGGATAACTGCCTTTTCGGTCTTGTCGAGCATAGCACCGAGGCAGGCATTGGTGATATCATCATCAAAGTTGCCCTTGTTATCAAAGAAGATAGCCTTTGCAGCGTCGATAAAAGCAAAGCCGAGATAGTTTGCAAGGATGATACCGTTAAGGTACTCACCGCGGCTTGCTGCGTACTCTCTGCCTGCGGCAGCCTTGAAGTTTACGCCGATCTTCTCAAACTCCTCGTCCATGTTCAGAGACAGTCCAAGCTCAGAGATGATACCATTGAAACGCTCCTTGATAGGTGCGAACGCCTTTGTGAAATCCTCACCGTTCTGCACCGCATCATAGCAGGTATACAGCATATCTGTTACCTTGATATCATCGGAATATCTTTTGCCGGGCGCAGAGGGAACTACAAAGCAACGTTCGGGATCTGCATGAATGATATCCGCAACCTTGCGGAACTGATTAGCGTCAGCAAGAGAGCTTCCGCCGAACTTAACTACCTTACTCATAATATTGACCCTTTCTTATATATGTTTATATTTATTTTGCTTATATATACAGATATATAGTTTATCATACCATAAAATCACCAAAAATGCAATAGTAAGTATTAAAAAATGCAAAGCAAGACAGGCTGAGGATTTGTATATTATGGCAAAAACATATTATATCATACATGGCACAGAGAAAATAAGCAAGCCTTACCCGCATCATTGACTTTTTCGGGAGCTTTTGATATAATGATCTTAGAAACTTCCTGTATTTGCCATCGCAAAGCATGATCAGGTTGTTTAATATCAGTAGGAGGAAACGATATGTGGAAAGACCTGTCCGAAAGCTGGAAGACAGCATTTGAGGAAGCATGGACCGCCTTCAGGAGCGGAAGTATTCCTATAGGTGCGGTGATTACCGATGAAAGCGGGAATATTATACTGAAAGATCACAACCGCAGTAATGAATCAGATACCGTTAACAGATATATTGCTCATGCAGAGGCAAATGCCCTGAGGAAGCTTGACACCTCGAAGCATGACCCTAAAAAACTAATTCTGTACGCAACTATGGAGCCCTGTCCCATGTGCTTCGGTACGGCGGTAATGGCAAATTTCAAGCATCTCAGATATGCCGCACGTGATCCGCATTGTGGTTTTGTTCACATAAAAGAATCGGACCCATATCTCAGAAGCAAGGCTTTGGATTATGCTTTCAATAATGATGAAACTGAATTTGTTCAGCTTACGATCCAGAGTTATCACGAGCTGAAATATATCAGCATGGGTGCCGGATGTGATGTTCTGAATGAGTTCCGAAGCATAAATGAATCTGCGGTAAGCGTTGCCGAAAAGCTTTTTGAGCATCGCGAACTGGACTGCCTTGCCGAAAACGAAGAAAGTGTCGGAAAAGTTTACGATCATATTATTTCATTAAGGAAATGAAGGAGCGGAGATCGGTCCGGTTGCAGTTTTTGATTCTGAAATATCAGCTTAATAAAAAGATCCGGAGAAAGGTATCATCCTTTTCCGGATCTTTTTTATGATCTTGTTATTCTGTCATATCAGTCCTTTTTCAGATAAAATGCAGTTACTGTGCGTTCTTCACCCGAAACATGGTCGAAGCCTTTCAGCACGATGCCATCGTGACTCATAAGCTCGCCCGCGGACAGTTCGTCAAGGGTACAGGCGAACACGCTTTCGCCCGAGCATACTATATGCATCTTATCCGCGATGATGTTAAGTGCGCCATCAGTACCGAGGCGTATCTCCTTATATGTATCGGGATCACGCATTGAGGCATACTGTATCCGCTTATAATTCAGTGCAAGGATAGACTCTATCGGCATACTGTCCTTGTGTTTTTTCTTCTTTTTAAAACCAAACATATCTTACTCCTTTTATTTCAGATCATCATAAAGTGCTGCCCTGAGCAGCTCTTCGGGAGTCGTTTTTCCTTCGTTTACAAGCTGTATCGCAAGGGAGCGAAGCGGCTTCATTCCCTGATGCTCAACTGCGTGATCGCGCAGTTTTTCGGCATCGGCGCCCTCGGATATCATACGACGGATCACCTTGTCGATACAAAGCACCTCATGTATAGCGATCCTTCCTTTGTATCCTGTGCAGTTGCAACGCGGGCAGCCCTTGCCGCGGCGGATGTATCTGCTATCATGGCCTATGATATTACGTTCCTCGGAGGTGGGCTTGACCTCCTGTGCACAATCGGGACACACTTTTCTCAAAAGACGCTGTGCAACTATTCCCGAAAGGGAATTTGCGGCGAGATAAGGGGCTATCCCCATATCTCGCAACCTGGTGACCGCCGAAGCAGCGTCGGTAGTATGCAGGGTAGACAATACAAGATGTCCTGTTATTGCAGCTCTTACCGAGATCTCTGCTGTCTGCACGTCTCGGGTCTCGCCTATCATGATGATATCGGGATCCTGCCTTAGCAGTGCTCGTAGTCCTGTTGTGAAATCCACGCCTGCGGCGTTGTTCACCTCGGTCTGATTCACGCGGGGTATACGTCGTTCTACGGGATCTTCTATGGTGCAGATATTCACAGGCTGCGAGGCAAGCTTTTCAAGTATCATATAAAGCGTTGTGGTCTTGCCGCTGCCTGTGGGGCCTGTAAGATACACTATACCTCCCTGTGAAGCAAGTATCCTCATCAGCTTTGCGTGGTTTTCTATGCTCATACCCAGGGTGTCTGCCATGTCTATCTCAGTGCTTGTTGTGAGGTATCTCAGCACGGCCTTTTCACCGTACACCGTGGGGACTATGGAAACGCGCAGGCTTATTTTCCTGCCATTTATCTCCGTGGTGATATTACCGTCCTGTGGAAGCCGATGCTCTGCTATATCAAGGTCTGCCATGATCTTTATCCGCGCTATCACCATAGAGTGAAGCTCTACGGACAAGGTGCAATTATCTCCTACCAGTCCGTCTATCCTCATTCGTACAAGGCTGTTTTCCTCAAACGGTTCGATATGTATATCGCTGGCATTGGAGCTGTAGCCGTACTCGATAAGGGAGTTCACAGTGTCAACTGCTGCGGAGTCTTCCTTTATCCCGCGGCTGATAGCAATAGGTGGCAGTGCAGAGGTGGCATTGTCCCTGCTGCAAAGCTCGATGCTTTGCAGTATATATTCTTTTTCGCAAAGATATATCTCGGTTCGTGCACCTGCTATCTGTCTTATATCCTCACGGGCGTAAAAGTCGGACGGATCGCTCATAGCAACGCAAAGCACATCTCCGCGAAGTTCAAAGGGCATCGCGCAATAGCGTTCCATTACTGCCCGCGGAAGCCGTGCCAGCGCCTCAGGCTGTGCCTGTATGTTCTGCGCCGGCAGGAGCCGGACCGAATACTGTTCCGCAAGACGTTTCAACGCCTGTCTGTCATTACTCATTCAAAACGTCCTTTCACACATCTCTGTAAATAATATAAACATCGCCGATCTCGTTGGTACAGACGCCGCTCACAATGTCGCAATATCCGATGTTGTTCATCAGCTTCACTGCTCCGCTGCGGGAATATACTTCGTTTTCCGCTTTCAGCTCCAGAGTTATGCCGATGATATCAGCATTTCTGTTGTTATAAGAGAACCTGACGTACAGTTTCATACCTCTCAGGATATCCTTTCCGAAAACATCCTCGCCATCAATGGTATCGGTTCCTTCGCAGAATATCATTGCGCTGCCGTCACGGGGCAGATATATCATCCGTGCATTATCGGGCTGTGGATAATCGTCACTGCTGAACCCTATCGATATATCGCGGCCATAGCACAGCCTTTCACACAGATAATCATACATACCATCCGCTGCAAGCTGTGCGTTAGTATTCCTCGCGCTGCGCACGGAAATATTCATCCCGATGATTATTACACTTGCCACCGCGCCTGCGATCACCATAAACACAAGAAAAGCAAGTGTAGTTTCGGGGAGTGTAAATCCCTTGCACTTTCTCATGACAATGCACCGGCCTTTTCTCCGTTGTAATAGTAAAAACGGATATTATCTGTTATATCGCATATATAAAGCGTTACTTCCGGACCCTCAGCTGCAGTGCCGTTCTCTTCACATACTAAAACACGCGAATCCAGTGATGCGGACTCCTTTCGGTATAGCTTTGCCGCTGCCGCGTCTGCGCTGTTCCTGATATCGGATGCTGCAGCGGCAAAGCTCGCTGAAACACTGACGCTGCTAAGCAGCATCACTGCTGTCAGGGTGAGCACCGCAAAAGCACATATTGTTTCGGCAAGCGTAAACGCACTGTTTTTCATCAGCCTGCGTAGCCTGTAAATTCCCATATATACTCACCATCGCTTTCGGTACAACTGAACAGGGCGCAGCTCTTTTCGGTAACCTCTCCTGCTGTGGCGCAGGCTGTCACTTTTAGTCTGCTGTCAACTGTTTCATAAGTAATTAACACCGGTTCCTTCCTGTTCTCGTCAAAAAATAATGTCTTGGTGCCTGTTACAACAGTACCGCTCACAAAATTTTCTCCGTCGGGACACCACTCCGGATCACCGCTGCGTATCATCTGCACAGCATAGGTTATACCCGATCTCGCAAGCAGCAGGGATTTCTGCCGCATCGCCTCACCGAGTGCGTGGTGATAGCTTGCTGCGCCTGCGGTAAGCACTGCCGCGGCGATAACCGTGATCACCATCATACAGCACAGTGCCCAGACAAGCGCATGACCCTTTGATAGAAGCAGACGCCTTACTCTGCCCATAAGTCATCCTCCGAAACGGAATACGCGACTATAGAAATAACAAAGGCAAGGTTGTTTGTATTGGCTGTGATTGCTTCTGTATCCAGCGAGCGCATCCTGATGTCCGTGATATATAAAGCGGTATCATCGTTAACCGTTTCAATAAGCTTTATCAGCGAGGTGTAGCTGCCCTCTGTGCTGTATTCGGCCGTTATAACAGCAATACCATTGTTTTTAACTTCGGAAATCTCAAGGTCTTTTGCAATCATTCCGCACTTCTTCAGATATCCCGATATGACCTTATCGACATCAGCCGCGGAGTATCCCTGATAAAGCACCGAGGTCTTTTCCGCTATCATGTTTCTCAGGGAGTGGCTTTCTTCCTCGATAGCAGCCGATGAAATATTCTCTGCCTGTGTCATTTCAAGTTGAAAGCGGGCGTCTGCTATCTCCTCTTCCAGTGCAGCACACTCATTTATCACAGGGAATACTGCGCACTGCAACGTCAGCACTGCGCCGAGAACCATAATAAGCAGTGTCGCCAGCAGCAAACTGCTCTTTTTACTGTTATTCGTCATCCGACCCCTCCATACTATCTTCAGGAATACACTCCAATGTGAATGCGTATGCGTTATGATCCTTTGAATATCCGCTGTAGACTATTCCGCTGAACAGTTCCGATTCCCTTAGTTGCTGCACGAACACGGGGATATCTTCCGCATCTGCTGCTGAAAAACCGAGCATAAAGCTAAGATCGTTTGCACGTATTTCTGTAAGTCTGATCTGTCCCGCGCATATTCTGTTTATTTCCGTGAAAATATCGGCTCTGTATCCCGTGTAGAGATCGGCTGAACATAGCTCAAGAGCATCGGATATCTCATCATCCAGCTTATGCAGAAGCTCGTTTACCTCCGCTATGGAATCATGATCGTATACAACGGAATCTGTCGGTGCTTTCAGTGCTTCAAGCTGTTCGCTCAGCGAATCTCTGTGGATATTCAGCGCGGTTATTCCTGCGATAAACGCAAGCACCATTATGGCAGCCGAAGCTATCAATGCGTTACGCTTCAATGTAAAGCTGTCAGGGCGGGAGCGTTGTGAATCATATCTTTGTAACGCCGATAAAAAGTCAGGATCGCCCTTTTCAGCAGGGCACAGCCCTCCGATCGCATATAAACATTCCGAAAGCTTGTCGCTGTATGGCAGAGCCATCTCATCCTGATCGGGGACATGGGCAACACGCAGGGAGTTTTCCGGAAAAGCACCTCTCAGAAAATACAGTTCCTCGTCATTGTAGCCGCAAAGCAGAAGATTTACAGGCTCTGATATTTCTTCCTCGTTACGGAAATGTATCAAAAGATCTTCTACCGACCGCTTTATCTCTTCTGAAAATTCTTTTCCGCCGCGCTCGGAGTAAAGCCTGCTCCTGCAGGAGTGGCGATATCGCCCGTCTATGAAAACGAACTGCTCTGCCGTATTTCCGTCTAATACTGACAGGATAAACGAGGAGTCGCACAGCATCTCGCAGTATGATACCAGTCTGATAGCAGCGCACTCTGCGGGTTCTATAGAGGCTATACCAAATCCCGCATCGGACAGAAGATCGGCATAACTTTCCGCCAGGTCATACTCGACCATACAGGCGAGCACCTCTGCCCTGCCGTCATCACAGAAGCCGAGCGTCATGCCTTCAAACAATGCTTCGGGATGCGAATCCGAAAACTCCTGTTCCAGCAGTAGCTGACGGTAGGCGGGTTGTCTGACATCGGGCATTGTAATATAACGGGTAACGGCTCCGTTTATCACCAGCCTTACTTTGTTTATAGGTTCATCTATATCGTTTGCCAACAGCTTCAGTGACATTAGCACATCTTCGTATCGGAGTATCGTTCCGTTGAGCACACTGCCTTCCGGCAGCGGTACAGAAACCACCTTTTCTACCGCTGTAACGCTGTCGCGATATTCTCCGTATGCGGCCTGCACCATTTCATTAGATATATAAACGCTTACCATATAATTACTAACCTTTCGGATCTGTTATATTCCCCACTGCGAGCCAATGCTTCCATACATATCGTATATAGGGATCATCACCGACAGCACAACAAGCAATATCACAGCCGCCATAAGAAGTATAAGCAGCGGTTCTGCCAGCCTGACCAGCTTCTTTGTTGCGGCTGCCGCCTCGTATTCCATGGCGCCTGCCATCTTTACAAGCAGTTCTTCAGTCCTGCCGCTTTCTTCGCCCACGGCAAGAGCAGCGGTGAGTTTTATATCCAGCCCGTCCACTGCTGCCAAGGCTTTTGACATGGACCCGCCCGAGCTTACACAGTGTATAACGTCATCAAACTGCGAAGCGATATAGCTGTTGCCGATAGTTTCCTGCGATGCGTAAAGCACGGCAAGAACCGGCATACCGCCGGAATAAAGGGAGGAGAATGTCCTTGCAAAACGTGCTGTGTATATTATCCTGTTAAGTCGGCCTGCATAAGGCAGCTTTAGCTTAATTCTGTCCGCTATGCTGCGGACAGACCGCAATTCCTTGAGCCAGAGCAGCACCGCCACAACAAGCATTATTACGGCTGTAAGGACAAAGGGCTGCTCAGTAAACAACCTGCTTACAGACATCATGAACTGTGTCAGCGCAGGAAGTTCCATTCCATCGAAAAGCTTATTGAACGAGGGGAACACAAAGGTGAATACCGCCACTATCACGACAAGAGTTATCACCAGCAGTACCGCAGGATATATCATAGCACCACGCAGCTCCTTTTGTGTGCGGTATTCAGCCTCGTAATAGGCAGCCATACGCGAGAGCGAGTTCTCCAGCTTTCCGCCTGACTCGCCGGCTTTCACCATGTTTATAAGCAGCGACGGAAATGCATTGTTCTGCGCCGCCATCGCCACGTGCAGAGGCTCGCCTCTGTTGATATGGCCGATCACTGACGAATACACGTTTCTTGTCCGTGCGGATGTTGTGCGCCTGCATATTATATCCAGTGATCTGCCTATCGGTACACCTGCGCCCAGAAGTGATGACAGTTCGCGACAGAATTCTGCCAGTTGCAGGTAATTCAGTTCAGTATACGACCGGTCTATCACATCATATTTCAGAAGATACAGTCCCCTGCTTTCAAGATCTGTGCGCAGTTCTTCTGCCGAGATAGCCTTTTCTCTGCCCTTTTTTATCGTTCCGTCAGCCCGGGCGGAGATATATCTGTATTCGTTCATGCTTGCGCTTCCTCTCCGTATTTTCCAATAAGCTGAAAGAAGCATCTAACTGTGTTAAATGCTTCTGATCTTTATAGGATGACAGCGGTGTTTGCGGATATCTTGGCACCCTCCTCGGCACTGAAGTCTCCGTCGCTGTAGGTAACAGTGTAATATCCGTCGGTATATACAAGCTCAGTTATTTTTCCCTTTGCCGAAAGAGATACCTTTATAAAATGATTATCGGGTATACTTCCGTCATCATCCAGCTCTGCAAGTACGAAGCATTCTCTGATGAAATCATCCGATTTCGCTTCAACGCCCACAGCGGAATCGTCAAGCGTCCTGTCTGCATACTTTTCCGAAGCTATAACCTGTGCGGCGGTAACGAAGTTGCGGCAATCCGAAACCGAGGTACCTTCATTAGCCTTATCAATATATCCCGAAAAAGAAGGGATGAGAAATGCGGCAAGTATTGCGAGGATCGCCAGAACGATTATGATCTCTACCAATGTAAAGCCGCGTGCTGATCTTATTTTATTCAATGTTATCCACCCTTTGCTGTTTTATCTATATGAAAATTATACCATTGATTCTATGGGTTTGCAATACCTGTATGGATTTTTGTCGATTTTTACAGTATTTTGACATGACCTTATTGGTCCTCTGTAACAGGTTGACACCCATAACAAGAAAAGGTATAATATAAAAAAGGAAGGAGGGGGTACAGATGCAGACAAAAACAAAGTTCGGAATAGCTGCAGGGGTCTGCTCTGCGCTTATTGCAGGCGCTGCATTTGGTTCGGCGGATAAAAAAGATGATTCGCTCACCCTCTCACTCGACAGAACGAAAAATCCTGCCGTTACGGCGCAGACAGAAGTAACGACCTCGGGCAACGGATATAATTATGAAAGCATAGGATTAAGCATCAGCTTTTCGGCCTACCCTCAGAAGTGCACTGATGATATGCTGACATTTGTTTTTGATGATCCTCTTTTCACTGTTTATGTTCCTGTCGAAAGTGCCTATACCTGCAACGAGATCTTAAATGTCAGCGGTATCATATCCGAAATGGAAAAAGACCATATCATTCTTGCCGACGTGATGATAAAAACAGAAACCGACTTCGTTTCAGAAGAAGCGCAGACGACATCACCTGTGCCGCAAAGTACGCCTCAGCAGACTCTTAAGGATGCTGCCGCACAAGAGATTCCTCCTATTATCCACGAGGCGACTGTGTATGTAAGCTCAGGTGGGAAATACCACAGAAGATCCGATTGCTCAGGAATGAAGACCTACACCGAAATGACCCTTTCTGAAGCGACAGATTCAGGATATGCTCCCTGCAAACGTTGCAACTGAAAGCAGCATAAACATCTGCAACAAAAAAGATCCGAAGAAGATCATATCATTCTTCGGATCTTTTTTATTGATCTGCTCGGTCGGTTACTCGCCTACATCTGCCTTAAGGATATTCTGATACTCCTTGGCGATCGACGCATATTTATTGTTGATCTTGATAAGACGTCTCAGTGCTGCTATACACTCCTTGAAGTTGCGGTTTCTGCGAAGCAACTGGATCTCTGCTATAGTTACGGCAGCCATGACCTCCTCGGGGATATTCGCCTCGCCGAATGTCTGGAGATACATTATAGCGCAGTCGCCTGCATATTGCAGGACGTCAGTTGCATCCAGCTTCTTGCTGATACAGTGCAGGGCACTGTGCAGATACATTCTGACCGCACCGTAAATACCCATCGTATCCTTTATGTTATCGGGGGAATAGGCCTTTACTGCTTCAGGGAATACTTCTATAGCTGAAAAACCGCGGTCTATGCTGTCTTCGATCTTCTCGCAAGCCTTTATATAGGGAGAGATATCAAGCTTCTCTTTCATCATCAGATACAGGATATCGGGGTGATCTGCACCGAATTTTTCGATAAAGGTGTTAAGACGTTCCTCACCCATGCCGTCGCCCAGGAAATGCGACTTATACAGGGAGATGATGTTACGGCTCTCTGTGTTTTCCAGATTCATGGAATGGAATTTGTTGATGAAGAACTTTCTGTCATCGTCATTCATCATGAACATCGTATATCTGAGCGTATCAAAGAAGTGCTTTTTGCCCTTTTTGTCGTGATTGTTGTACATCTTGATTATATCAGAGCAACCACGCATTGAAAGGAGCTGTACCTCCTGGCGGATACGAAGATTATATATATTGGGTGCATAGGCAAAATGGCTTGCGGGAGAGTTTCTGAAGCTTTTTTCCGCATCGCTGTATCTGCCTGTCTTCATACAACATTCGGTGTAGTATACATTCACCTCATCGAAAGAATGTTCGTTGTTAAAACGCTGTACGGTATACAGTATCTCTCTTGTACAAAGCTCCTTGCTGTATACACGGTCGAACATTGCGATGAATTTGCGGAATGATTCGTAGGCCTCCTCGAATCTCTGAAGCTCGTACAGTGAAAGTGCACGATATGCATACATTTCAAGGTCGGTACATCTTTCGCCTTGACGGATACTGTCGTCAACCTCGAAATATTCATCGTATATTCTTAGTACATCCTCAAACTTCTTGCTGACATAATGCAGCACAGTAAGAGAGTGGTACAACGCAAGAACGAAATCGTTCTCTTGCTTTTTACACAGCTCTATACCCTGATATGCGTATTCGATGGCCTGAGTTTTGTCATCCAGGAAGCAGTATGTATCAAAAAGCTGGCTGAAAAGCGAAGGATTTTCATACTTTTCGTCAGTCTCAAGACGCTTGAGAAGCAGCTCGGAGTTACGCTTGAACTTCTCCTCTTTCATTTCTGCGTTACCACTGAATGCATAACCGAAGTGGTCTGCCACATCGTGCAGCACCATTATAGGAGCACCATAGGTATTGAAACGCTCATGTACGGGGCTGACAAACTCGGTTTCGGGAAGAAGCCTTGTAAGTCTGGGCACATAGATATTTGTATAAACATCGTGATTATCCTCAGACACAAAGTTCTTTATACCATATACTGCGGAATTATATTCTTTATAAGTTCCCGAATTAAAGAAATCAATTATGCTGTCACAGGAAATAAAGATCTCATCTGCGTCAAGGAACATGAACCACTCGCCCTTTGCCTGCTTTAAACCGTGGTTTCTTGCAGCGGCAAAGTCATTGATCCACTCGAAAAACAGGACTTTATCGGTGAATTCCTTTGCAATCTCAACGGTTTTATCAGTGGAGCCTGTATCAACGATGATAAGCTCACTATCCACATTTTTCAGTATCGGCTGTATCGCCGTAAGGCAACGGCGCAGGTATTTTTCTTCGTTTTTTACGATCATTCCGATGGTCAACAGCATAGAGCGCAACATCCTTTCGTCATTTAAAGTATCTATCAGTATTTTACCATAAAATCGATTATAATACAATACTATACAAACACAAAAACACTGTTTTAAACAAAAACTCCCCCGAATCGCTTCGGGGGAGCCTTGTTAGCTAGTCAGCATTTACGCTGCCCTGCCACCTTTAAGCTGCATTAGCGAACCCGTTAGGATTAGCCGAGGAGCTGCAGGATGGACTGGGGCTGCTGGTTTGCCTGAGCGAGCATAGACTGAGCAGCCTGCTGGAGAATGTTGTACTTGGTGTAGTTCATCATCTCGGAAGCCATGTCTGTGTCGCGGATGTTGGACTCAGCCTCTGTCATGTTCTCTGCTGTTGCAGTCAGGTTCTCGATCTTGTGCTCAAGTCTGTTCTGCATAGCACCGAATGTTGCACGAACCATGGAAACCTTGTTGATAGCAAAGTCGATCTGGTCGATAGCCTTGTTAGCAGAACCCTGAGAAGCAAGGCTCAGGCTAGCTGTACCAAGACCCTTAGCTGTTACGTTGAGGTCCTTAGTCAGAGAACCGATACCCTCGGATGTGTAAGAGAATGTGAACTTAACAGCATCCTTGGAGCGAGCGCCTACCTGCAGAGTGATTGTGGAAGCGTAGGTCAGGGAGCTTGCAGAACCGCTGAATGCGTTGGGTACGGATACAGTAGAAGAGGAAGCGAGAGAGCCACCGTTGAGAGCCTGTACGCCGTTGAAGTCTGTATCAGCGATCTGGTTGAGCTCGTCGTTAAGCTGATCGAACTCGAGCTGGATAGCTGCACGGTCTGTCTTGTCGTCGTATGTGCCGTTAGCGGACTCTGCTGCCAGCTCCTTCATTCTCTGAAGGATGGAGTGTGTTTCCTGAAGAGCACCCTCGTATGTCTGGATCATGGAGATACCATCCTGAGAGTTTCTCTTAGCCTGGTTCAGACCACGGATCTGGGATCTCATCTTCTCGGAAATAGCCAGACCTGCAGCGTCATCGCCTGCACGGTTGATTCTGTAACCGGAAGAAAGCTTCTCAGAAGACTTCTTGAGACCATTGATGTTGGTGTTGAGTCTGTTGTACGCGTTGATCGCGTTCATGTTATGCTGTACTACCATTCCTGCCATAATAATTTCCTCCTTGAAATTCACGTCCCTTGTTAACTTTTTCGGGAAATCCGTTCCCGTGGGGACGTATGGTTGAAGTAATAAAATGTTCGTTCTCTTATGTACACTTGGAGAACTTTTAGCTTTTCAGCTATCACGTATATTATATCGGCGGTTTTTTTGAAAACTTTAGCACTTTTTTAAAAAAATTTTAGAAATTTTTAAAATTTTTTTCTATTTGTACTGAAAAGTCATAAAAAACATCCCGAAAGAGGAATTTCGGGATGTTTTTATGGATATGTGATAGTTTTAGTCAGGGTCGCCCAGCTCTATTATATAGGTACTTCCCTCGAATTCATCATCGTAAAGCTCTTCGTAGATGAATTGAAGATCACCATCTCTGTCAACGGGTACTGTAAAGAATACTGTTCCGGTGAATGTTTCGTTCTTGTCAAGATAGAACTGATCGGGATAAAGGTCATCGGAAAGGTCATCCGCATAGGAGGGGATATCGCGCTCATCCTCATCGTCGCCCCATGCGATCTCAAAATCACCGCAGCCCATTATGATCTCATCGTCGAAAATATTTTTTACGGTGATGTTTATGCAGACAAACTCAAATCCCTCGCCGGGGACGTATCCGTTTACCTGATTCCTGATCTCTACGCTGTTTACGACAGTGGTGAAGAAAGAGTTCTTCTGTTCTTCGCCCATTTTTGCGGTATAGGTTCTGCCGTAATCTCTTCCGCTCGCCTCTATGAACTGTGATACATTGTTCATTGTTTCTTTGGAGCAGCCTGTTGCGGACAGCGCCATTACCATGGCAGCAAGTAATGCAAATGTTCTTTTCATATAATAATACTCCTTCTGGCATTACAAACCGCAGAGGGTATACCTCTGCGGTCGTTGGTATTACAGGGATTATTCGCCCTTGTTTTCCATAACGAGCAGGTTCATCTCAAAAGGGGTGAACAGCTTTGTGCAGTTATGGGAGCCGGGGTTGAGCATAGCGGACTTGCCCTTTACAGCCTCAAAGAGTCTGACGGTCTTCATCTTCATGCAGTTGAAGGACTTTCTGTCGGGGGTAGCGAGTACAGCCATCTTGTTGGGAGAAGTAAAGAAAGGTATGCACATCTGACCCTCCTTATTCTTCATGGAAAGGATATTCAGCAGCTTTTTGCCGTTTGCGTCTGTCTTATCGGACATCTGAGCCACTACGAACACCTCGGCATTCATAAGGTCGGGAAGAACGCTCTTCCACTTGCTGTTATCCTCTACTGCGGCGATGATCCTGTCCTCAAGTGCCTTGTTGATATTTTTGATCTCATCTTGGGTCAACTGATTAGCCATTGTTTTTCAACCTTTCTGTATTTATTATATAGTATATTATCTTTTCTTCTCAGCGTTTTCGAGCACGATCTTTGCGATGACCTCATCCAGAGGAGATGCGCCGAGGTCGCCGTCCTTGCGGGAGCGGAGTGCTACAGTATTTGCCTCGACCTCATTGTCGCCGACGATGAAGAAGTAAGGAATCTTTTCGATCTGTGCCTGACGTATCTTCCAGCCGATCTTCTCATTTCTGTTATCCACAGATGTGCGGATACCGAGGTCTTCCAGCTTTGCGGAGATGCTCTCTGCGTATTCCTTTGCTCTGTCGGTGATAGGCAGGATGCGGACCTGCTCGGGGGACATCCACAGGGGGAGTGCGCCTGCGTACTTTTCGAGCAGATATGCGAGAGTTCTCTCGTAGCAACCGAGGGATGTGCGGTGGATGATATAGGGATTCTTCTTGGTGCCGTCCACGTCAACGTATTCCATACCGAATTTCTCAGCCAGCAGCATATCGATCTGAATGGTTACGATAGTATCTTCCTTACCGAATACATTCTTGTACTGGATATCGAGCTTAGGTCCGTAGAATGCAGCCTCATCGATGCCGATAGTGTATTTAACACCAAGGTTATCAAGGATCTTCTTCATTGTAGCCTGTGCTGTCTCCCACTGCTCTGCTGTGCCCTCGTACTTGTTCTTGGGGTTAGCGGGATCCCACTGCGAGAAGCGGAATGTGCAGTCCTCAAGCATACCTACTGTTTCAAGACAGTACTTTGCAAGCTCCAGACAGCCCTTGAACTCTTCTTCAAGCTGCTCGGGACGGAGTATGAGGTGTCCTTCGGAGATGGTGAACTGTCTTACACGGATAAGGCCGTGCATCTCACCGCTGTCCTCGTTTCTGAAGAGTGTAGAAGTCTCGCCCAGTCTCATAGGAAGATCACGGTAGCTGCGCTGTCTGTTAAGGAATACCTGATACTGGAACGGGCAGGTCATGGGACGGAGAGCGAAGCACTCCTTTGTTTCGTCATCGGGGTCGCCGAGGATGAACATACCATCGCGGTAATGATCCCAGTGTCCGGAGATCTTGTAAAGCTCACGCTTAGCCATATAAGGAGTCTTTGTAAGAACATAGCCCCTCTTATACTCGGTATCCTCTACCCAGCGCTGCAGCGTCTGGATCACTTTTGCACCCTTGGGGAGCAGGATCGGCAGACCCTGGCCGATGCAGTCTACTGTTGTGAAATATTCCAGCTCACGTCCGATCTTGTTATGATCGCGCTTCTTGGCTTCTTCAACTGCTGTGAGGTAATCGTTGAGCGCATCCTTGTTGGGGAATGCTGTGCCGTAAATTCTTGTCAGCATCTTGTTCTTCTCGCTGCCACGCCAGTAAGCACCTGTTGCAGAAGTGAGCTTGTATGCCTTGATGGGAGATGTGGACATCATGTGGGGACCTGCACACAGATCTGTGAAATCACCCTGTCTGAAGAAGCTGATAGGCTCGCCCTTGTCAGCGTGCTCCTTGCACAGCTCTACCTTGTAGATCTCGCCCTGTTCTTCAAGATACTTTATAGCCTCGTCGGGAGCCATTGTGAACTGCTCAAGTCGGATGGCTTCCTTGACGATCTTCTTCATCTCAGCTTCGATCTTGGGGAGTGCATCTGCGGTGATGGGCTCTTCAAAGTCGAAGTCATAGTAAAATCCGTTTTCGATCGCGGGACCGATAGCAAGCTTTGTGTTGGGATACAGGCGCTTTACAGCCTGAGCCAGAACGTGGGAAGCTGTATGGTTGAAGCAGCGCTTGCCCTGCTCGTCATCAAATGTAAGGAACTTAACGGTGCAATCCGCTTCGATCTTTGTGCGCAGGTCGCACACATTTCCGTTGATCTCGGCAAGGCACGCAGTCTTCGCGTCACCTGTTTCTCTTGCCACATCAAATGCAAGAAGTCCTGCCTCGAATTCCTTTACTTCGCCGTTTGCCAGTGTTACTTTTATCATTGTGAACATCCTTTCCTAACAGGGCTGAACAAATGCCCCGCCGTTCAAAAAATTATTACCGCTGAAACAGAGATGGTCTGTCCGATGCCGCCCGCATACATACAGGTATGCCGCAACAGCATCATCCGCGCCGCTGTTTTTTGCGGTTACCCTATATTGTACTACTATTTATAATAAAAGTCAAGCGCAACACCGAATATTCTGCATATCGGTGACGCCTGAGGTAAATTTTATATACTATATAATCAATTTTATTATGTTTGTGCGGCGACAGATACAGTGGGATTTGAGTTTTTTGATGAAAAATCATCGTTATTCTTTTTTTAGCTATTGACTATTTTGACAGAATATATTATAATAAATAATTGGTATAGACTAAAATGGCGGTAATATTCCGCCAAGCAATTTTGAAACGGAGTGAAACAATTGAAATTAAGAATCACAAAACCCGTTTTCTTTATCGTTTTTATCCTTATTATTGCTTTTGCAGTGCTCTCCACAATGGGCGTAAGTACCCGTTATGGCGATACCGAAAGCCATATTATCTGGGGTATTGATGATATAAGATGGGGCATCGATATCCGCGGCGGCGTAAACGTATCTTTCGGCGTGCCCGATGATTACGCAGCGGAACACGAGATCACACAGGATGACCTCAATGCGGCAAAGTCCATCATTGAGACACGTCTGGTAGACAAAAACATCAATGACTACGAGGTATACGTTGACGGTACCTCCCAGACCATCATCGTACAGTTCCCCTGGCAGGCTGATGACACCAGCTTCGATCCCGAGGCTGCTGTAAAGGAGATCGGCGAGACCGCCCTCCTCACCTTCCGCGAGAAGTACGAGGTAGATACAGATGGTCTGCCCACAGGCGTTACCAAGGATAAGGTAATTCTTCAGGGTACAGACGTTGACCGTGCTTATGTAAGCTATGATCCCGACACCAACCAGTATGTTGTAGTTCTCGATCTTACCGATAATGGCGAAGCTGCATTCGCAGATGCTACAGGCAGACTTGTAGGCAATCAGATATCCATCTGGATGGATGATATCTGCATCTCCGCTCCCAATGTATCTCAGAAGATAACAGGCGGTACCGCTATAATCACATCTCCTGAGTATGACGAGCCCGGTCCTGCTGAGGATCTTGCAAACAAGATCAACGGTGGTTCTCTCCCCTTCAAGCTGGCAATTGAAAATCTTTCCACCATCTCTCCCATTCTGGGTACAGGCGCCCGTGACGCTATGGCGATCGCAGGTCTTATCGCGTTTGCGCTTATTTCTGTGTTCATGATCGCTTACTACCGTCTGCCCGGATTTGTTGCAGTTATCGCGCTGGCAGGTCAGGTTGCAGGTATGTTCGCAGCTATCACTGGTTTCTTTGCTTTCAATGATTCCTCCTCTCTTACACTGCCCGGTATCGCAGGTATTATCCTGTCGATCGGTATGGGTGTTGACGCGAACGTTATTTCCGCGGAAAGAATCAGAGAAGAGCTTAAATCCGGCAGAACCATCGACGGTGCTATCAAGAACGGTTTCGAGCGTGGTTTTGCTGCTATCCTCGACAGTAACCTTACGGTTATCATCGTTGCGGTTATCCTTATGGCGGTATTCGGTACATGGTTCGGTGCTTCTACCGAGGGTACCATCTACTCCTTCGGTTTCACACTGCTTGCCGGCGTAGTTATGAACTTCGTTATGGCTTGCTGGGCAACACGTCTTATGACGACCGCGCTCTCCCAGTTCAGATGCTTCAGAAAGCCCTGGCTGTACGGCGGCGGAAAGGGTGCTGCTGCAGTAGCTGTTGCTGAAACAGGCAAGGATACCGTTAATACCATTGAGATCACTACAAAGACAAACTTCAACTTTGTAAAGAACACAAAGATCTACGTTATCATTTCCGCATCCCTTATCGCACTCACTGCGATCTTCTCCTTTATCCTTGTACCTGAGGTAGATATCCGCTTCAAGGGTGGTACTATGGTAACCTACAGCTACACAGGCGAAGTAGATACCAATGATATCGCAGCGACTGTCAAGGCGCTTGGAACACCTACTCCCAAGGTAACAACAGGTACAAGCTTCACAGGCGGTCTGAATACTATCGTAATATCCTTCGTTGCTGACGAGAAGATGGACGATAATATGCTTGCAAGTGTAACTGATAAGCTTATCGAGACATATTCCGACAATAACATTGTTAATATCGATACAACTAATGTAAGTGCATCTTCCGGTACTGCGTTCTTCGTCAACTGTCTTATCGCGGTAGTGCTTGCATTCATCCTGTTGGTAATTTATATCGCAGTAAGATTCCAGAAGATCGGCGGCTGGTCCGCAGGTATTATCGCTATCTGCTGTCTGCTGCATGACGTTGCACTGACCTATGCAGTATATGTGTTCTGTGGAATGGCGCTCGACTCCAACTTCATGGCGGTTATCCTTACACTGCTTGGTTACTCCATCAATAATACGATCATCATCTATGACCGTCTGCGTGAGAACCGCGCAAGATACGGCACAAGAATGGACGATGCCACACTGGTAAACATGAGTATCAATCAGACGCTCACACGTTCTATCATTACGACTGCTACAACCGTAACAGCTATGGCTGCTATCTCCGTTGTATGTGTGCTGATGGGTGTTACCTCTATCCTGTCCTTTGCGCTTCCTCTTGCAGTAGGTATGCTGGTGGGCTTCTACTCCTCCGTATGCCTTGCAGGTCCTCTGTGGATCTGGTGGACAAGCCGCAAGAAGGCTCGCTGAGAATTGTTTGATAAATCCACTTAGCTTGTAAAGACGTACAATAAAAATGACCTCCCATGGTACGAGTAAATACCATGGGAGGTTTTGTTGTTGCGTAAACCTGATACATCAGAACAGGGTGACACCTTAGAAACCGGTCGGCAGGAGATCATAGCAGGATGTACAATGGCGTATATAATTAGTGCGTTGAGTCAGTATACCCTGCGGGACACGCGTAGCGAGGATAAGCGCTCCTGTCCGTCGGGAGCGCAGCAAATAAAGTGCGTACAGGTGGGGCAGTGGGGCTATGTGGGTTTATTGCCTTGAGGGATAAAATTACAGGCTCCGTCAGAAAACGGAGCCTGTGTTTTTGATATATCATTGAGATGAGAATGTGTCTTACCGTTAAGGGATATCAGTATCCTGAACCCTCGGTGATGACATAGATATCGCAGTAAACAGCACCCCAGCGGCAGCTATCCTTGAAGTGATCGTACTTGTTACCAAAATACAGATCAACTGCAACGGTACCATCCATAAGTGCTATTCCTGTGTCAGCAGCGATAGCGTAGCCATAGACCTTTTTGCCGTCCTGGGATACGATGTAAAGCTCGCTTCCGTAAGGGATAACATTTGGGTTTACGGCAACAGTGCCGATCTCGGCCTTTCTGCCGCTTGCTGTAAGCGCATTGTAGCCTGCGGTATACGCAGTAGCCTTGCCCGACAGGATTCTTGTATACTTCTCGGGCAGACCGTTCACCAGAGTGAGTGCATCGGGCTGATCCATCTTTGCATAAGGCTCAGCGAGGGCTGTGCCGCGCTCAATGACCTTTGTCACAGGCTCCTTATCAATGTTGTTCGCTGTAAGCTCCTGGCCTGTAAGTACGCCGTCAACATATTTTTCCTTTACAACGTAAGTTCTTACGCCGTTTTCGCCCTCTGTTACCACTCTCTCATCGCCGATCACCATGTTGGAGTTGTCAACATACACGGTCTCGAAAGGGATCTCAGAGGTGTTTGCACGGAGCTGATAGTTTACGCGGGTGATGCCGATGGCTGTTCCCTCGTAAACCTCTGCGTCCGCATCACAGTCGATGATATCATGCTCTCCGAGGGTGAGTCCGGCCTTTGCTATAGCGTCTGCGACTGTTCCCTCGATCATCGGAACTGTGATAGTCTTACCATCTGCATTGATGGTCACATCAAATGCGCGGTAGATAGTGATATAAGCAATGTTATCTGTTTCTGCCCTGTAAGTTACGCGGTCGTGCTGTCCGACGGTATATTCACCGAAAGCGAGGATTGCGTTTACATCTGTCTCAGATGTCATAAGCTCTTTGGTGACGCCGTTGTCGGTGATGTACACGCGGTCGCGGAAGTAAAGCGAACCGCTCATCATCACGACGATCAGTATTGTGGTAACGAACAGAAGCGCCTTGATAAGCTTGTTCTTTTTCAGGAACCGCTCCATCTTGGAATTTACTATCTGTGGTTTCATGTTTCCTCCCATTGTTCAGTGCAGCGTTATCTTTATATCTGCTGCATACAGGCATAGTGATGCCTTTTTCGCTCTGTGAGGTATTATAACCTTTTCTTTCGTAAATGTCAAACGAAAACAAAGGCGCGTTTTTGTTAAAAATGCACTAAAATATTTTGTAACCATTTTGTAACCTTTTGTTTTCGCTGCAAAATGCTGTTATTTTTTGTAAAAAACCCGAAAATTTTTCGTAAAATTAACTAAATTCAATTTACAAAAAAAGTTGGCAAAATGAACTAAACCGCATTGTTGAGCCATTTTGCCCTTTGTGAAAATCGCCAACAAAAAAGAAACATTGATAAGTTAACAAAAAAAGCGTGACAAAGTATAAAATATGTGCTATAATTATATTAATATATCATTATGAAAGGACAGCCGGCATGAATCATGAAAAATCATGCGGTGCGATCGTATACCGTAAACATTACGGTAACACAGAGATTCTGTTGATCAAGCATATCAAATCCGGTTATTGGTCTTTCCCCAAAGGACACATGGAGGATGGTGAGACCGAAACCGAAACTGCTGTGCGCGAAATAAAAGAAGAAACAAATATCGACATCTCGATAGACGATTCTTCTTTCCGCGAAACAGTGGTGTTCAACCCACGGCGCGACACCCGTAAGGAGGTCGTGTATTTCGTGGCGCGTGCGCTGAGCTATGACTGCATCCCTCAGGAGGAGGAGATATCCGAGATCCGCTGGGTAGAGATAGGTCAGGCGTCCTCGCATCTTGCTTATGACAATGATAAGCTTATCGTCAACAAGGTCCGTTCGTACCTTGCAACTTCAAAGATCTGAAAAGAAAGGGAACCGAAAGGTTCCCTTTTTGCATACATATTAAAAAGGGAGCTGCCTGGCTCCCTTTTTATATTTATGATCCTGTGTTCTGATTGTTGTAATTATTATAGTATTGTGCCTGCATCTGAGCTTGCATCTGCATCTGAGCCGCCAGCTGTTCCTCCTGCTCCTGCTTTTTGAGCTTCTTCTCAAATGCAGCATAGATGAAGGAAACACCGAGCAGAATGATACCGAACAGTATGAACATCAGTGTCCTGCCTACAGCGTCGATACCTGTGAAATCGAACAGGAACAGCTTTGCTGCGGCAAGCAGTGTAAGTGCAAGACCGAATCGGCGCATGAGTGCATAACGCTTTATAAAGCCTATGACGATCCAGACTACGGCAACTGCCAGGTAGACTATGCTTATAATGCAGCTTGTAAATGCGAGGATATGGTTTGCATTCAGCATCAAAGTGGTGCTGAGCATTGCGTAAGCTGTAACGGTAAGAGCGATCGCGCTGCTGAATTTCGGTGCAAGGCTGTTTATGCCGAAGGCCAGATCCAACGCTGCGCCTATGGAAATGATATTGATGATTATCGAAGCGACTACGCATATCGTGCTGTCTGTAACACTGGCAATGCTCTGGACGAGGTTCACACTGAACAGGCCGAGAAGTGCAAAGCTGTACATTACTATTGCACCTATGTGTGAGGCGGGCTTGATAAATCTGAGCTTACCTGTGGCAAATGCAGCTATCATCCATATCAGCGCACTGAACAGTGAGAAGAACACAAAGCTCTCCGCCGAGCTGTGCAGAACATTGTTCTCCTGTAGCGCATTGGTAAGGCGGGATATCATATACACTCCGAACAGTGCGGTGTTCGCGCATACGATAACAGAAAACACCTTGAAGCCTGCTCCCTCTGTGCGCTTGATTCCGCAGACTGCCATTATGATGAGCCACAGCAGAACATTTATTGCAAACTGCAGTATAAAGATATCTCTTTCCGCGCCGCCAAGGCAGAACATAAGGAAGTAATATTCGGCAAATGCGCAGGTTATGATACCCCATCTTCTGATGAATTTTATATCCTTAAGTATGCCGATAATAAGCAGTCCTGCCGCGCATACATGGAATGCTACGTACACGATAGGGCCGCTGAATATGGTAAATGTTGCAAGGCATACACAGGTGATCGCGATATTCAGCATCACGGTGATGATGGAGCCACCCTCGCAGAATGCTTTCACGACTCCCGAAAGGGCGATGTATACCAGAGCAAAAAACAGTGCCACAAACCCGAATATCATCAGCATATCAGCAATACTTAACGAGATAAGGGAGATCAGTAGCATCATTACCGATGCTGCGATAAAGAGCGGTGATTCCTCGGGCTTCGGGTAACCGCCGTTCCGCATTGCACTGATGAACACATATATCTGATATACAAGGCAGCTCAGGATGATATACGCAGTTATGATTATCGCGCAGTTTTCCTTGCTGTCAAAGATGTCGCCGACATAGAACAACATGGGGATCACAATGATAAGGTTAAACACCAGTGACACTATCTCTGACGCAAACCAGTTCTGCCTGCCGCAAAGTATAACGACAGCGGTCTGGAACGCTATCAGATACACTATTGTTATCAGGAAGGCTGCAAGCCCCTCCAGTGTAACGAAACAATGAAGGAAGCCACATACCACTGCTACTACCATTACTGTCTGCGATCTGTAGCGCAGTGCCAGCGCGAGTCCGCCTGCAGCTATTACAAGCCCTGTCAGTAATGCTCCGTATTCGTTCAGGGTATCAAGCGTGCCGTAACCGATGAGTATGGATACAGCGAGTTCGCCAAGACCGCCTATAGTAAGTGCCCTTGCAAATATTACGGATTTTAAACGGTAGAACACCTCTCCTATTGCTACCATAGCTACACCCAGCACAAAATTTATTATTGTGCTGACGAGTGGAGAGATATAATTTGCAGAAACTGCAGAAAAGGCTATTACACCTATTATAATAAATATAACGCCGATCTTACTGAGAAGATTTACGCCGATGAAAAACTCTTTTTTGTTCTCTGCGTGGAGGGGTGGTGCAGTATAGCCCGATGCCGGCGCGTTGTATTGAGGATAGTACTGTTGCTGTACATTATGATACATTGGCTGCTGCATCTGCTGAGCGGGGTATTGTGGATATACAGGAGGCTGTGCCGTGCCCTGTGGGTACGCTGGTTTTTGTACAGGCTTATCTACAGCCTGATATACGGGCTGGCCGTACTGATTATAGTAGGCGGGCTGAGGGGGTGTTGCCGGCGCACCGTATCCTTGTGGAAATGCTGTTTGCTGAACAGGCCTTGCGGGTGTTGCCGGTTGACCCTGTGACGCCTGTGGTACAGCGGGCTGAACCTGTGACGCCTGCGGTACAGCGGGTTGACCCTGTGACGCCTGTGGTGCAGTGGGCTGAGCCGGTTGAGGTGTTGTTGCATTGGCCTGCAAAGGCTGCTGGCCGGTGGCTTCGGGCGGAGTATATGCAGGAGTCGGCGTATTCGCCGTATTGGGCTGATCATTGAATTCGCTCATAAGTACCTCCTTGATCGTAAGTATATACGGCAACGCACTGCCGCTTTAACATGATTTTAGCATACTATTGTTTTTTTTTCAAGTACATAGCACAATACTATGCGTTTTAATATAAATACTTCATAAAAACAAAACCGCTTCTGATATCTGTACAAAAGCGGTCTTGGTTGTATGTTACTTAACTATCGTATCTATCCATGCCAGTGCTTCGGCCTCGGTCTTGAAGTGACCCTCCTGGATGCCTGCGTTGGATTG
This sequence comes from Oscillospiraceae bacterium, assembly GCA_045540255.1. Classification (GTDB taxonomy): domain Bacteria; phylum Bacillota; class Clostridia; order Oscillospirales; family Ruminococcaceae; genus CAG-115. The sequence goes on along the minus strand of JAZQGZ010000074.1, from coordinate 93,146 downwards.
CTTCTGATGGTTCTTTGCCTGGGCATCCGTAAAGATCGAGCTTCCTACAACGAAAGCCATAGCCTTGCAGTTAGAGCGCTCCAGAGCCTTATGCAGGTTAACCAGCTCTACGCTGATGTCGGGAGTAACGGGCGACATCTTACTGATATCCGAAATATAGCCCCAGCCCGAAAGCTTCCATGCGGAAGATGCCGAAACAAGCGTCTTGGTCAGCCACTGTATCTCTTCGAGGGTGGTGGATCCGACCGCACCTGATTTTACGATCTTCTTACCTGCGATGGTTTCTACTGTCTGTGCTCCGTGTTTCATGTTCATAAGACCACTCCTTTGCATAGTTGTTGTATGTACTAATTATAGCACATTGCAATAAAATACACAATATGTTTTAACCAATAATGTGATTTTTGTTTAAAATGTGCATTGCAGGTAGCGGGGTTTGGGCATCATGCCCAGTTATACCGCCAAAACGTACCGCGAACGACGCAAACAAGGTGGAAAAAAGAGGCTGTATCACGATCGCTTTATGCTTTCGTCATACAGCCTCTCTTAAAATAAAGAAAGGTCACTGTGATCTTTTTTTATATACGCCGAGTGGATGAAACGCCATAAATCAGCAGGTTTACCCGATCGGTACGGTGAAGCCATAACGTTTTGCCGCGGGGCTACTGAGCCGTATCGTGCTAGAGACCAATTTCTTTGCGTTTGATCTGTCAGCTATTTAAAGAGTGACGTCCTTTTTGCTGTGCTGTTGCCTTTCCGCATACACGCCCCGCGCCTTTCCTTTGGGTATGGGACTTTATACTAAAGGTGTGATAGCTGAAAATCAAAAAAGATGATTTTCGGCGCTTTTAGTGATAGCGTACTACGCCATAGCCCTGCAAAACAGGACAAGATTTGGACTTACCGTGCCGCATCAACAAAATGCAACATTCCCGATAATGTGCAAGCTGTATAGCTTTACAGTTTATCCGCTTTTATTTTAACCGATTTAATGCCGAATGTCAAGGGTTTTTGCAAAAAACAAGAAATATTTGGAGATATAGTGAGTTTGATCGTTGCCAAATGGGTGAATATGACGAATTGACGGCACAGAGAGAATGTGTTACAATTATTTTATCAATGAAAACAGGGAGGAAACACAATAATGATATTATCCGACAGAACACTTATAAAATTGCTGGAAGAGGGCACGCTTCAGATCGAGCCTGTCGAAAAGGAGCAGATACAGCCTGCGAGTGTGGATATCCGTCTGGGAGATACATTCAGCGTGGTAGAGGACACCTCATCGGGCATCATTACTCTGGAAAACGAGATCAGATACAAGACGATAAAGACCGATACATATCTGCTGCTTCCGGGGCAGTTCGTGCTTGCCACAACAATGGAGTACTTCAGCCTGCCCGACAACCTTACAGCCTTTGTTGAGGGCAGAAGCTCCCTCGGTAGGATGGGATTGTTTATCCAGAATGCGGGCTGGGTGGACCCGGGCTTCAAGGGTGAGATCACATTGGAGCTGTTCAACGCTAACCGTTGCGCTATCGAACTTAAGGCAGGCAGGCGCGTGGGACAGCTTGTTTTTGCAGAGATGGACGATCACGCGCTTAATCCTTACAATGGTAAGTATCAGGGTCAGACAGGTGCGACAGGTTCAAGAGTGTTTATGGACAAGGACAGATAAACCAGGGCAAGTATCGTCAAAAGTGACATAATATCAACAAAAAAATCTTGCAGTTTGTTCAAATTTGATAAAATCCACTAGACAACCGCAAACAAGAGTGATATAATGATAAAAATGCAGATAGTGTGTTGATCTGCTGTATTATTTGAAAGCTGGAAAGAGGCATTTTGATATGGATCATAAAAGACTGATATCCGATGGCGACAAGGTTCAGGTCTATGAGATAAACGGCAACGCTGTAAAGGTGTTCAAGGATCCCCATGAGCCGAAGAGTGTAGTGCTTTACGAGGCGCTGACGCACACCCGTGTGGAAGAAACAGGCTATGCACGTATCCCCTCTCTTGAGGAGGTAACAAAGGTCGACGGAAAATGGGCGGTTGCATACAAGTTTATAAAGGGTAAGACTCTTGCCGAGCTTATGAAGGAAAACCCCGAAAAGGTGGACGAATATCTTTCCATGATGGTGGATCTGCAGATAGAGATAAACTCCTATCGCTCCGCCAAGGTAAGCCGCCTTAAGGATTACATCAAGCGATCTATCGAGGGGCTGGATGTTATCGACGATGTGAAAAAGTACGAGCTTCTCACCCATCTTGAATCCATGCCCAAGCACGTAAAGCTCTGTCACGGTGATTTTACACCTGACAATATCATCATAAGCGATGATGGTGCGTATGTTGTGGACTGGCTCAAGGCAAAGCAGGGCAACGCCTCGGCTGATATCGCAAAGACATATCTGCGCTTCTGCCTCAGCCACCGTACCGAATATGCGGAAAAGTATCTCAAGCTGTATTGTGCAAAGACAGGCACAGCAGTAAAGTACGTACAGGACTGGCTGCCCCTCGTGGCGGCGGCACAGCTTAAGTTCAGGCGCCCCGAGGAGCGTGAGCTTCTGCTGACATGGATAGACATAGCTGATTATAACTAAGTTTGAATGAAGTTCCGCTTGTGGACTCTCTGAATATCGGGAAAACGGCAGTCGAAAGGCTGCCGTTTTTGTTACTTTTCATTTATCTTGCTACCGCTCTTGAAGCAAAGTCCTGCAATAAGCCCGAAGAACACTGCGGCGGTTATTCCTGCAGCGGCTGAGGTAAGTCCGCCTGTAAATGCGCCGATAAGACCATCCTTGTCAACTGCTTCCTTCACGCCCTTTGCCAGCAGGCTTCCGAAGCCTGTCAGCGGCACTGTCGCACCGCCGCCTGCAAAGTCGATAAGCGGCTGATATACTCCCACTGCGCCGAGTACAACACCTGCCACCACGTATGACACCAGTATCCTTGCAGGAGTGAGCTTTGTGAGGTCTATCAGCACCTGTCCCACAACACAGAACAGGCCGCCGATAACGAATGCCCATACATATTCCATAAAAACATCCATAATTTTTCTCCTTAATACGAGGTAAGCTCCACTGCGTGGGCGATTCCGGGGATAGTTCCGCCCTGCTGTATAACTGTGGTGGACATAAGCGCACCTGTGGCACAGAAAAGCACCCGCTTAAGCTCACCGCTCTCTATCCTTTTAAGGAAGTGCCCGCACATCATCGAGGCACTGCAGCCGCATCCCGAGCCTCCTGCATGGACATCCTGCGTGCTTCGGTCAAACAGCATAAGTCCGCAGTCCTTGTGGCGGCTTTTGATTGCGATGCCATCCCGTGCGAACAGATCCTGCAGCAGATCGCTGCCAACAAGCCCGAGATCGCCTGTGATGATAAGATCATAATCCTGCGGATGGCTCCCCATGTGCGTAAAGTGCCTTTTAAGTGTATCATAAGCTGCGCCTGCCATCGCGGCGCCCATGTTGTTCTGGTCGTTAATGCCCATATCCTCTATCTTGCCGACGGTAGCAGCGCGTATAAAGGGGGGCTTTCCCGTTTCGGAGACCAGCACCGCTCCCGAAGCCGTCGCTGTCCACTGTGCTGTGGGAGGACGCACTCCGCCGTAGTTCAGCGGAAATCTGAACTGTCGCTCAGCCGAGCTGAAATGCGAGGATGTCACCGCAATCGCCCTGTCTGCATAACCTGCATTTACCATCGCTCCTGTCAGCAGCAGCCCCTCCGCAAAGGTGGAACAAGCTCCGTATATCCCCAGGAACGGGATATAATAATCCTTCAATCCGTAAGAGCTGCTAACACACTGATTGAGAAGATCACCTGCAAATATAAGGTCGATCTTATCGGGAGTGAGCTTTGCTTTTTGCAGCACGTGGCCCACTGCCTTTTTCTGAAACAGCGATTCCGCCTGTTCCCATGTGTCAGCGCCGCCCTTGTTGTCCTCGATGACCTCATCGAATCCGCCGCCGTATGGCCCCTCGTTTTCTGCCTTTCCCACCACCGCTGCGTAGGTCTGCACCGAGGCGTGGTCATATCTGAAGGTCTTTCCTGTGCAATATTCCATATACCCTCCTAAAAAAGCCCCATGATATAGTAGATGATGCCGTATATCACGGAAGCTGAAACGCCGTATACTATAACAGGTCCCGCTATAACGAACATTTTCGCACCCAGTCCCAGTATATAGCCCTCGGATTTGAAGTCTATCGCAGGCGATACCACTGCATTGGCAAAGCCCGTGATAGGGACAAGGGTACCCGCACCGCCGTGCTGCGCGATACGGTCGTAGATCTCAAATCCTGTCAGCAGTGCGCTTAAAAATATGAGCGACATTGAAGTCAAAGCCGCAGCGTGTTCTTCTTTAAGTCCGAGGTATGCGTACAGGTTAAGCAGCCCCTCACCGAGGGTGCAGATAGTGCCGCCTATCAGAAAGGCTTTCGGCAGTGTTTTGTACATTTTCGAGTTCGGCGAGCGTTTCTTGGTAAGCTCGCTGTATTCCTGATTTGAAATATTCATATACGTTCTCCCTGAAGAAGTTTTTGCTCAATGATATTTTGCTGCTTTTTATCGAAAATACACATATAATGAAAAATATTCTGATGCTCAAAGCTTGAAAGTATTGACAAATTACTTCATTTAGTTTAAAATAGTATTATCAACTTATAACAGGGAGGCTTATTATGGCTATTATTAATGTTATGGAAAAGTTCATCAACGAAAGACTGGATGATATGTTATCCGCTGAAGACTGCTGCAAGTGCGAACGCTGTGTCGATGATATGAAAGCTATCGCTCTGAACAAGCTCCCTGCAAAGTATGTCAGCACCCACAACGGCGAGCTTTTTTCAAAGCTGGAGGCCTCCATCCGTCAGAATGCTGTGGATATCAACATCGCTGTTGCTGCAGCTATCGATGCGGTGTCCAAAAGACCGTCTCACTGATTTTTTTACATAATGATAAAAGCCGCTTCCGAGGATCACTCGAAAGCGGCTTTGTGTTTTTGGTGATGCTCTCCGTCAACGGCGAGCATTATTTAATTTTCGATCACATCAGCTTGTTGTAAAGCTCGGTGATCTCCTCAACGGAGGTATCTCTGGGGTTGCCGGGGCGGCAGGCATCGTCGTAAGCGGACTGAGCGAGGAATGCAATATCCTCGGGCTTTACGATATCCTTGAGGTCAGCGGGGATTCCGACATCGATGGAGAGCTGCTTAACAGCGTCGATCGCTGCCTTTCTGTACTCGTCCTGAGTCATGTTCTCTGTACCCTGAACGCCCATAGCCTTTGCGATGTCACGGTACTTCTCACCTGTGCAGGGAGCGTTGTACTCCATAACTGTGGGGAGGATGATAGCGTTAGCTACACCGTGGGGTGTATCATACAGCGCACCGAGGGGGTGAGCCATGGAGTGAACGATACCAAGACCTACGTTGGAGAAGCCCATACCTGCAACATACTGACCGAGAGCCATACCCTCTCTGCCGTCGGGAGTGTTGTCAACTGCACCTCTGAGAGAGCGTGCGATTATCTCGATAGCCTTGAGGTGGAACATATCGGAAAGCTCCCATGCACCCTTGGTGATGTAGCCCTCGATAGCGTGAGTGAGAGCGTCCATACCTGTTGCTGCCGTAAGACCCTTGGGCATTGTGGACATCATATCGGGGTCAACAACTGCTACGATCGGGATGTCGTGGGGGTCAACGCAAACCATCTTGCGATCCTTTTCAACGTCTGTGATAACATAGTTGATGGTAACCTCAGCGGCTGTACCTGCTGTTGTGGGAACGGCGATGATGGGAACGCAGGGCTTTGTCGTGGGAGCAACGCCCTCAAGGCTTCTTACATCAGCGAACTCGGGGTTGTTGATGATGATGCCGATAGCCTTTGCGGTATCCATGGAGGAGCCGCCGCCTACTGCGATGATATAATCTGCGCCGCTTGCCTTGAAAGCAGCAACGCCGTTCTGAACGTTTTCAATGGTGGGGTTGGGCTTGATATCGGAATAGAGCTCATAAGCAAGACCTGCGTTGTCAAGAACGTCTGTTACCTTCTTGGTAACGCCGAACTTGATAAGGTCGGGGTCAGAGCACAGGAGAGCCTTGTTGAAGCCTCTGTTCTTTGCCTCGTCAGCGATAGCGGAGATAGCGCCTGCGCCGTGATAGGAGGTCTCGTTAAGGATAAAACGATTTGCCATAGGATTTTACCATTCCTTTCGTTGTTTGTGTTATAACTTAAGCCTTGCGGCTTCCGGAACCGATCAAACAAAACCGCTGCGGCGGTTAAGCGCGCAGCGGAACGCCGTTTATCTCAGCGAGTGTACAAGATCGCTGGTCTCGTTGAGCAGGTTCTTAAGCTCTTCGATAGCCTTTACGTTCTGTTCTACACCCTTTGTCATGTCAAGAAGCTGTGCGTTGATGCCGTTGATAGCCTTTTTGATATCGTTGAGGGTAGATTCAACGTCGCCTGCCTGCTTTGTGTTGCGGTTAGCGAGTGTACGAACCTCCTGCGCGATAACATTGAAGCCTGCACCTGTTGTGCCGCCTGCGCGCTTAGCCTCGATAGAAGCGTTGAAGCCGATAAGGGTAAGCTGTGTGGATGCGCTTTCGATAGCCTTTACGATACCGTCTGTGCTGTCGACAGCCTTTACGCAGGATGCGGTAGCCTCCTCGATATGCTGGAATGCGTCGTTAACGTTTGCCATCTGATTTGTAACAGTGTCGATCTGCTGCTGGATAGCGTCAAACTTTGCGTTGATCTCGTCAAGCGCAGCCTCGCTCTCGGTAGACTTCTGTACTGCCAGCATACGCTGATAGCCTACCTCTGAAAGGGCGTTTGCCATCTGGTAAAGCAGGTTTGCGGCAGCGTCTATCTGCTCCTTGGGAACGATCTTGATCTTTTTCAGAGCTTCTATGTACTCGTCGGGATCTACGCCGATCTCTGCAGCGATCTTGCGGAACTTTTCCTCATCGGGCTCCTCGGGGAGTACCTGTCCGCCGATAAGAGAACCGATATGCTTTCCGTTAAGGATAATAGGTGCCGCGAAATCTACCAGACCACCGTGGCAGTAGTAAACAGCAGGACGTCCTGTCTTGCTGGACTCCTCGCCGCCCTGGAGGTCGCACTTGTTGCAACGCTCGCAGCCTACCTTGGATGCTCTTGTAAAGTTCATGCAGAAATCTGTGCCGTTGCTGAGCTCTGTAACGGAGCCTGTGTCATCCGTTGTGAGGGCTGCCATACCTGTGGCATCTGCAAAGGCATCCTGTAAGCTCTGAAGTGTCTGTCTGTCAATAATATCAAGCAAGGTGATGTTTTCGTTGTTCATAAAAGCCTGCTCCTTTATTCATAAGTATTTATTTTATTATACAATAAAAACCAAAATAAATCAAGAGTTTTTATGTAAAAAACGACTCACGCGCTTATAAAATCGAGAAGAAAAACTGTGCATTTTTAACAAGACTATAAACGCCCGGATTTTTATAAAAGCCATAGGACTCGGCGATATGTGTAAAAACTCCCGGCAAGATTCCGTCATATCCTACAAAATTCAATATTTATCCAAAGCCACACTTGAAAAAAACGCCGAAAGAAGATATAATAAAGATAACTGTATTCGATCATAACATGAGAGGATGGATTAGGTATGGAATTTCTCAGCGAGCGCACGGCATATACTCTGCTTTCCGAAACGGTGGTAAAGGCGGGTGTATCTCTTTTTAACGCGATCAAGTATATCTATATGATCGCCGATAAGGATTTCTATAATATCAACATAAAGGACATCTTCAAGATAGCGCTGAACAATGTGGCGGAGACCGCTGCGCTGCATAATACGGGAATAAAGCTGGACAAGGAGCGCTGTGCCGAGATGAACTCTCCCGAGTACGAGCGCGTTTTGTCGCTGATGGTGTATTCCTTTGCGGTGCGCCTGCCCGAGCTTAAGAACATCAAGACAGCGGGCGGATATCTCAACGACAGGCAGATAAAGACCATATACGATATGGTCATCGACAAGGGCGCGGGAAACTACGACAATGTTATCGCCCTTGATTTTGAGGAGGTCCGCCGCCTGGTAAAGGCGGGAAAACCTGTTCCTACCTATGACGCCGAGTGGTTCAAGGGCTACATCTACACCTATGTGCCTGCCCTCTCCGCTATTACAAACAAGAATCTTCTGCTGCTTGGCAGCGCAGACATACTTTTCACACTGTTCCACAGTTGCCTTGAGGAGGAGCTTACGCGTATCCTCAATGCCATGTCAGCAAAAGCATAAATCAATGGAGGAAATCAGAATGAGCAAGGTAAAGATCACCGCAGACACCGTATGCGACCTGTCAGAGGAGCTTAAGCAGCGCTATGACATAAGCACCATTCCGCTTTACGTTTCAAAAGACGGACAGACCTATAAGGACGGGCTGGAGATCACACAGAAAGAGGTGTTTGACTACTACCGTACAACAGGCAAGCTTTGTTCTACCGCAGCGTTGAACATTGATGATTTTTCCCGTTTCTTTCAGGAGCAGCTCAAAGATTGCGACGAGCTCATCATCATCACTATAAGCTCGGAGTTTTCGAGCTGCTATCAGAATGCCTGCATCGCTGCCGAGGATTTTGAGGGCGTATACGTGGTGGATTCCAGAAATCTCTCCACAGGCGAGGGCCTTGTGGCTGTTGCTGCTGCAAAGCTTGCACAGCAGGGGCTTTCCGCAGGCGAGATAGTTACAAGATTGCAGCAGGACATCATCCCCAAGGTGGACGCGAGCTTCTTTGTTGCAAATGTTGAGTATCTCCATAAAGGCGGACGCTGTTCTTCCATCGCAGCGCTTGGTGCGAATCTGCTGAAGCTGAGACCCTGTATCGATGTTATTGATGGCAAGATGAAGGTCACAAAGAAGTACCGTGGTGGCATTGAAAAGTGCATGAAGGAATATGTAAGGGACAGACTGGCCGACATCGTATATGATGACGAGCTCATTTTTGTAACTCATACCTGTTCCGATGATTTTGCAAAGCTTACGGCAGAGGAAGTAAAGAAGAACGGAAAGTTCAAGGAGATCGCCATTACCGAAGCGGGCTGTACAGTGGCCTGTCACTGTGGCGAGGATACTCTGGGAATACTCTTCATCCGCAAATAAGAAATTGTACAGGCAGTGCCGCATATAATTCACCGAAACGAGGTGTTTTTTATGCAGCATATCCACAATTTTTCCTACATGGAATCGGAGCGTCCCGCACTTATCGGTATACTTCGCGGCGGACTCGGTCACGAGGGCATCAACGGCACAGCCGCAGTGTTCTGGCTGCCCGGGGCTCTGTACTTCGAGGTACAGTTCACAGGACTGCCACCATCCGAGGTGTTCGGACTGCACGTACACGACGGTATCGTTTGCGGTCCCGCAGAGAATGGCTTTCAAGAAGCGGGAAAGCACTTTACAAATTGCGGGGACATCGGCATCCGGTGTGACTACCACCCCTATCATGCAGGCGACCTGCCTCCCGTTTTTTCGGATGAGGACGGTAATGCGGTGATGGGAGTTTATCTCGGAAAGGTACGCGCCGGTGAGATATCGGGAAAAACGATAGTTCTGCACAATATGCGGGACGACTTTACAACTCAGCCTGCGGGCGACTCGGGAGTGCGTATTGCCTGCGGAATACTGGCAGAGCATCTGTGATTCAAAATATAACAGGGCGGATATCCGCCCTGAAATAACTAAAAACAAAGGAGAAATATATCATGGCAAGTGAGATCAGAAACGCCGACCTCTGGGAGAGCGGCGCAAGAAAAATAGAATGGGTTAAGCGCAACATGCCGCTGCTCCGCGGCATTGAGCAGGAGTTTGCGGCAGAAAAGCCTTTTGCAGGACTCCGTGTGGCACTCTCTGTGCATCTTGAAGCAAAGACGGCATACCTGTGCAAGGTGTTGGCTGCAGGCGGTGCAGAGATGTATGTAACAGGCAGCAATCCTCTTTCCACACAGGACGATGTTGCGGCTGCGCTGGTACACGACGGACTTAACGTATTTGCGTGGTATGACGCTACTGACGAGGAATACCACCGTCATATTTCCAAGGTCATCGACGCGCGTCCCAATGTCATCATCGATGACGGCGGCGATCTTGTAAACCTTATCCACAACGAGCGTCCCGAGCTGATCCCCGAGGTACTCGGCGGCTGCGAGGAGACCACCACAGGCATCATCCGTCTGCTGGCTATGGACAAGGCCGGCGCACTTAAATTCCCCATGGTGCTTGTAAACGACGCCGACTGCAAGCATCTGTTCGATAACCGATACGGCACAGGCCAGTCCGTATGGGATGGCATCAACCGTACAACAAACCTTATCGTTGCAGGCAAGAATGTTGTAGTTGCAGGTTATGGCTGGTGCGGCAAGGGCGTTGCTATGCGCGCAAAGGGTCTTGGTGCAGAGGTCATCGTTACCGAGATCGATCCCATCAAGGCTATGGAGGCTGTAATGGACGGCTTCAAGGTAATGCCCATGCGCGAAGCTGCAAAGATAGGCGATTTCTTTGTCACAGTAACAGGCTGTGCGGACGTTATCGGAGAGGAAGCATTCCTCAATATGAAGGACGGCGCTATCTGCTGTAATGCGGGCCACTTCGATGTGGAGGTAAATATGGCTAAGCTCCGTGAGATCGCTGTTGACAGCTATCTTGCAAGAAACAATATCATGGGATATAAGCTTGCAAACGGCAACACTGTATTCATCATCGCAGAGGGCAGACTTGTAAACCTCGCAGCAGGCGACGGACACCCCGCAGAGATCATGGATATGAGCTTTGCTATCCAGGCGCTCTCCGCACTGCACGTTGTAAAGAACAAGGGCAAGCTTGGTGCAGAGGGCAGCATGACCGTAAATGTTCCTGCCGAGGTTGACAGAGAGGTCGCACTGCGCAAGATAGCAAGCTGGGGCATCGAGATCGACAAGCTTACCGAGGAGCAGGAGAAGTATCTCAACGGCTGGGAAGTCTGATCTGCCCTTATATCAGGAGGTCTTACATGAACGAAGTATACGAAAAGCTGTTAAAATGCTATGATTCCTTTGAAAAAAAGATAAGCTTCAAGCCTGAGCTTGCACTTATCCTCGGCAGCGGTCTGGGCGACTATGCCGATACCATGGATGTCAGAGAGGTGCTGGATTACGGAGAGCTTGAGGGCTTCCCCATCTCCACTGTTGCAGGTCACAAGGGCCGTTTTGTGTTCGGCTATGCAGGCGGAGTTCCGATCGTTGCAATGCAGGGCAGAGTCCACTATTATGAGGGCTACCCGATGCAGGACGTAGTGCTTCCCACTCGTCTTATGAAGCTGATGGGCGCAAAAACGCTGTTCCTTACAAACGCGGCAGGCGGCATCAACCGCACCTTCAACTGCGGCGATTTCATGATGATAACCGATCACATCTCGTCTTTCGTACCCTCTCCCCTTATCGGTGCGAATATCGACGAGCTTGGTGTGCGTTTCCCTGATATGTCCGAGATTTATTCAAAGCGCCTTCGCAATATCATACGAAATGCGGCTACCGACGAGAAGATACCCCTCAGAGAGGGCGTATATGTGCAGACCACAGGACCCAACTACGAGTCTCCTGCCGAGATAAGGATGTATTCCTCTCTCGGTGCAGATGCAGTGGGAATGTCCACCGCAGTCGAGGCTATCGCCGCACGCCATGCGGGTATGGAGATATGCGGTATAAGCTGTATCTCTAACCTTGCGGCAGGAATCTCGCAGAATCCTCTTACCCACGCCGAGGTGCAGGAGACCGCCGACCGTGTTGCGCCGATGTTCAAGCGACTTGTAACAAGGGCGATCACGGATATCCACGCTGCAAAGTAATATGGTGCTGATGATTAGCGGAGCTTCCCACACGGGCAAGACCGCGCTTGCACAGAGGTTGCTGAAAAAATACAGCATCCCGTACCTGTCGATAGATCACCTGAAAATGGGACTTATCCGAAGTGGACAGACACCCCTTACTCCCGAGGATGACAAGGAGCTTGTTCCGTATCTCTGGGGAATTGTAAAGGAGATCGTCAAGACCGCCGTGGAGAACAGGCAGGATCTTATCATCGAGGGCTGCTATATCCCGTTCGACTGGCGGGACAGCTTTGACGAAGCATATCTCAGTGATATCCGATGTGTCTGGCTGATAATGTCCGAGGACTATATCCGCCGCAATTTCGGTGATATAAAGAAATACGCAGACGTCATCGAAAAAAGACTTGATGATGGATGGCTTACTCCCGATGCACTGATAAGTGACAATGCAGAAAACCTTGCAGGCTGTGTTGAACACGGCTGTGAGTATGTGATGATATCGGACGAGTACAAAGCAGATATCGAACTATAAATCAAAAAGCCACTTTTGATCTTTCAGAAGTGGCTTTTGTGTTTTGTTATTTTTTTTAAATCAGACAGCTGATGTTATATCACAGAGAAGTAGAGCCCTGCAAATATTCCTGCGACTATCGCCATTACACCGACAGCGGCAAGGCACAGCATAAGATGTCCGAAAGTGTAGTACTTTTCAGACTTTTCTTTTTTTGTTTTCTGCTGGGGCACCTGGGCAGTGAAATTCGGCGCCATTGTGCCTGCGGGATACTCTGTCACGGGGGCAACGGGAGCAGGCGCACTCTGATAAACAGGGGCGGAGTATACCGGCTGCGTTTGCTCGGGAGCGGTCTGCTGCACGGGTGCAGGCGCCGAGGCAGAATTTTCGGGAGCAGGTTCCTCTGCTGTATTTCTTGCACCACAGAATGTGCAGAACACACTGTCTTCGGGGATGATATTTCCACACTGATTACAATACATATTCTGGTTCCTTTCGGTATAATTTGTTTGGTTTATTACTAGGAGTTTTCTAGTCCGCCGTTATTTCTTACATAATCAAAAAGGTATTGCTGGGCGATACCCTCTATACCCTTTGTGCACTCGGGAAGTCCGTCGGGATAGAACTGCGCCATAAGCCGCTTTACCCATACGTCACGGGGGAATGCATCACGTTTTGCAAAGCCGAACAGCAGAACACAGTCAGCGACCTTGTCACCTACACCAACGATCAGCTTCAGCTTTTCGCGCGCCTGTTCAAGGGGGAGGGTGTCTATTTCATTCAGATTCACTTCGCCGTTGTTCACTTTATTGACAGCATCACAGATGTATCGTGCGCGGAAGCCTGCGCGAAGCGGCGCAAGATCTTCGGGCGTGATACCTTTCAGACTTTCTGCGGTAGGGAATGCATAGCCGCCCTCTATCTTCTCACCGAAGCTTTCGCATAGCCGCCCGATTATTCCCGAGATACGCGGGATATTGTTGTTCTGGCTGATTATGAAGCTGATAAGCGTTTCAAAGGGATCCTGCCTCAGTATGCGGATCCCGCCCGAGCCTTTGCAGGCGACCGAGAGGGTCTTATCCGTCGAAAGACGGGTTATAAACTCGCTATAGTCGGTGGAGAGATCAAAGTACCGTTCCCACAGCGGTATATCCTCTTCGCGGATATCGTGCAACGTAACGCCGTCCTCATGCTGGGAGAGCGAGATCTTCCGCCCGTGGGCTATGCCCTCAAATCTGCCATCTGTGTTTTCTGCCCAGCGGAAGCACTGGCCGCACAGAAAGGTCTGCTTTATATCAAAATTGTTATTCCTGATTAATATGTCCATAAATTACATGGCTATCCGACGGGACGGTTTACACACCTGTGCAAGTTTTGTCCCACGGCACACATTTTTTCGCCAAACCCCTTGATTATTTACCTTAATTATAATACAATATAAATATAAAATCAAGTAATGCGGCTGTTATTTCAGCTTTTTATCACCATTTTTTCTTTTAAGAAAGGACATGAGCCATGCGTGAAAGTATTCTTACCATCCCGATAAACGAAGTGTTCGAGCCTAGGGAGGGCTGCCCTATCTGCGCTATGAGAAACACCGTAGAGCAGCATATTTCCGAATATATCATGGGTGCCGCTATGATGGAGCCTGATGTGCGCATCGAAACAAATCGCCTGGGCTTCTGCCACACTCACTTCAATTCGCTTTTAAAACAGAACAACAGGCTTTCGCTGGGACTTATGCTTAATACATATCTCCAGTCTGCAAGGGCAAATGTTTTCGAGAACAAGAGCATCTTCTTTACCAAGGGAGCAAAGGCCAGGAAGTGCAGCGAGATAGAGGAATCCTGCTTTGTGTGCAGCAAGGTAGACTGGGGCGTTGAGCACATGCTTGAAACTGTGTTCACCATGTTCAGAGAGGACGGACGCTTCCGCAATCTGTACTGTTCGCAGAAGTATATCTGTATCCCTCATTACAATCTGCTTATGTCCCATGTTCCGACAAAGCTTCCAAAGAACGAGCAGAAGCCGTTTGTCGAGGCCACCGACCGTCTTGTGGAGAACTACATCAAGGAGCTTAACGATGATGTGAACGAGTTCTGCAACAGCTTCGATTACCGCAACGCAGGCAAGCTCCACAATGAGGATATGGAGCACGTGAGAAACTCCATCGAGCGCGCGATAGAGTTCCTGACCTCCCGCAAGCCTGATGTAAAATAAGACTTACGCTTTAAATATTTTAGTAAATCAAAAAGGACAAAGGAAATGGATATTTTAGCAATAGAAAGCTCCTGCGACGAGACCGCTGCTGCGGTCATCCGTGACGGCAGGGAGATAATCAGCTCCGTTGTTGCAACGCAGATAGAGGAGCACAAATTATACGGCGGTGTAGTTCCTGAGATAGCCAGCCGCCGCCACTGCGAAAGCATAGTGGGTGTTGTGAACGAAGCGCTTGAAAAAGCGGGAAAGACCGCTGAGGAGATAGACGCCATCGCTGTGACGTATGCACCGGGTCTTATCGGTGCGCTTCTTGTCGGAGTGAACTTTGCAAAGGGACTTGCTTTTTCATTGGACAAGCCCCTTATTCCTGTGCACCATATACGGGGACATATCGCGGCGAATTATCTTGCACATAAGGAGCTTCAGCCGCCTTATATCTGTCTTGTGGCCTCGGGCGGTCACAGCCATATCGTAAAGGTGAACAGCTACACCGATTTCGAGACTATCGGACGGACGGTAGATGATGCGGCAGGCGAAGCTTTCGACAAAGCGGCAAGAGCCATGGGCTTCCCCTATCCGGGCGGAGTGCATATCGACAATGCGGCAAAGCTTGGCGACAGGAAGAAATACACCCTGCCCCATCCCAGGACGGCAAATCCGTATGATTTCAGCTTCTCGGGACTTAAAACGGCAGTGATAAACCTCATCCACAACGCAAAGCAGAAGAGCGAGGAGATAGACGTAAACAGCCTTGCTGCGTGCTTCCAGTACACTGTAAGCGATATACTTACATCGAAGTTCATACAGGCGGCAAAGGACAGCGGCTACAAGACGATAGCCCTCGCAGGAGGAGTTGCTGCTAACAGCGGTCTGCGTGAGATGCTTGAAAAGCGTGCCGAGAAGAACGGAATGACCCTGTATGTGCCTCCTCTCTCTCTTTGCGGCGACAATGCGGCGATGATAGGCTGCCAGGGATATTACGAGTACCTTGCAGGAGTAAGGGCAGGCGCAGACCTCAATGCGGTCGCTACTATGAAGCTGGATAAAGTTATGTATTGATTACAGCGTGGTGATAAAATGAAATGTCCGTATTGCGGAAACGAAATAAAACAAGTAATTCGTAACACAAGTGTAATATCAATAGGAGAACTGCTATGATGAAAAAAGCGCTGTGTATTCTGTTGGGAATATGTCTGATGTGTTCCTGTGGCAATTCAACAAGGAATACGATAGTGATCTCTCATACTACCAATGGCTCAATGGGCGAGAATTGGGAATATGAACTGAGCAATAACACGGTGCTTCAGGAAGCAGGTCACAGCTCTGCTTCGCTTTTCCCACTTTTCGGAACAAAACACGAATGGACCTTTAAGGCGATAGCATCAGGCGAAGTCACGATTTACTGGACCGCCTATGAAAGCGGCAACGAGATTGTGGAAGATGAGTGTTACAGCGTTACATATATTATAGACGATAAGCTTAATATAACAATAAAATGAAACCAACAGAACAAAGGAAAGAACCATGAAAAAGAATATAGTTCTCATCGGTATGCCCGCCTGCGGAAAATCCACTATCGGAGTTCTGCTGGCGAAAGCGATGGGATATAGATTTATAGATACTGATATCGTGATACAGAACGATACGGGACGCCTGCTTCAGGATATAATCGACAGCGAGGGGCTTGACGCATTCTGTATCGCAGAGGAGCGTGCTATATGCTCCGTAAATGAGCAGGGTGGCTGCGTGATAGCCACAGGCGGAAGCGCGGTGTATTCACGCACGGCTATGCTGCATCTTAAAGAGCATGGGCTGATATATTATCTTTCGCTTCCCGTGCCCGAGGTTGAAAAAAGACTTCACAATATAAAGAGCCGTGGCATTGCCATGCGTAAAACCGACACGATAGCGCAGGTGTTTGAGCGCCGCCGTTCCCTTTACGAGGAATATGCCGACATCACTATAGATTGTCTGGGCAAGACCTTGGAGGAAACGGTAAGCGAGATAGCGGATTATCACAGGCTTGTTTCAAAGGACGATTGACCGAAAGGAGAAATTATGTCGGAAGAGATGATAATGACCGAAGCGTCCATTCCTGCAGAGGATAAGATGCCGGGCTTCAAGAGGACTTGTTTCGGTATTGGTATAATGATGATAACTGTATATGTTTCCCGTATACTGGTGAGTGTTGTGGCTGCGTTGATAGCACCCCTGTGCGCAGGTCTTGGCATGACCGCGCTGTATGTTATTGATATGGTGCTGTCTGTGATATTCCTCAACGCCATACCTATCACGGTGGCATATTTCGTGCTTAAACCTCAGGGGATGTTCAGAAAGGTATACACAAAGCCCGCTTATTTCGGCAGTGCTATGGGAATGTTCCCTGCGATGTACGGCGTAGCCATACTTGCAAACCTGCTGACATTGTTTGTGGCAAGCTTTTTCAAGGACACCTCACTCAACGACTCTTTTACCGCGCTTGAGGGCATACAGGTCACCGATCTCAGTGCCGCGATCATCCTGTTCATTCAGCTTGTGGTAGTTGCCCCGATATGCGAGGAGCTGTGGTTCAGAGGCATCGTAATGGAGAGTCTGCGCCCTTACGGAAACGGATTTGCTATCTTCGCGTCTGCCCTTCTGTTCGGATTTACCCACGCAAATCTTCAGCAGTTCCTTTATACCACTGTCATAGGCATTTTCCTGGGTTATCTTGCGATAGCCACAAAATCCATCGTCACCACTACGATATTCCATGCTATCCTGAACAGTATCTCGGGAATAATGATACTTATGGGCACAAGCCCTGATGTGCAGGAATATCTAAAAGCCGCAGAGACGCCCGCGCCTTACGACCCTGTAACAGGCGGTGCGGCAGAATTTCCGCTTCAGGGAATGGCGATAGTGTATGTGGCTTATCTGTTCGTAGTACTGATGCTTATGGTGATCGGCGTCATCATGGCGATATTCAAGCTTAGAAAGATACGCCGCTATCGCGTGGAAAAGGTATGGGATGTCAGCACAGGCAAGCGCTGGGGAGTTTTCTTCTCCCGCGCAACGATCATTGTAATGCTTCTGCTTGCGATTGACGCTATGACATTCAATTTTATAGCCCACGCACTTTGCGGTCTTATCTCGGGCACATCATGACGGAAAACAACAGATTAAAAGACCTGCTTATGGTGCTTGCGGCATTTGTCGTAGCACAGCTTGCAGGTCTGCTGCTTGTTTCGGTGCTTTCGGGAATTGTGCAGGGATATTGGTACGCTTTGCTTGTTAATGCTGTGTGCATCCTCGGGGTGAATGTTGTTGTTTATCTGATCCTATGCGGCAGGCCTGAGCTTTATCGGAAAGCTGAGAACTATTCGCGCATAGAGCCGATCGCGTTTCTGGTTACAGGTGTGTTTTTGTCCTGCGTAGCGGTGTTTTTTTTAAAACTTGTTTTCCCGCAGGATAATAGCGCAGGCTCTGTTCCCGAGGGCGGCGATCTGCTGCTGTATGCGGCGTATACGTTGGTACTTGCGCCCGTTACAGAGGAGCTTGCTTTCCGCGGAGCGGTGCTTTCGCGGCTTGCCCGCAGCTTCGGGGCGAACAGTGCTGCGCTTGTTTCGGCGGTGTTTTTTGCTGCTTATCATCTTGATGTATCGCAGATGCTGTATACATTTGTGCTTGGGTATTTCCTTGCGCTGTTGGCTCAACGAAGCGGAAGCCTTGTTATCTGTATATTGGTCCATGCGGGCAATAATCTTATCACCCTTGCGGCGGGACTATGGAAAGAGTTTTCTGCGGTGCTTGATATATGCCTGCCTGTGATTGGCACAGCGGGGCTTATATGGCTTGCAGCCACGGGCAGGCTGTTCAGAATGAACAAAGCTGCTGAAAAGGAGTGACATCATGGCTTCAAGTAAGGAATATCTGGATTTTGTCCTTGGGCAGCTCTCGCTTGCTGAGGGTATTACCTGCAGGCAGATGATGGGGGAATACATCTTATATTATCGCGGAAAGATCATCGGTGGGATATACGATGACAGGTTTCTTGTAAAGCCTGTAAGTTCGGCGGTATCGATGATGCCGAACGCTTTATATGAATGTCCTTACGAGGGGGCAACGGATATGCTTCTTGTTGACGATATAGATGACAGGGAGTTCCTGCTGAAGCTTCTTGATGCCATGTATGAGGAGCTGCCTGTTCCGAGGAAAAACAGATGTAGCTATAATAGTTGATGGTGTCCGTGATAACGGACACCATCGTCGTTGTAGTAACAAAGGTCTTTCCAAAAACAAAAAAGCGATGGAAGATCCATCGCCTAATGTCAGCCGAAGCTATTAAGTATTAGCCCTCTACACGAGCGCCAACGGGGCAGGAACCTGCACAAGCGCCCCAGTCGATGCAAGTATCAGCGTCGATAACGTACTTGCCGTCGCCCTCAGAGATAGCGTTTACGGGGCAGTCACCTGCGCAAGCGCCGCAAGCGATGCACTCATCATTGATTACATATGCCATTGTGGTATACCTCCTTATTAGATCCGAGAAATTCATTAAATTTCTCTCTAATATATTGTAACATATTTTCTGAAAAAATCAAGTGACTATTTTTACAAATAAAAAACGAAATTATGTGAAATACAGACAAAGGCATGACTAACTCGCTTTACCGCACCAAAGTTAGCCCGAGTTCACTTGTAGAGCGGTTCTACAGGTTTTTCTGTGCCTTAAAAACAATACAGCCACCTGCAAGGTGCCTGTTTTTATCAGTTGTCTTCAAGGTTTTTAAGTGCCCTTAGCTCGTCCTTGCTGAGTCTTACCTGTCCGTCTTTGATCACCTTTACCTCATCCTTTTTAACGGAGAAGGGTACATCAGGCTTTTTGTCGAGCTTTATTTTAAGGATGCCTGTCAGCAGGTTCACTTCTTCGACATGGCCTCTGCCCTCTTCGGTGTCGACATACGCGCCCACCTTGGGAGTGGTGCGCAGGAAGTCCTCGTAGCAGTTCTGCTCGTACTTGAGACAGCACATAAGTCTGCCGCAGGTGCCCGATATCTTGGTGGGATTAAGGGACAGTGACTGTTCCTTTGCCATCTTGATGGATACAGGCTGGAAATCGCCAAGGAAGCTGGAGCAGCAGAAAGGCCTGCCGCATATTCCCAGACCGCCAAGCATCTTCGCCTCGTCGCGGACGCCTATCTGTCTTAACTCTATCCTTGTGCGGTAGATAGCGGCAAGATCCTTTACAAGCTCTCTGAAATCAACTCTGCCGTCTGAGGTGAAGTAAAACAGTATCTTGCTTCCGTCGAAAGTGCAGTCGATATCTATAGGCTTCATATCCAGCTTGTGGAACTCTATCTTTTCCGCAAAGACCATCATGATCTCTTTTTCTTTCTGTCGGTTTTCCTGAAGCTGCTTCACGTCCTGCGGGGTTGCTTTTCTCATTATGCTTTTCAGCGGGGATACTATGGTGCTCTCGGATACCATACGGTTAGAAAGCACGATCTCACCGCACTCGACTCCGCGGGCTGTCTCGACTATCGCCATTTCTCCTGCCTTGAACTGGACCTTGTTAGGCGAGAAATAATATACCTTGCCCACATCCTTGAAGCGTATGCCGATTATCTCGACCTGTACATCGCTTGCTTCGGGTGCGGGATTGCTGTTATTGTTGTTATTGTGATTTTTGCGGCGCTCCTTGAAATCGCGGCGGGGCTTGTCCTGCCTGTTTTCGCGGGCGGGCTTTTCTGTGCCTGATTCAGGTGCGGGTGCTGTGCCCTCGGGCTTATTCTTTGGTGCTATTTTTTCGGTGAAATAATTATCCATTGTACTCCTTCAGAGATATACTCATATAAGTTTTGATGTAAGATAGGACGCTGTAAGCGCCATGTTGAGATTAAGGTTTGAGTCGGCAGTGACCTTGAATACGGTATCAAGCATATCCAGTATCTGCCCCTCGTCGCAGGCCTTTGCGATAGCCTGTGCCTCGTCCTTTCCGCAGGAGGAGAGCTGGGCACCGCAGCGTGCTGCGAGGGCGTCGCGCAGTATCTCGGTAAGATATCCGAGGACAGAAGCGAACTCGGTTCTTCCCGTCTGTTCTGACAGGGCCACGGCGGCGGAAAAGCCATCCTTTCGGGCGATGGCTGCTGCGGTTTTTCTGGCGGTCTCCATGAAAGGGGTATCCCCCTCTCCCGAGAGGACATCAAGACATTTGCCGATGTTTCCCGAAAGCATTTCTGCAAGCTCGCGGGAGTGCTGCGGCGTATTGCCGTTGTCTGTGAGATACTGTGTGCAATCCCCGATCGACGGAACCGGAACCTCCAGATCTGTTACACGTGAGCGTATCGTCTCGATGATGGAATCGGTGTTCTCGCAGGTGAATACGAACCTCAGAAAGGGCGCAGGCTCTTCGATGATCTTGAGCAGAGTATTCTGTATCTGAACAGACATCTCATCGCTGTCCTCGAAGATATACACCTTGACATCGCCGTCGTTGGGCTTTATAACGACGCTTTCCATTATGCGCCGCATAGACACCAGGCCACCCTTGCCTGTTTCGTCCAGGTTATACTTGCCGCCGCACTCGCGCTTAACGAAGATTACGTCGGGGTGGGCGTCTGTGTTGATCTTTGTGCAAACCGCGCAGTCCTCACAGGGAGGCGCGCCGCACAAGAACAGCTTAGCGATATAGTTTGCCATAACACGCTTGCCTGTGCCACGCTCTCCGTGCAGGAGGATCGCATGGGGCAGTCTGCCGCTTCGGGCTGTCATATCAAGCTGCTGTTTCAGCTTATCCTTACCGTAAAGGCGCATTATACCTTCTCAAATCTTTCTACATTAGTCACAAATATCGTAGCGCCGCCTACCGACACCTCGACAGGGAAGCTGGTGTAGCTGCCTGCGCCGTAGCTTGCGGAGTTCGGTACGAACTGCTTGCGCTTGTGGCTGTGCTTTTTGATGACCTCAATGGCACTGTCGACCTTATCGTCCTCGGCGCAGACCATAAAGGTGGTGTTGCCTGCCATCAGGAATCCACCTGTGGATGCGAGCTTGGTTGCCTGAAATCCTGCTTTTGTCAGCGCGGTGGAAACGGAGTGGCTGTCGTCATTGTTTACGATAGCATAAACAAGTTTCATATCAAAAATCCCTCCTTGCAGAGAATCTGATTATTTACCATATACTATTATAGCTTATTTTCCTGTAAATTGCAACTGTTTTGATGGCCTCAGAGGGATTTGGCGACAAAAAAACGCTTTTTGTTATCGGGGTTGACAATAGACGGAAATATTGATATAATTAAATTACACAAAAACGGAATTCAGAGGCGGTTTCCCGCTTCTGTAAAATGAAAGGATGGTACATACCATGGGCAAGTTTGTAATCAAGCAGACCAACACCGGCTTCACTATCAGCCTCAAGGCTGGCAACGGCGAGGTCATCGGCATCGGCGGCGAGGTGTTCAATACTCTTGCAAGTGCTAAGAACAGCATCGAGAGCATCAAGAAGAACGCTCCTATTGCTAATATCGAGGACCAGACCGCTGAAAATGTTGAGGCTGCTAAGTGTCCCAAGTTTGAGATCTACAAGGACAACGCAGGCGAGTTCCGCTTCCGTCTTAAGGCAAGAAACGGTGAGCCCATCCTCGCAAGCGAGGGCTACAAGGCTAAGGACGGCTGCAAGAACGGCATCGCCAGCGTAGTTAAGAACGCTCCCGAGGCTGACGTGGTTGAGCCTGAGAAATAATTGATTTATCGGATCTTTTTTCGAGCCGCTTCTGAACTGATGTCAGAAGCGGCTTTTGATATACTTTAAATAAGAAGAAAAAAATCCCCCGACAAATACTGTCGGGGGATCCTCGCAATTAAATTGTTAAGTATTACGCGATACTGAAATTACGCTTCCTTAGCGATAACAACCTTATCATTGTAATAACCGCAATTTCCGCAAACTCTGTGGGGGAGCTTAAGCTCGCCGCACTGCTTGCAGCGTGAGAAAGCAGGTGCGGATAACTTCCAAACCTGTGAACGTCTCTTGTCGCGTCTTGCGCGAGATACTTTTCTCTTCGGAACTGCCATTATTGCACCTCCTCCATATAACATTAATCATAATCTATGAGCCGCATAATACGGACTCTTTTATAGTCACGCTTAACATTATATCATGCGGAAATCGATTTGTCAAGAGTTTTCTGAAAAATCAGCCAACAAACTTTTTAATATTGTCGGAAAGTTCAGAATTGTCAGCGGAAATTGTGCAGGTGATTGTTGTATCTGCTGAAATCTTAGCCAGCTTGTCGAACATCTCGCCTACCTTGTCGTAATCTCTGCCTGTAATTCTGAGTGTTGCGTCTACGAAAATATCAGTGCAGTCGTGGTCGGAAGCAAGGATACCTGCGATGAAGCCGTAGAATGCATCATAGCCCTCAACGTTGTAATCCTCGATGTTGACAAGACGTACCTTGTAAGTAATGTCTGTGTTGAGCGAGGAGCCCTTCTGGATAGCAACAACGTTTCCGTTGGACTTCTTCTCTGCCTCGTGGATAGCGTCGATCAGAACCTTGGTCTTGCCGGAACCTCTTTTGCCTGTGATAAGTTTAATCATAATAGTGACCTCCGTTTATTTAATAAATTAAGGAGTTTTTTGCCTTAATTAATGCCTAATTTTGCTTCCAGCTCTGCCTTTGCAGCCTCGTATCCGGGCTTGCCGAGGAGCGCGAACATATTTCTCTTATAGCTTTCTACGCCGGGCTGGTCGAAGGGGTTTACTCCCATCAGGTATCCGCTGACAGCGCAAGCCTTTTCGAAGAAATAGATGATATAGCCGAGGTTGAACTCGTCAAGCTCGGGGACCTCAAGCACCATATTGGGAACGCCGCCCTCTGTATGTGCGATAACAACGCCCTCGAATGCCTTTCTGTTTACAACGGACATATTCTGGTTTGACAGGAAGTTCAGACCGTCGATGTTATCGGGCTCATCCTCCAGGAAGAATTCCTTCTGGGGCTTTGTGAACTGGATAACGGTCTCGAACATGATCCTTGTGCCGTCCTGGATGAACTGACCGAGGGAGTGCAGGTCGGTGGAGAAGATAGCGGATGAGGGGTAGAGTCCCTTGTTGTCCTTGCCCTCGCTCTCGCCGAAGAGCTGCTTGAACCACTCGTTCATCATAGCGAAGCTGTTTTCGTAAGCGATCAGCATCTCAACGCTCTTGCCCTTGCGGTACAGGATATTTCTGAGAGCTGCGTA
The DNA here is from genome assembly GCA_045540255.1 of Oscillospiraceae bacterium. Taxonomy (GTDB): domain Bacteria; phylum Bacillota; class Clostridia; order Oscillospirales; family Ruminococcaceae; genus CAG-115. The sequence continues at coordinate 69,349 of JAZQGZ010000074.1, read as the reverse complement.
ACGGTAGCAGGAGTTCTTTTCAAGATCGCACACGGAGTATTCTTCACGTGCTGCTGCTGCGCCCTGCATCAGTGCATCGATATCGCAGCCTGCGCAGGCGATGGGGAGCAGACCTACTGCTGTAAGAACAGAGAAGCGTCCGCCGACATCATCCGGAACCACGAATGTTTCGTAGCCCTTCTTGTCAGAGAGCTCCTTAAGGGTGCCCTTTGCCTTGTCGGTTGTAGCGTATATTCTCTTGTTTGCCTCTTCCTCACCGTAGCGCTTGATGAGCAGCTCGCGGAATACGCGGAATGCCAGCGCGGGTTCGGTAGTGGTACCGGACTTGGAGATGATGTTTACAGAGAAATCTCTGCCCTCAACGATGGAAACCACCTCGCTGAGGTATGTGGGGCTGATGGAGCTGCCCACGAAGTAGATCTCGGGTGTGTCCTTCTTGAGGTTATTGTAAAGAGAGGACTTAAGCGCCTCGATAACAGCTCTTGCTCCGAGGTAGGAGCCGCCGATGCCGATAACGATAAGCACCTCGCTGTCCTGCTTGATCTTTGCTGCGGCAGCCTTGATACGTGCGAATTCTTCCTTGTCGTAATCGACGGGGAGATCCATCCAGCCAAGGAAGTCATTTCCGGGGCCTGTTCTGGATACCAGAAGATCGTGTGCTGTCTTTACCTGAGGAGCGATGTTTTCAAGCTCGTGTGCAGAGACAAAGCTTTCTAAGTGCTTGTCATCAAATATGATGCCCATTATAAAGTGTTCTCCTTTCGGGTGCGCGGAGGTGTTTTATATCTGTATTTTTACCGCTGTCATACGGTATGATGCCGCGCATATTGATCTGTAAATACTATTATATATTATATTTTCGTTTTTTGCAACAAGTTTTAAGCCAAGCTGTCAACTTTGGACAATCATAACGAACTTTTTGGCTTTTTTATAGGCAACATTCACAAAAGCCTGAGAATATGCTTCTCAGGCTTTGCTGTTATTCTGTATATTCCTTTATTTCCAGAGAAGCTCCGTTTATTGCAAGCTTTGTTCCGGTGAATATCGGTGCTGCGGAGTCGGGCGCGATCTGCTTTTCCTGTCCGTTAGGGAGAGTACACTGCCATGTGTCGGCGGTGTGGTTCTTAAGTCCCCACAGGGATGGGTTAAGCTTGTTGCGAACCACCTCGGCAGTAACTGCGAGGTCATCTCCGTATATTTTTGTGCCGTCACAGAGAAGCACACGGCTTTTGCCGTCGGTTAGGCACAGCGGCGGCGCAAAGTGGGTGCCGCAGGGGCAGATAAGCTTTCCGTCCTCGTCCTTTTCGTAGGACTGCACGAAGCTCTGTCCACCGCAGGAGCAGGCACAGATATCGCTGCGAAGCCTTATCAGCAGATCGAGCCACTGCTTTTCGATAAGTCGCTTTTCAGGCTGATGGAGTCCTGTTGTGAACGAATAGGTGAATGCCTCGCGGATATATTCGGGCATGATTCGCCAGAATTTGATTATGTTGTTGTGCACACCGCGCACGGGACGGTTGGTGTCATTTTCGGGGTCGTACACGAACATAGGTTCAAAGCCGTAGTGGCGGCGTTCTGCATCCTCGGTAAGGCATACGCTTTTAAGCACACGGCTGCCCTCCAGCGGGTCGCCGCGGAGCAGCAGACGGAACAGCAGCACCGCAAGGGAATAGCGGTCGGTGAGCTTATCGGGAGCCTTTTCACCGCGGACTATCTCGGGTGCCATATAGCCCGGTTTTCCTGCGATGCCGAGGTGCTCTCCGTAGGGCGCGATGTTATCGCAGTCGCATATCTTTACATCGCCGTCGGAGGGACGGATAAAGAATCCGCCGTCGTTAAGGTCCTGATAGCTCTTTCCGCTGTTGTGAAGCTCGCGGAATGCCATGGTTATACGGGTTGCAGCGTTTACGATGGAGTACAGTCCCGAAAACTTCACTCTTGCGTTAAGTATATCCGAAAATGGCTTGTATTCTGACGGGATGAGCTCCATAAGGAAGCCGAAGCCGTCGCGGGTATCCTCGGTAAGCATGAGGGGCATGACGAAGCTGCTGCAATCCATGCTGCTCTCGGTGAGCGAGGAAAGGTTCTCGCGGAACAGCTCGGGACGCTTGAGCTTGTTTTTGAAATACATTTTAAGTGCGTATTCCTTGTCGCGGTAAGCGGCGCGGTATACCGTACCCTGTCCGCCCGAGCCGAGCACTGCCTTTATCTGGGCGTATCCGCCCAGCTCCAGCGGGATGTTGTCACCGACTTTTATCATCAGAAGCCGCCTCCGGTGATGGAGTCGAACTTCTCCTCTGCGGCGGTCTCGGCGGAGTTTCCGCACCACTCGCAGATAGTTTCGCTCTCGCCGTTCCAGCAGGTGGTCCTGCCGCAGTCAGCGCACTGGAAGAAGCCCTTTGCCTCACAGTAGGGGCAGGTGGGATACTCGGTGGTGACATAGATGTTACCGCTTATTTTGGTATCACCGAACTTCTCGCGCTCTGCTGTGCCCTCGGACACCTTGAATGCCCATGTGGCGTACCATGCGCCGTCCTCGCGCTGCTCGGTACGGATACCGAAGAGCTTGTGCTCCTGTCTGCATTTTGTGAGAATAACTGCTGCTGTCAACATTGTGCTACCTCCGTTTTATTGTGATTTATTTCATTTTTTCCAGGATCTTTGCTGCCTCGGAATGACCGTTTTCCGCTGCAAGGCGGAAATAACGCTGGGCTTCGTCGCGGTTTTTCTCGACATAAACGCCTTTCAGGTACATTATTCCGAGATTATACTGTGCGATATCCATATTCTGCTCTGCTGCACGGGCGAACCACGCAAAGGCTGCTGCGGGATTTTTTGCGGTTCCGCTGCCGAGATACAGGCACTTTCCATAGCTGCACTGGGCACGGGCGTGACCCATTTCCGCAGCGCGCTTGTAGAACATCGCAGCGCCCTCGTAGTCGTGCTCGGAGAGGCAGCGGCGTGCGGACTGATACAGCTCCTCACCGTCATCGGAAAGGGGCTGAGGGGTCTCGGTGCGCTCCTCTACATACTGCTCCGGGATTATACCGCTTCGCCATTTCGCTGCGATATCGGGATTTTTTGATACATACACGCCGTTTTCATAGCAAAGCGCGATTACGTTTATGGCATCGTCGTAGCCTGCTCTTGCGGCATCCATGAACCAGTTGAAAGCTGCCTCCTCGTTTCTTTCACAGAAGATACCCTCCGCGAGGAACTGGGCGGTCATATACTGGGCGGCGGGTATCCCGTTTTCGGCTCCGCGCAGGAACCATTCCCATGCCTGCTCCACATCCTGGGGGCCGCCTCTGCCCTCCAGCCTGTAGAAGCCTACGTAATACTGCGCCTCGCCGCAGTCCTGCAGTGCCGACTGCTGGAACCAGTATATTGCACGGTCATAGTCCTTTATTCTGTCGAAATGACGGCCGAGGCTGTATTGCTCGGCGGCGTCTGTGATATTCTTTTTGCTCTCGGTGACCGACACAGGCGTCTCGGCGGGTCGTTTGAATGCTATCTCGCAGCCCAGTGCCTGCCCGATGGCCTCAACTGCATCGGCGGCGCTTTTGCCTTTAAGTCCGACCTCGTCGCGCAGAGATTTTACGCATCTTGCAGCAGCGGCACAGCGGACCTCAAAGGGTTTTCCGCGCACGCCTGCAAGCTTTCTTGCGCAGCCGTCGTACAGGGCGACATATACAAGGCGGCGTACCGCTGTTTCCTTAGGGAACAGATCGGCTATCAGCGCGTCTGTCCTGCGCCTGTCCATCAGCGTTTCTCTGCCGAAGCGTTCCGCTATATAGCCTACTACTCCCACGATATCGCGGACCGGCTCACCCTCGGCGGTGTGTACTGTCTTACAGAAGCCGCAGTGATCCTGCGTATTATAGTCGAACTCGCGACCGCATCTTCCGCACTGCATATCTCTGCCTCCCTTCCGAGCATATTTCTGCTTATAATTAATTATATTTTATCACAAATGCTGGTTTATGTCAATCAAAAGCCGTGCAGGTTCTGATTTTTGAGTTTTTTTCGTTTTTTTCTTCAAAAACGCTTGACAAAGCAAAAAACCTGTGCTATAATAATATGCGTTGGATATCTGGGTGTGGCGCAGATTGGTAGCGCGCTACCTTGGGGTGGTAGAGGCCGCAGGTTCAAATCCTGTCACTCAGACCAATATCAGAGGCTGCAAACGGCTTAACAAAGCTGTTTGTAGCCTCTTTTATTTTACAATACCCTACAATTTGGTCATTGTTTGGTCATTTTTTATTAGGATTTGTTTCATTTGCTTTCGGGTAGCTGTATAGCCTTAGCATATATTTCTCTAGCCTTGATTTGGTTTTCGCTTATCTGATGACCATAAATATTGAGCGTTGTTGAACACTGGCTATGTCCCATGTTTTTAGATACGGTCATCATATCAATGCCTGAGCCTATGGAAATGCTTGCATACAAATGTCCAAACGCAATGAAAACACCTTTAAGAAATAACCTCGCATTTATCTACCAAAACCTCAAGCAAATGCCCACGGTTATAGCGATGAATGTGATAGTTCATTCTGAACCCGAACGGTACACAGGTAAGGTAAAAATCCGTCACCCCTTCCTTGTGTACAACAACTTTTTTTAAAAGCTCACCATAAATCTTAGTGCTGTCAGTATCAATTTCAGCGGTTCGGTTCACCTGAGCAATGTAATTACGTATGGCTTCAAGCTGCTTCTTATGTGCCTCGCTGACATTCTGACTTGCCGCAATCTGTTCCGTGAGCCGTGCAATTTCGCTGTCGTAATATTCTGTCTGATACTTCAAATCTTCCTTTGAAATCAACTCGTCAAGCATAAGGTCAATAGCCTTTCGCTTTTTCTTGGTCAGATTTTCAATTTCATCTTTAAGAGGTTGAGTATTTACAGCAGGCTCGCTCTGCTGCATTATCGCAATGTTATTCATCAGCCTTTCTGTTATTGATGTTCGTGTAAGTTGAATATGTTCCAGAATATATTTCATACAGAAAGCCAGCACTGTTTCGTTTATTGACTTGCTGTCACAGCCTACCTCTGCACCGTTAGCGTCCACTCTCGGAGTTGAGCCGTATTTAGCACGGTTCACGCACCGAAGCGGGCGCTTTTCCCTTGAAGTCTGACCACTGACATTGTAAGAATAACCGCACTTGCCGCAGAAAACCTTACTGCTGAACCAATAATGCTTTGAGTATTTTCTTCCCTCACGGGATAACTGCCCACGCTCGAAAATCTGCTTTTGCGCCAAGTCCCAAATCTCTCTCGAAATAATACCATCGTGATGATTTTTAATAGTAATCAGCGGCACGTCAGGATTATCGCCGTTGTTCTGCAAAACACGCTTGGAGAGAAAATCTGTGGAATAATGCTTCCATTGCGTAAGGTCGCCAACATATTTATCATTTTTCAATATCCTACACACGCCGTCCTCACGCCACATTTTTCCTCGTACCGTAAAAAGTCCGTCAGCGTTAAGTTCATTTGCAATAGTGTGACAACCCTTGCTCTCATAAACATAACTGTTGAAAATACGTTTTACAATTTCCGCTTCTTCAGGGACAATTTCAAGCTTTCCGTTATTGACTCTGAAACCAAGCATTGCTGAATAACCATAAACCCAACCATTTTCCATCTGCCTATCAAAGCGATAAATACAAAGATGTTATTATCCCTATGACAATTATTCGTCGATTTGAATGTGCACTTGCAGATACAAAAAAAGCTGTCACAGACAAGTACAAGAAAAATCCTAAATTTCCTGCAAAGGCTATGTATAAGCTTTCGGGATATACATTTTATAACACAAGCGAATATACTCTTGCTGAATTAGTGAACGACGCTGACCATCTTGCGGCAAATTTTAAAAGTTATATTATCTTAACAAAACAATTCTAGAAATGTTTTTGTTAAGTCTGATTGTTAAGATTAACTGCCGCAGTATTGTATAGGATTGACTTGATATATAGCGGCACAATAAAAGCGACTACCTAATTATGAAAATCAACCAAGTATTATTTTAGGGCGAATAATATAGCAAACAATAGCCGCTTGCTGTAATTGCAAGCGGCTAGGTGCATATTAACGTCTAGGGGCAGTCAACACGCTATAGGGAAGAATTGATCTTCCTGTGTCAGTAATCTTAATTAGATCTCTCGCTCTATCATGTATGGAGTTATACAATTGAGCTGGCACAATGTAAGTATTCTCCTCGAGGTCTATCTTGGATATAGGGAAGTAGAATATAGTGTTGCTGTTACAATATACCAGCCAAAACACTATATCGCTGCTCTTGGCTACTGAGTGCCCCTTATCGTCTAGGACAATATGTTGCAGCTTATAGCCGTTACCTCCTGACAGTATTCCTACCATTTGCATAGTTATACTCCTTTCTTGCAGCCTGTCTGCTTGATAAATATTTTGGTGTTTACACCATTTGACCGTTATCTCTGCTATAAGCTCATATTTCTTACACTATGTCAACCTCCTTTCATCTAAGACAGCGTAACCGATATAACGCTATTGTCACAGCGTTTTTGCTTGTAGCAAAGACAAAATCATGCGTACACTCAAATACGCAGCCATAAAGCTCTGTAAGCCCATTGAGCAACGTGCTGGTATTGCGTTGTATGCAGGCTGCAAACAGCCTTAAAACGCGTTTCAGAGCGTTTGCAGGAGCAGATTGCCTTTGCGATGAAAAGCTTCTTAAATCGCCTCTCAGCGCATTTGCTTGTGCTGCATGTAACCAACAACTCGTTGCTACTCTAACAGTACTTTATTGCTTTCAAGGAACATTAAAAGGCTCTTGCCATGAAAGCAAGAGCCTTGATAAAAATTATTGTCATCTAGATATAATACTAGCTTTGAAAATCTTCACTTCTATATTTCTTTAATGCGGCTGCGCTGGATTTTACTATATCGGCTACTATACATTGTTCTTTAGTTGACAGCGACTGTAATGTAAGCACCACATCCCCCAGCGCCTCTGCGCCTATGACTTCCCTTGTACCGAACAGCAGTTCATCTGCTCTGCACTCTAGCGTTTCTGTTATTGCCGCAAACACCTCCAAGCTGAGCTTAGTATTGCCTGTCTCGATATGGCTCATGTGGGTAACTGATATACCAACCTTCTCAGCTATCTGCTCCTGTGATAAGCTCTTTGCCTTTCTTACCGTCCTTATACGCTGTCCTATAGCATAGTAATCCATATCATCTAACCGCCTCTCTAACAACTAAAGCAAAATCTACTTGAATTATATAGGCAATTATGTTATAATAGAATGAACTATAGGAGCTAAATTATGCCTATAGAGTTAAATTTTATGGTATAGGAGTAGAAAAATGAAGAAACTAAGCGTTATAGTGCTTGCTCTGACGGCGTGCATAATGCTCTCGGCGTGTGATGAAAACACTACCACTAGTCAGCAAGCGACAGTACATCAGCCTAACATCGATGAAATCACTTCTAACAATGCATCGGGTTATGCTAGCACCGACAGCGATTATAGCTCTGCTGCTGACAGTGACTATAGCTCTGCCACATCTTCGGCAGCGGACAGTAGTGCAATAGCTAGCCCCACCAAACCCGAAATGCCTCAGGTTGAAGCCATCTCGCCCAGTAAACTAGAATATGAGTTCGTAAATAAAGGTGACTATGGAGCTGGAATAAAAATTACTGGCATAAACACAGCGGCAGAGGATATACGCTTTCCTGATACTATAGATGGCGAGCCTGTTGTGTATATAGGCAGCAGTGTTGAGTACTCTACCAATGTAAAAACTCTTATATTCCCCGATACTGTAGGTGATTGCGGTTTTATACCTAAGACTGTCGAATTTGTTAAGTTGCCTGAGGGGGTCACCTCTCTTGAGAATATACAATTCCCAGACAAATCTAATCTAAAAAGTATTATTCTGCCTAATGGTATTACCAATATCCCTAGCTCAATGTTCAAAGATTGTTCTAACCTTGTTTGTGTTACTCTTGGTGATAACATTACAAGTATCGACGAATATGCTTTTAAAGGTTGTGAGAGCCTTATTGAAATAACTGTTCCCGATAGCGTAACAAATATTGGTCGCAGCGCATTTGAAAGTTGCTCTAGCCTTCATAGTGTCATTATACCGGATAGTGTTAGTTATATCGGCAACAGTGCTTTCTCTGACTGTACCAACTTAACAGATGTTGTATTGGATGGTGGTTTTGAGGTAAGTGGTCCAGAACATACAACCTTTGTTTTTTCTGGGTGCAAAAACCTGACTAACGTCACAATCGGTAACAACATGACCCATTTTTATGGTATGTCTATTTTCTCTTACTGCGATAGCCTAACCAGAATTGATCTGCCTGAGAATATAGTAGATACTAATAAGGGGTTATTCTCACCTTCTTCCATTACTAGCATAACCTACAAAGGAAAGACTTATACTATGGATGAATTTTGGGAGTTAGAAGGAATAAGAACATAATCTAGTGAGCTAGCAAATAGAACACGCTACTCACACTAAATTCTAGCTTAATATCAAAATTGTATAGGGGCAGCCATGATTTGATTGGTCATTATTTTGGTCATTACAATTGTTAAAAACCACTTGTAATGACTGAAAATTGCCACAAGTGGCAATTGTGAAATGCTGATAACAGAAGCAATCAGCAGAGATTAGCAAAGATCGCCTTAAGGGTAAATGAAATTTCAAATCCTGTCACTCAGACCAATTCTGATACCGTAGTTGATACAATCAGCTACGGTATTTTTGTTTTATAAAAAGTTTTGCCCACAGGCTTTTGGCTTGTGGGCACATTAGTTTATAAGGTTTGGCATCTGCTACTTAATATTAAAGCCATGATCCATCGGACCGCTCCCCCTGCCGAGGTCAAGCATAGCCGAAAGCGCTCCCGAGATATACTCCTTTGCGAGAGTCACGGAAGTCCTGATGTCATGCCCCTTTGCAAGGTTCGAGGCTATCGCAGAGGACAGCGTACAGCCTGTCCCGTGGGTGTTAGGATTGTCGATTCGTCTGCCGCTGAACCATGTCATTCCGCCTTCACAGAGCAGGTCGTTTGCGTCGCTTATGCTGTGACCGCCTTTAAGAAGCACCGCACAGCCGTAGCTGTCACAGATGAGCCTCGCCGCCTGCTCCATATCCGCTTTGTCGGATATTTTAATTCCCGACAGCACCTCGGCTTCGGGGATGTTCGGGGTTACAATATCGGCTATCGGAAGAAGTTTTTCTTTCAGCACAGCTATGGCGTCCTCGGAAATAAGTCTTGCTCCGCTTGTGGCTATCATCACAGGATCGACTACAATATTATTCGCTCTGTAAAAAGTGAGCCTTTCAGCGATCACTTCAATAAGCTGTGCATTTGCAGTCATGCCTGTCTTTACCGCATCGGGGAAAATATCGGTAAAAACAGCGTCTATCTGCTGTCCGAGGAATTCAGGGCTGACCTCCGAAATAGCTGTAACTCCCATCGTATTCTGCGCAGTGAGGGCGGTTATCGCGTTCATGCCGTAAACGCCGTTTGCGAGCATAGTTTTTAAATCTGCCTGAATCCCTGCACCGCCGCTGCAGTCGCTTCCTGCTATTGTAAGGGCGGTGTTAATCTTTCTGCAATTCATCAAAAGCCTCCCTTAATTCCTCGGCGGCAGTTTTCGGGTCGTCTGCTTTCATAATTGCCGAAACAGCGCAGATACCGTCAATTCCGCTGTCCTTGAGAACGTGGATATTGTCCTTGTTTAAACCGCCGATGGCATTGACCTTTATCGGCACAGCCTTGACGATATCTTTCAGCGTATCGACCGAGGTCAGCACCGTTTTCACCTTTGTTGTTGTGGGATATATCGCACCGACGCCGAGGTAATCCGCACCCTGCTCGTATGCTTCGACTGCCTGCGGTACCGTCTTTGCGGTCGCACCGACTATCTTGTCCCCCATGAGTCTTCTTGCAACCGCAACAGGCATATCCGACTGCCCCACATGAACTCCCTCTGCATTTACGGCAAGGGCAATATCCACTCGGTCATCAATAATAAGCGGAATATCATATCGCTGTGTTATCTCGTGCACCTTTTCAGCAAGGGTAAGATACTCCCTTGTGGTGCGCTCCTTTTCGCGAAGCTGGATAAGCGTCACACCGCCCTTGCAGGCTTCCTCCACACGGCGGAGGAAGTCCTCCTCGCCGCAGAATGTGCTATCCGTTATAAAATACATCGTCGTATCAAGTTTTTTCATACGCACCTCACACATAGATATAGTCGTTGAGAACAGGCTGTAAGCCCTCGGCGGCGATGTCCTTGTACATCACATCAAGGCTTCTGCCGTCGTTTATCTCAAACTGCTCGTCGCCTGCCGCTTCATCGGTATCTTTGCCGTTATACTTGCTCTCGTGGTCGCCTATGCCTGTGGAAACTCCTGCGGAGACCTTTGTTGCGGCTATCTTCACGATGCCGTTGCGGAAGGATTCGCTCTCTCTTGACGACACCGTGATTCCTACATAAGGCAGGAATATGCGATAGGCGCAGAGTATCTGACAAAGCTGAGTTTCGTGAACATCAAGCGGGTCTATCCTGTCGTTGTTGATTATGGGTCGAAGTCTTGGACAGGACAGCGACATTTCCGCATGAGGGTATTTTCTTTGCAGGTAGTAGACGTGCAGTGCGCTTGCAAGAGCGTCCTTGCGGAAGTCTGACAAGCCTAACAGCGCAGAGAATGCAACTCCCCTCATGCCGCCCATAAGCGCACGCTCCTGCGCATCAAAGCGGTAGGGGAACACGCGCTTGTGCCCAAGCAGATGAAGCTCGGAATAGCGGTCGCTGTCGTAGGTCTCCTGAAAGACCGTCACATAATCCGCGCCGCATTCGTGGAGATACCTGTACTCCCCGGTGTTGACGGGGTAAATTTCAAGTCCCACCATGCGGAAGTATTTTCTTGCAAGCTTACACGCCTCACCGATGTAATTGATGTCGCTCTGCGCTCTGCTTTCGCCTGTAAGGATGAGTATCTCCTCCATGCCGCTGTCGGATATCACCTTCATTTCATGCTCTATCTGCTCCATATTCAGCTTCATGCGGTTGATGTCGTTGTAGCAGTTGAAGCCGCAGTAGACGCAGTAATTCTCGCAGTAATTCGCAATATACAGCGGCGTGAACATATACACCGTATTGCCGAAGTGCTTTGAAGTTTCAAGCCTTGCACGCTGTGCCATCTGCTCTAAAAACGGCTCTGCGGCAGGAGATAAAAGCGCCTTGAGATCCCCGATAGTGCAGGTCTCATGCTCCAGTGCCGCCCTTACGTCCTTTGCAGTGTAGCGTGTATAATCATAGCTGTTCATTTCGGACAGCACCTTGTCCATAATATCGGAGCTTATCCGCTCCATTCCGTCCATGTATTCCATGTGATCGGTGCGGCTTGTGGGGTCAGTTTCAAGGCGGTGCTTCTTTTCAAGGGCGGAGGGCGAAAGGTGCTCTCCGTCAACAAAAAATCTGTTATCCATCATGCACCTCAATCGTGGAGAAATCCTGTCAGCGGGTCAGAGGCGGAAGCGCCTCTTGTCAGCACTCGTCCGAGACCCGAGAGGTATGCCTTTCGTCCTGCCTCAACGGCGTTTTTGAATGCCGCCGCCATCATAGGCAGATCGCCTGCCGTTGCAAGTGCGGTATTCGCCATGATCGCCGCCGCGCCCATCTCCATAGCCTCGCACGCCTGTGAGGGTCTGCCGATGCCTGCGTCCACGATAACGGGCAGGTCTATCTCGTCCACAAGTATCTGAATGAACTCCCTTGTGGCAAGTCCCTTGTTTGAGCCGATGGGCGCCGCAAGGGGCATTACAGCCGCCGCACCTGCATTGACCAGATCACGGGCGGCGTACAGATCGGGGCACATATAAGGAAGCACCACAAAGCCCTCTTTCGCAAGAATTTCCGTAGCCCTGGTAGTCTCGTTGTTGTCGGGGAGAAGATATTTGCTGTCCTTCATGATCTCTATCTTCACAAAGTCGCCGCAACCTATCTCTCGGGCGAGCCTTGCGATACGCACTGCCTCCTCCGCTGTTCTTGCCCCCGAGGTATTCGGTAGGAGAGTCACTCCCTCAGGGATATAGTCGAGGATGTTCTCCTGCTCCTTAGTATTCGCACGGCGTACCGCAAGGGTGATGATCTCTGCACCTGCGTCACGCACAGCCGCTTCGATGAGGCTGAGGGAATACTTTCCCGAGCCTAATATAAAGCGTGAGCTGAACTCGTGTCCGCCTAAAATAAGTTTATCGTTGTTCATTTCTGTTCTCCTTATACTTCAAATTCGCCTGCGATTATTCGCAGAACTGTGTTCGCCTGATGTGCAGCGCAGAGCATTACACGAGGAGCAAAAAGCGTGCCGTCCTCTGTTACGTCGCTCGTTCCGTCGCCGCAGATATACAGCCGTCTGCCGAGTTTTTTCGTCTGTATCGTATTGCCTGTGTGAAGCCCCGACATTCCCGAAGCTGCAACTATGTGCTTTTCAGGGTAGCACTCCGAAACTCCGTTCACCAGCATCGCTTTGTACTCCGCATTGTCGAAGCACTCGCAGACGATATCGCAATCTGCGATAAGCGAGAGGTTGTCCTCATTCAGCCGTACTGTGTACGTCACTACCTCGCAGTAGGGGTTGATCTCGGAAAGTATCTGTTTCATAGCCTCTGTCTTGTGCATTCCGAGTTGTGAAACGGCATACTGCTGACGGTGTAGATTTGAGATATCCACCCTGTCGAAATCAATGAGATGTAGCATTCCCACACCCGCTCTTGCGAGCGATATCGCCACATTCGAGCCTAGACCTCCCAGACCGCAGACAGCTACACAGGCTGATGAAAATTTCTGCTGTAACTCTGCTCCGTGGCGTTGTTTCAATATATTCAGCCATTCTTGCTCCGTCATATCAGCCGCCCCCAACAAAGCTCACGACCTCAACACTGTCGCCGGCCTGAAGAATGGTGCTGTCATACTGCACTTTCGGCAGGATATCGCCGTTAAGCTCCACCGCTACACGCTTTGCGTCGTAACCGCTTGATGACAGATATTCGGCAACTGTTATGCCATTGATGTTTTCAATTTCCTCTCCGTTTATTTTAATCATCATACACCTCACAAAATGTCGATATACTCGCCTTCGAGCGCTTTGTTCATACTTCTTACGGCGCAGAATTTACCGCACATAGAACAGCTTTCTTCGATCTCAGGCTTTCTGTCATCGCGTATCTTTTTTGCGGTGTCGGGGTCGATGGAGCATTCCCACTGCTTGTCCCAGTCGAATGTTCTGCGTGCGTCAGCCATCTCGTTGTCGATATCCATTGCATGAGGAATATGCTTTGCAATATCGGCGGCATGAGCGGCTATTTTAGATGCGATAATGCCTTGTTTTACGTCCTCTACATTCGGGAGTGCAAGATGCTCCGCAGGGGTCACATAGCAGATGAATGCCGCACCGTTCATCGCCGCAACAGCTCCGCCGATAGCAGAAGTTATGTGGTCATAGCCGGGAGCGATATCCGTGACCAGCGGACCTAAAACATAAAACGGCGCACCCATGCAGATAGTCTGCTGTATCTTCATGTTTGCGGCTATCTGGTCAAGGGGCATATGTCCGGGTCCTTCGATCATAACCTGCACATCCTTCGCCCACGCACGCTTTGTAAGCTCACCAAGCCGCACCAGCTCTTCAATCTGACACACATCGCTTGCGTCTGCAAGACAACCGGGACGGCAGGCGTCACCGAGGGAGATGGTCACATCATACTCACGGCAGATATCCAGTATCTCGTCAAAATACTCGTAGAACGGATTTTCGTTGCCTGTCATACTCATCCATGCAAATACGAGAGAGCCGCCACGGGAAACAATGTTCATCTTACGCTTGTGCTGTTTTATCTGTTCAATAGTCTTGCGTGTAATTCCGCAGTGGAGCGTAACAAAGTCTACTCCGTCCTCTGCGTGGAGCCTTACCACCTCGATGAAATCCTTTGCGGTGAGTGTTGCGAGGTCACGCTGATAGTGGATAACGCTGTCGTAAACAGGAACTGTGCCAATCATCGCAGGGCACTCTGCTATAAGCTTCTGCCTGAAAGGCTGAGTGTTGCCGTGGGACGATAAGTCCATGATTGCCTCCGCACCCATATCCACAGCCGCCATCACCTTTTCCATTTCGATGTCGTAGTCCTTGCAGTCCCTCGAAACGCCGAGATTTACGTTGATCTTAGTGCGGAGCATCGAGCCTACGCCGTTCGGCTCGATGCACTTGTGCAGCCTGTTCGCGCAGATAGCGACCTGTCCCCTTGCGACAAGCTCCCGTATCTCCTCCGCTGTGCGGTATTCCTTTTTCGCAACAGCCTCCATCTCCTTGGTGATGATACCTTTTCTCGCCGCTTCCATTTGCGTTTTGTACATGATGTACCTCCTTTTTGCAACAAAAAAAGGAGCTACCGATCTCGATAGCTCCAGTTGTGCATATATTATCTGCACTGACGTGTCAGCGTCAGCGCTGTCACAGTCATCCCTACGTTGGCATTATCCAAATCAGGTTATCGGTCGGAGATCACATCTCCCTCTCAGCCTGTAACACAAGCTCCCGTCTGTTAAATTGTAACTGTATTATATCACGTCATGCAAAAAAATACAAGAGGTTTTTCGATTTTTCTGTACAATTGATATTTGATATTATATCTTCGTTCCATTCTAACCCTGTCCACGATCTCCCCGGAGTAAAAACGTGTTTCGCTCTTTTGCTTTCTATCTGTAAGCTGTGGTCTGCTGGCAAATGGTTTCTGCTGTATAACATGGTGGTACTTGTATTGTTTACGGTTGGTTATCATGAGGTCATCTACAATCTTTGCGACAACAGTATCAAGTATACTCCCGACGGAGGTAAGGTCGAGGTGGATATTCTGAAAACGGAAAAAGAGGTAACGCTTACTGCTTCAGATAACGGAATAGGCATCGCCCCACAGCATCACGCAAGAATTTTTGAGCGCTTTTATCGTGTGGATAAGAGCCATTCAAAGAAGTCTGGCGCAGACACGATGTCTGCGCAGTTGCGCCAAAAGGGCGGCACGGATGCCGCCCGACACAGCGCAACAGGGGGAACTGGATTAGGACTTTCTATCGTTAAACATTCCGTTCAGTACCACGGCGGAAAGATTTCAATTCAGAGCGAGGAGAACAAGGGTACTGTTGTTATGGTCGTTTTGCCGAAAGAAAAACATTGATCGGATATTTTTGTATCAATTACCGCAATCTTTGCCAATACTGATACCGTAGTTGATACAATCAGCTACGGTCTTTTTATTTTTATTAGGATAAGTTGCCCGCAAGCGGGTTGTTGTAATGACAACAGCGCTTACGGGCTTTTGGTATGTATTGACAAATCCCAACGCATCTGCTATAATAAAACGAATGATGTGCAACGGATGTTGCGGATAAGGGCGGCAATACCGCCGAAAGCCGAATTCACAAGAGAAGAAATGATTGAAGCAGCTCTTGATCATGCCGCATAAAAAGGATTGCTCTCCTTTTAAAAAGGAGCAGAATATGGAATGCAGAAAGATCAGAGATAATAAGGAGATATATGGCTATTACGATTAACATTTATTACAGAGGCGAAAAAGGTAACGCTAAAAGATTTGCAGAAGAAATGATATAAAGCGGAATTGTTGAAGAGATCCGTGCGGAACACGGTAACCTTCGTTATGAATACTTCTTTCCGATGAGTAATGAAGAAACGGTTCTTTTGATCGATAGTTGGGAAGATCAGGAGTCGCTTGACCTGCATCATCGGTCTTCAATGATGCAGAGGATTATTGAATTGCGTGAAAAATATGATCTGTATATGTCGGTTGAACGCTATATTTCTGATGAAATGGCTATACCTGAAACTGATAAAAAATATATACGTTACGGACAAAAGTGTGATTTGTGAGGAATAAAAATGAACGAACAGATAAAAGCATACCTCGAAAAATATCCCGATGAAGTTGTTGATATGTTTAAGGAACTGCGAAATCTGATATATAACAGCGTATCGGCTGATGTGCAGGAAACAATGTGGGCAAAGCTCCCGAGCTACTATGTCGGGGAGAAATTCGTAAGACTGATACCGTTCAAGGACCACATCAACATCGAGGCTGAGGCGATGCCCGCTCACAAAAATGAACTAAGCGATTACAAGCTCACGCCAAAGGGAATGCTGCAGGTCTATGCGAAGCAGGAGCTTCCGGGCGATGTGCTGAAAACAGTATTTGCTGAAACTTTTTCCTGAAAAATCCAGACTTCCAGATAAGACATACAGAACAAAAGAGGGTGACAATATGAATTTCAAAGCATACAGATATATAGCTAAAATGAGGATACAAACGATGATGGCGTACCGTGTGGACACATGGACGTTCATGATAATGCAGTGCCTGATGATGGTTGCGGTAGGCTTTTTCTGGCGCGCCGTTTACGGAGATACAGAAGCCTCGCATGGCGTCACGGGCAATATGATGATAACCTATACAGTCGTTTCCATGCTCATGAATTCGCTGTACTACATGGGCGTTGAGGACAAGATAGCGGACGCTGTAAAATCTGGCAGTATCGCGACCGATATGATAAAGCCGATAAATCTGTTCTCTATGTACTTTGCGGAGGATATGGGAAATATCGTGTTCAATCTGATATTCAGCACTGTTCCGATGTTTATCGTGGCACTGGTGATTTTCGGACTGCCTGTCCCTGCATCGGGACTGCATTTCCTGCTGTTCTTTATAAGCTTTGTATTAGGATACGGAATAAACTGGCTGTTCTCGGCGGTGTTTGCAATGCTGTCATTTACGGCGATTGACTTAGGCCCTGTGTTCTCGATAAAATATCATTTCGTGAATATGCTGTCTGGCGCGATGATACCGCTTTGGTTCTTCCCCGAGTGGCTCAGAAACGCGATGTATTGCCTGCCGTTCGTGTATATGTATCAGGAGCCGCTGAGCATCTACATAGGAAAATACACGCCTGCGGAATGCCTTGTAAAGCTGGGCATTCAGTTAGCTTGGCTCGTCGGTCTTGCGGTGATATTCATGTTTGCACAGAAACGTGCAGCACGCCGCGTTCTTGTTCAGGGAGGCTGATATTATGAAAAAGATAACACACTATATGTCAGTTGCGGCGCTTTCCTTCAGGCTGTCGTTTCAGACCTGTATGGAGTATCCTGCCGCATTTGTAGGCTGGCTGATATCAAATCCCATACAGTTTCTTGTGGGATTTTCTACTATTAAATTCGTCGTTGAGGAGTTCGATACCCTTGCTGACTGGAATTTCAAGGAGCTTGCATTTCTTTACGGAATGTCGGTGCTGACGCATGGATTATCCGTAATTTTCTTCACAAAAACATGGTTTATGGGCTGGGAGATAATCCACGGCGAGCTTGACAGAATGAGGCTCCGCCCGATGAATACGCTGTTTCAGTATCTTGCGGCAGACCTGAATTTCTACGGAATTACAGACCTTGTTCCGGGAGTGATACTGTTTGTTTATGGCTGTATCGCAGTGGATTTTCAGTGGACGTTCTCGAATACGATATGCATGATATGCGCAATAATCGGCGGAACACTTCTGCGCGGTGCGATATATCTCGCATTCGGCTCGACCACGTTCTGGACGAAAAGTCCGCTCCACATCTCGGGATTTTTTCAGGAGCTGTTCAACCGCACGAACATGTATCCGCTGTCGATGTATCCGCGCGGAGTGCAGTTCGTATTCACTTTTATCATGCCGATGAGCTGGGTGGCGTTCTATCCTGCTTCGGAGTTCATGGGAAAGGACTCCATGCTGACCCTGCCGTTCGGTATGGCGTTTATTACACTGGGACTCGGCTTGGTGCTGTTCGTGATAGCCTGCAAGATATTCAACGCAGGCTTTGCGCAGTACGAAAGCGCAGGTTCGTAAGGCAATCTATGCAATCTTTGTGTGGTATTGCCTTGATTTTTGAAAGGAAGGTATTTAATGCCTGTTATAGAAGTTAAGAATTTAAGCAAAAGGTTTAAGACAGTCAAAAAGCAAAAGGGCTTAAAGGGCGCGATAAAAGGCCTTTTCAAGCCTGATAGGAAAATAGTAACCGCCGTTGACGATGTGAGCTTTTCCATCGAGCAGGGCGAGATTGTCGGTTACATAGGCCCTAACGGTGCAGGAAAAAGCACCACCGTAAAGATGATGTCCGGAATCCTCCGTCCCACCTCGGGAGAAATACTCATAAACGGTATCTCGCCCGTAAAAGACAGAAAGGCGGTCGTAAAGCATCTCGGCGTTGTGTTCGGGCAGAGGACACAGCTCTACTGGGACTTAAGGCTCGGCGAGAGCTTTGAGCTTCTCAAACGCATCTACGATGTCCCAGATGAGGTCTACAACGAAAATATGGCGATGATGGACGAGATACTGGACCTTAAAAGCATCGTCGATACCCCCGTCCGTCAGCTTTCGCTGGGTCAGCGTATGAGGGGCGACCTTGCGGCGGCGATGCTCCATTCCCCCGATATCCTGTTCCTTGACGAGCCGACCATCGGCCTTGACGTGGACGCAAAGCACGCTATACGAAAGTTCATCCGACAGATAAACGAGACCCGCAAAACTACAATTATCCTCACCACGCACGATCTCGGAGATATTCAGGAGCTTTGCAAGAGGATAATCATAATCAACAAGGGCGTTGTAATAGAGGACGGCTCGCTTGACGAGATAGCCGACCGCATCGCGCCTTACCGTCAGCTTGTTATTGATTTTTACTCCGAGCAGAACATCACGCACCCAAAGGCTGAGATCATCAAGACCGAGGGTGCAAGGACGGTCTACCGCTTTATGAAGAGCGACGTCACCGCCGCGAAGCTTATCGAGGACATAGGCAAGCAGGCGAAGATAAAGGATATTCGGCTTGAAGAGGCGAATATCGATGATATAATCAGGGTCGCTTATGGGGGAACAGACGACGATTGAGAGGAGTTAAATAACATGAAAAAATACGGCCTTAATGACCGCTTCAATGCTCTTTCGACAATGTACGAGGGACTGGCTGTCGGAAGAGTCGTTTCTCAGGAAAGAGGTTTATATAAGATAGTTTCCGAAAACGGCGAGAAGCTTGCAGAGGTTTCGGGTAAATTCCGTTACAATGCAAAAACGGTATCCGACTTCCCTGCTGTGGGCGATTTCGTTATGCTAGACACCAATGAAAACGGTGGAAATGCAGTGATACATCATATCCTTGACCGAAAAAGCTGCTTTACACGAAAGGCGGCAGGCACGGACAGGCAGGAACAGGTGGTAGCGGCAAATGTCGACACGCTGTTTTTGTGCATGGCGCTTAACAAGGATTATAATCTGCGTAGAATGGAGCGTTATCTCTCAGTTGCATGGGACAGCGGTGCAAGCCCTGTGATAGTGCTGACAAAATCAGACCTGTGCGAGGATGTTCAGAGCAGAGTGCGAGAGATCGAAGCTATTGCTATCGGAGTAGATATCCTTGTTACAACTGCCATGGATAAGGATGGATATGAAAAACTTCTGCCATATATAAGTGAGGGGAAAACGGTTGCTTTTATAGGCTCGTCGGGCGTGGGAAAATCTACTCTGATCAACCGTCTGATGGGCGAGGAGCTGCTTGAAACAAACGGCATTCGTAATGATGACAAAGGCCGACATACCACAACGCACAGAGAATTGCTGCTTCTTCCCGAGGGTGGCATGGTTATCGATACTCCCGGTATGCGTGAGCTTGCTATGTGGGATTCCGCTGAGGGCGTTGACCGCGCTTTTTCCGACATAGAGGAGCTTGCGGAGCAGTGCAGATTTACTGACTGCACTCATGCAGGCGAAAAGGGCTGTGCAGTGTGTGCGGCGATCGAAAGCGGCGAGCTTTCCGAGGAACGTCTTATTTCTTATAATAAGCTGAGATCGGAGCTTGCTTATGCTGAGGACAGCGACAGCTACCTTGCCGTAAAGCAGCGCAAGTTCAAGGAGATCGCAAAGTATAACAGATCGAATCGCAAGAGGTAGAAACGGCAGAATATCCGTAACAATAAAAGATAATTGACAAGCATGATCTTTTGTGCTACAATGATTACCGGGGACGGCACCCATAACAAAAAACGGCATACATAAAACAGTTTCGCACCGAGGGGAGGACACCCATGACAAAAAACGATGCACAGGCGAAACAGACAGTCCGCATATATTCGGCGGACGGAGAGGAGATAGGCACCACTTACCCGAAAAGGGCGAGGGGGCTTGTCAAAAAAGGTCGGGCGCAATTTGTGAACGACTGTGATATTCGTCTGATCGTGCCCGACGTATCAAAAAATACGGAGGAAACCACCATGATGGATAACAATAACACAAACAATATTCCTGCACAGGCCGAGCCTGTAAACAAGCTGTATTTCGACGCGAGAGAGTGGATACTCAACAAGGAATGTAAAAACAATGTCGGCAACCGTTCATTTATGCAGGGGCCTGACGGCGTGATCAACGAGGCGTTTATGATCGGCGACTGGGGCTGGAACTGGACTGAGATAATCTCCAGAGTCATGATCCTGCCGAAAAACACGCTCAACACCTTTACATTCTGGCTTAACGGCGGTGAAAACGACAACAATAACGAGATATGTCGTTTTGAGATCGTGTTCAATAACGATTATGAGAACCGCTACACCTATAACCTCAATCGAAACTTTATAAAGCCGCTTAAAAAGTGCAACGGCTGGGAGCTTTACGAAATACCGTTCCGCACAGGCGATAACGAGTACACTCAGTTCAAGTTCGTAGCGCAGAGAGCTTATATGACAGTGCTTAACGCAAGGGATGTATCAGAGTATGCGGAGCTTCCCGATACGGCGGACCCGTATGAGCAGTATCGTCCGCAGCGACACAATATCGTGTTCAATGACGGCTGGCCTAACAACACATGGTACAGTACGGCAAAGCTGGCGGCTGCCCACGGCAGCGGAAACAGCACACCTGAAGCGAACAGTGCACCTAATGGTTTCGTGTCGCCCACAGGCTTCCCTTTTGAGGTGCCGCAGGGTTTTCCTTTCAACAATATGGGAGCACAGGGCGATACCTCGGGAGCGGATGCTATCGGACAGTCGATAGTGGGCATCAATGCCTCGCTTGAGAGTCTGAGAAACTTTGATTTCGACGGGCTGAGGGAGTCGTTAAAATGCTCGTTGGCGTGTAATCCTAACCTTACTGCCGAAGAGATAGAGGAGCTCATCCGGGACAGCATGGAGAGTGCTGAGGATTCTATCTCCGATGCGATCGATGAACTGAACGACGCACTGGAAGAGCTGAATGACGCTCTTGAGGATATGCAGGATTAAATCCATCAGAACATAAAAAAGTCGCCCCGATATGTCGGGGCGATAGTGTTTCAGTAGGGCTTTTTCATCACCGCAAAGCAGCACGGCACTCTGCCGCGGATAAGCCTTGCCTTTACGCTGCCGAGTTCATAGCTTTCAAGCATTTTTCTGAAGTCGGTCGGGGTGTAGTCCCTTGCAGGCTCAAAACCTAATTTCCTGTATAGTTTTACAAGCGTAGGCTTACTTGCATTTACATAGGTGGGCAGGATAAGAAGTCCACCTTTTTTGGTCACTCTCCAGAGTTCTCTTACGGCTTTTTCGGGAGCTTCAAGCAGGTGCAGCACGTTACCTGCCATTACCACATCGTAGGTCTCGTCCTCGTCTGCAAGGTCGAAGATGTTCCTTGCCTCGAAACGGATGTTGCAAACTCCCAGCTTCTGTGCTTTTTTACGGGCATTATCCAGCATATTCGCTGAAAGGTCGGTGCACACCACTTTGTCTGCTTTCTTTGCCGCAGCAAAGGAAAGCTGTCCCGTACCTGCAGCGGTGTCAAGGACTGTTGCCCCGTCGGGGATCAGTTCCTCAACATATCTCAGCATTTCGCTATATACCTTACCGTTTATTGCCTGTGTTATATCGTAAAAGCTTGCGATCTTATCCCAGAAATCCATAGTGATATTCTCCCTTCGGTTGAATGATTGTTCAACTGTTTGGATTATATCACATTTCAGTGCTTTTGTCAAGCATTTTCCGGAATAAGATATCCTGCAAAAACAAAACCCCGCCTGTTGGCGGGGTCATCTGTTTCAGATAATTACTCAGCAGTATAAGGGATAAGAGCGATCTGTCTTGCTCTCTTGATAGCTGTTGTGAGTTCTCTCTGGTGGTATGCGCAGCAGCCTGTAACTCTTCTGGGAAGAATCTTAGCGCGCTCTGTCATGCACTTTCTCAGCTTTGCTACATCCTTGTAGTCGATGAACTCGGACTTTTCAGCGCAGAACTGGCAAACCTTTTTTCTGGGACGCTTAACGGGATGAGCAGCTCTCTCAAACTTTTCAGCCATGGTACTGTAACCTCCTTATTAGTATAGGTAAAACGGTAATTTTGTTCATTAGAACGGGTAGTCGTCGTCCGACTCCGCTGCGGAAAAGCTGCTTACGGGTGCTGCAGGTGCAGCGGGTGCAGCAGAATACTGCGGAGGGGGATCGAGAGGAGCAGGTGCGCCGCCGTAGGACTCGCTGTAGGAGCCTCCCTGCGACTTTTCGCCTGTGAAGCTGATCCTGTCGGCTACGATCTCATACCATGTGGCGTTGTTGCCGTTCTTGTCGGTATAGTTTCTCGTAGTCATCTCGCCCTCCACCAGGATCAGACGACCCTTGTTGAAGTAGCGGTTGACGAAATCAGCCTGCTGACGCCATGCAACTACATTGAAGAAATCGGATTTACGTTCTTCGCCCTTTGACTGGAAACGTCTGTCTACCGCAATGCGGAATGTTGCAACGTTTACGCCTGTGGGTGTCGTCTTGAGCTCGGGATCGTTTACCAAACGTCCCATCATGATAACCTTGTTAAACATGAAAGCACCTCCGTGTCAGCAGATTTTAAGCGATCTTCCTGCGTTTGATTACTTGCCCTGTGCGAGAACTACGATGGAACGCAGTACGCCGTCTGTGATGTTGATAACACGCTCCAGCTCTGCGGGGAAATCGGGCTTGGACTCGAAGTTGTAGAGTACATAGTAGCCTTCAGACTCGTAGTTGATCTCGTATGCGAGCTTCTTCTTGCCCCACTCGTCGATCTCGCCGAGTGTACCGTTCTCCTTGATAAGGTCAGCAAACTTAGCTGTCAGAGCCTTGATCTGCTCCTCGTCCTTCTTGAGGGAGAAAACGATGATAGCCTCATACTTTTCTGTGATCTTTGCCATTTATAAAGCACCTCCTTCTGGATTATATCCCGCACCCTGTGTGCGAGAAAGGAGTTAAAGCCGTTATAAGCCTTAACTATGATATTATAACAGAATAAAAACAGCTTGTCAAGCATTTTTAGGGACATTTAGTTCTGTTTTTTCTGCATTTTTCTGTACAAATTGCATATAACCCGCCTGAGGGATATACTTATTAATAAATAAATATATTTTTAAAGTCTTGCAATCTGCGGGGCATTATGCTACAATAAACAAGGTGTGTCTGTTACGGATATCCGTGAGATATCCTTTATCATACAACAGGAGAAGGCTTTATTTATGGCAAAAACAGTGGAAACTATAGACAGATTTACAGGATGTATGCTTGGCGGTGCCATCGGTGATGCGCTTGGATATCCCGTGGAGTTTATGAACGCCGAGGAGATCTGTGCAGCATACGGAAAGAATGGCATTACTGCGCCGAAGGTGGTTAAGGACAGGGGCTGTGCCCTTATTTCGGATGATACGCAGATGACTCTTTTCACAGCCGAGGGCATTATCTGGGCTGACAGGCTTGGCGGAAAGACCGAGATATCCAGCTATACATCCTATGTGTTTTATTCCTATCAGCGCTGGCTGTACACTCAGGAGAAGATGCTTGCCAGCAGAGAATACTCCCACGTGCTGGGGAAAGACAGCTTTCCGTCGCGGCTGATGATGACGGAGGAGCTGTTTGAGCAAAGGGCTCCCGGCAACACCTGTCTGGAGGCACTGCGGCAGGCAGCGGACCACAATTACGGCAGGATAACCGCAAAGATAAACAACAGCAAGGGCTGCGGCGGTGTTATGAGAGTTGCCCCTGCGGGGCTGTATTTCCACCGCGACAGCGAGAGGGCGTTCCGCATGGCTGCGGAGTTTGCTGCTATCACGCATACACATCCTACGGGCTATCTTGCGGCGGGTGCGCTTGGTACGATCATAGCGGAGCTTGTCTGTGGTGCGGATATCGAGGAGGCTGTGGATGTTGCGGCTTACATACTGAAAAGCTATGACGGCTGCATGGAGACCTTCCGTGCGCTGGATCATGCGCGGTCACTGGATGCTTCCGATATATCTCCGCTTGAGGCTGTAAAACGTCTCGGACAGGGCTGGGTTGCAGAGGAGGCTCTGGCTATTGCTGTATATTGTGCTCTGTGCCATTCCGGCAGCGCGGAAAACGCGCTGCTGCTTTCCGTTAACCACAGCGGCGACAGCGACAGCACCGGTTCTGTATGCGGCAATATCATGGGCGCTTATCTCGGTGTCAGAGGACTCCCGAAAAAGTGGGCTAAAAAGACCGAGCTTGCGGATCTTGTGCAGGATACCGCATCCGCGCTTTATGCCTGCGCCTCGGCGGCAGATGAGTAAAAATTCCGCGGAAATATGCGGTTTTAGTTAATTTGCACATAAGAAACTTGATAAATTCTACACTGAAAATTACCCTAATTTGACATTTTCGGCGTTTTTATGGTTGGGTTGCGCTTGAAATAAAGCCGGAATTGTGATATAATTTATATACTCAAAAACGGCAAAGGGATAATTGCGCCCTTTAGCTGCTGTAAATTTATGCAATTTTCAATTGCAGGGGAATGGGAGGTTATCCGGTGAAAAAATTCTCATACGTTGCCACCGACACCAGCGGTAAGATCGTCAGGGGTACGGAAATGGCTGAGGATTATCAGGAGCTTCAGCAAAAGCTGAAAGCAAGAAACTTATACGTCACCAAGTACCGCGACCATGGTGCGAACAACGCGGTGGATGTAAAGTATAAGTTCAAGACAAAAGAGGTATCGTTCATAAGCAGACAGCTTGCTTCAATGACGTCCGCAGGTCTTTCGCTTGTAAGGGCACTGCACATACTTCAGGAACAGCAGGAAAACAAAAAAGCGAAGGCAGTGCTCCTCGATATTTACGAGGAAGTGCAGAAGGGTAAATCTTTCTCCGATGTTCTGTATTCAAAGCCCGGTGTTTTCCCGGATATGTTCGTCAGCATGGTTGCTGCCGGTGAGGCTTCCGGTACGCTGGATCAGATCCTGAACCGTGTATCCGACCATTTCGCGAACGCAAACAAGACATCGAACAAGGTCAAGAGTGCTATGATCTATCCTATGGTACTTCTGGTGCTTATTATTGCCGTTGTTGTTCTGATGTTCACTATGATCCTGCCGCAGTTCGGCTCTATGATGGATCCCGAGGATATGGCGCCCCTTAGTGCTGCTATGATGGCGGTCTCCGATTCGATGATAAATTACTGGTATGTATACATCATCGTTATCGCGGTAATCGTGGTATTCTTCTGGTTCGTTATGCGAATACCTGCTGCAAAGCTGAAATTCGATGAGATAGTGCTTAAGATCCCCAAGGTCGGCAAGCTGCTGTCCACTATCTATACCGGACGTTTTGCGAGAAACATGGCTAACCTTTACGGCGCCGGTCTTCAGTTGGTCGACTGTATTGAAAAGTCGGTTTCCGTTCTCGGAAATACATACGTTAAGAAACGCTTCGCCGAGGCTATCGATAATATCAAGCTCGGTGAGTCCATGTCCAAGGCGATCGAAAAAACTGAGATATTCGAGGGTATGTTCACCTCGATCATATTCGTCGGTGAGGAATCCGGTACGCTGGATACCATCCTTAACAAGGCTGCCGACTATTACGACGAAGAAGCCGATTCCGCTATCGGCAAGCTGGTTGGTCTGATGGAGCCCGCGATGATCATTATCATGGGTGTTGTAATCGGTCTGGTACTGGCTGCTCTGTTCCCCATGCTCTACGGCGGTATGACAGATGTGTCGTAAAAAATGTAATCACTCGCACACGTCCGTATGTCCGGTCGTGCAATCCAACATAAATTTTTAGAGGTGACAAAATGATTTCAATTGATATTACCGACAGACAAATAAAACTCGTAAGAGGTATTCACAGCGGTAACAAAGTAAGAGTTCAGGACGCTGATATGCGTGAGCTTACACTGGGCATGGTGTCCAACGGTTACATCACCGACGTTCCCATGGTGGCAGCCGAGCTGAACGACATCATCAAGACCAAGGAGATCAAGGAAAAGGATGCTATCGTGTCCATCACATCCAGCTCCATCGTGTTTAAGGAGCTGCTGATCCCCAAGCCCAAGAGCCTCAAGAACACTGTTGCTATCGAGGCTATGATCCAGTCCAACATGGGCGTAAACAACGAGTACAATATCTCCTACACCATCGCAGGCGAAGCGGAGGACGAGGAGAAGAACAAGCTGCTGAAGGTTATTGCTGCTGCGTGTCCTCAGCGTCTGGTTGACGGCTATGTAAGACTGTTCTCCCACATCGGTCTTACACTGAGAGCGGTAAACATCTCCAACAACTCTGTTACACGTCTTATCGTAAACACTCCCAAGATGGCAGACAGAATGCCTCTGCTGCTTATCCAGATCGATAAGAACTTCCTCAACATGAACCTGTATGAGGACAACCAGATCGTATTCTCCCGTTATTTCAATATCGATCCTGCGGATTATGACAATGCTCCCGACTATGTTACAAGAGCAGTGTATGATAACCTGTTCCGTATGATCCAGTTCATCAAGTCCCGTAAGGGTGCTAAGCCCCTGAAGGAGATCATGTTCTACGGTGATATCCAGAACTTCATCGAGCTTTCCAATGCTATCTCCTCCTTCAACGTGCCCACTTATGTACTGGCTACACCAAGCACGGTCATCACCATGGCAGAGATCGACTTTACAAAGTACGCTAATGCTATCGGTGCTATCTACCGCAGAAACAAGGATCTGGAGCACATCAACCTGCTGGAGGCAACCTCCGCAAAGGAATCCAAGGGCATGAACGGCTACCTTATCGGTCTGGCCGGTGCCTGTGCAGGCGCGCTGCTGCTGGTATTCGGCACAGGCCTTGTATTTGATATGCTTAATAATAATGTAAAGAGCCAGATCGCAAGTGTTCAGCAGAAGATAGACGATCCTACCCTTCAGAAGGATCTGAGCATCGTTTCCTCAAGACAGGCGATGCTGTCCGGCTTTGAGAGCTATAACTCCAGTATCGGACAGACTACACTGCTGTTCGATTATCAGCCCAAGGTACAGAGCTATGTAATAGACAAGATCAAGGAGCCTCTTGATAAGATCCTGACCGACGATCAGGAGCTGCAGATCTCGTCCATCTCCATTTCGTCGTACAATGTGACAGTATCGTTTATGGGCAAGTCCATAGGTGATCCCTCCGGTGTTCCCTCTGCGTATGCAAAGTACCTCACCGAAGAGGTTGTCAACAAGTATGGCGATCCCTACTTCTGCAACGTAAGCTATACAGGTTTTGAAAAGATCAATGCAAGCGAGAACATCGCATATGCTTATCTGTCCACAGAGGGTGATAAGGTTTATGATACCATCTTCTCTTTCGATATGAACATGAATCTTCAGGTTGGTAGCGATGAAGAAAACGCAACTATCGATCTTGAGCCCAATAAAGATCAGGAGGTGGCTGAATAATGAAGCTCAGCAAACAGGAAAGAATAGGCGTTCTCGTTATCGCCGTTATACTTATTTTAGGTTTAGGCATCTGGCTGTTCATTGTTCCCAAGGTAAATGCTATCAACGCTTCCAATGCACAGCTTGACGCGAAGAAGGCAGAGCTTGTGGCTGCCGAAGAAAAGCGCGCACTCAAGGATGACCTGAAGACACAGGTTATGGATGCTTACAAGAGCGGCGAGAACCTTGCAAATATGTTCTTTGAAGAAATGACCCCCTATGAGGTGGATGCGGAATTCCGCGCTTTCCTCGATCAGCTTGATGTAAATGTATTTGTTGAAAGCGTTACCGTTTCCAATGCAACTACATATACACTCGCACCCACTTATTTCGCAGAGCAGGAAGTTACATATCCCCTTAAGGAATACGTTACATCCGGTCTGCAGCCCACAGAGGAAGAGCTTGCAGCAGCCAGCCGTCAGACTATTCTCCGTGATACTCTCGGAACCTCTCAGACCGTTGGTTCTATCGCAGTAGACTTTGACGTAAAGGCTCTCAGCATGGAAGATCTGATCAAGTTCTGTGATGAAGTCAATGCTTACTTCAAGGAAGAGAACGGAACATCCACAAGAAAGGCTATCATGATGGATGCGGCTTCGTTTGAGTACCCCGAGGTCGAAGAAGCTTATACCGAGATTATAGATGCTATCGAGCTTGAAGCTGAGGATACCGCTCTTAATGAGCTGTATGCTAATCACGGTCTCAAGCGTCCCGCTGATGCAGGAACTACCCAGAATCCCGATAACAACAACGAAGAGGGCGAAGAGACTCTGGCACTTGTTGATTATATCTACACAATGCCTGTTCACCTCACATTCTACAGCGTTGAGCGTATGCAGGATCCCACAGAGCAGCTTGAGGCTCAGGAGCAGTAATCGAAAACAGATAAAACAAGGCACGGCGCAAGCAAAGCCTGCGCCGCTTGTCTCCCTTTCAGTGTGTAGGAGGTAGTATTGAAATGAAACACGCACTCAGAAAATACCTGAGCAACCGCGGCTCCGCGTTGTTCATGGTATTAAGCCTGATGACAGCGTTGATGGTCCTCGTTATGGCGATGTACTTCTCCGTGGTATCCTCTCGTGAGGTGCAGCTTAAGGTGTTCAACCAGGCGCAGGCGTATCGCTCCGGTTCTTCTATTGCGGATGCGATCGCAGCGGGTCTTAACAACCACTCCTGGATAAAGGATACTAGTGCGAAGAATGACTTTGAGTCTGTCATTCAGCAAATGGCGGAGGGCGATACTATTACCACCGGCGCAAATGGTTTTGCGGCTTTTGGTGCTACAGGTGCAGGTGCAAGTCTTGGCGATGAAGAGCTTGGCGCTTACACAGTAAGTATTACACGTCTTCAGGACGAGGATAACAAGCAGGTGTATGACATCGCTGTCACAACATCTGTTGACGGTGTCATCGACACATCCCATACGTTCCTTTATATTGAGGTCCCCGCAGGCGATAACAAGCAGGGCTCCAATATCTTTACTTCTACAGGATATGTACCCAATGATACCTATCTTGACAACGGCTTCTATGCGACAGATCTTTTCTGTGATACAGAGAACACTGTTATAGGTTCCTATAATGGCGGTAACGTATTCATGGGCAACATCTACACGGGTGGTTCCCTTACCGTAAACCTTGCTCCGAAGTTTGAGTACAGCGACGATCCCATTACATTGGCGATCAGAGGCGATCTCAACATCAAGCCGGGCAACGCTTATTCCATGGACCTTGATGGTGATTATTCCAATAACAACAATAACACCGAATATGG
This sequence comes from Oscillospiraceae bacterium, assembly GCA_045540255.1. Classification (GTDB taxonomy): domain Bacteria; phylum Bacillota; class Clostridia; order Oscillospirales; family Ruminococcaceae; genus CAG-115. The sequence continues at coordinate 39,745 of JAZQGZ010000074.1, read as the reverse complement.
CGAGCTTATGGTTGGCGGCGATTGCATCTTTGATGGCAATATTGCTACCCACTGCGATATTTACGTGCAGGGCGACCTGAGAGTATCTCAGCAGCTTGTTGACATCGGAAATATCTATGTCGGCGGTGACCTTATCTTCACCGATGATATAGCTGACTGGCAGAAGAGTCTTGCCACAGTTAAGCATATTTATTTCTATCCTGATGAAAACGGCAATTATGGCGATATCATCAACGGTACCATGTATGGTGTTGCGTATGACGCCTCTAAGGTCACATTCGTAAGCCAGGCAGGTACAGAGCTTAAAAATGTCGGCATGACCAAGGAGGAATTCCTTGACAAGCTTGGTAAGCTCACCGAAACAGGCACATATTACAAGTGGGACATCGATCCCGACAAGCTTGACCTTGGCGTTAAGTATGACAAGGACACCACCGACGCTGACGGCGACGGCGACAAGGAAGAGCATCTTATGTTCCCCAAGAAGGACAGTGTTACAGGTGAGTATATCGGCAACCCCGTTACTATACGCTTCACTACCGGTGATGCGGGCATGGCAACTCCTGACGATGATGTTATCACTGATCTTCCCGGTCAGATTTCCACTTATTACTTTGACTGGCAGGGCAAGACCTGCGGCGGCTATTTCCCCGATGGCTCTACACTGAAGTATTCCGCTGTGACCATCAAGGATGTTGAGTTCTACAGCACAGGCGGTAACAATGACGGTGGGGGTTATGTAAATACTGCTATCGTATTCGATACAGGCAGTGATCCCGAAAACCAGTATATCGTTAACCTTATCCCCAACCGTGATACGGATAACGATGGCGTAAACGACACCTTTATCTGGCTGCCGAAGAACGGCGTTCAGAACATAGGCGTCTATACAAGAGGCAAGGGCAGCCTTGTAATCAGGATCCCCAATGGTATGACATATCAGGATCTTAACTTCTCGCCCACCATGCACGAAACATGGTTCGCAATACTCGGCGGCGATATCTACAGAAATTACAACGGCGCAGGAGAGCTCGGCAACTTCGCGGCAAACGGCAGAGCTAAGGTCAGCGACGAATCGGCAACCGGCAAGGGCAAGGGTCTGAACATCTATGTTGATAATATGATGTATGATTCCGGTCCTATCCGTACAGACGATTACAACGAAGTCCGCGGCTATATCCACACAGATTGTGACAAAAACTGTACTGTATGCAGCTATCAGAAAGTGACAGATGCCAAGCAGCTCAACAAGTGCACGGAATGCGGCACAACAATGACAAAGTATCACTGTGCAGCCCATGAAGTTACTTTTGAATACTGCGCGAAGGAAGATTGTAAGGCATACAATCCTCCTGAAATGAAGGGCGAAGGTGCTCTAGCCAAGCCTGTGGGCATGTGCCTCAACAGGATCGAGCGCAGCGCAGTCGCTAACAAGGTATCAAATATGGCAGGAACCACAGAATACGATGTTATCGGTGGATCGGCCTTCTTCTACCCTAACTCCAACATCTTCCTCGTTTCCTGCGACGAGAATGCGGATATCCGTCTTTCCACCCACGTGAACGGCAATATCATCATGCAGAACAAGTTCTTCGGATTTATTTATGCACCCTACATGACCTTCAAGGCGTTCGGCGGTGCAACATCAGGCGGAGCAGTAAGATTCTGTGGCGGTCTGATCGTATCGGACTACATCATCAGTGACTATCACGCGCTGGTAATGTGTTATCCCACATATCTTCCTTCCGAGATGATGGATAAGAACTCTATTGCATTGGCTTCCAATGACAACAAGGACTGGAAGGTAACCATTGCAGGACACTAAGCAAAGGAGAGTGAACCATGAAACGAATATTTTCGAATAAAAGCGGTTTTACACTGGTTGAGATCGTCGTTGCGTTTGCTGTCTTTGCTATAATGGCAGGTATGATCCTCTCAATGGTGCAGCTTACTGTAAAAGCCCGCACATCCAATGATGATCTTGCAATGCGTACGGAGGAGCAGTCAAAGTACCTTACAGCATATTATGTAGGCGATTCCGACAAGTATGTGACAGGTGAAGCAGACGGCAAGTTCGTACTTGACTTCAACAGCGAGAGCTGCGAAGTATATATGAACTATGCGATACGTGGCATGGAAACCAACGAGGCTGCCGGTATCAACTACTTTATCGGCAACACTGATTACGAGAATCCCGGCAACCCCAATAATGGCGGTGGCGGTCTTGGCGGCGGCAACGGCTCGGCACTCGGTCAGAACCAGACCACTCAGGTGGATACGCGTCTGACAGGCAACAAAAACCTTGCATATATTATCGTTGAGGCTGTAGACCCGGTTTCCTCACATAAATGTGCTGCTTGTACAGCTGCGGGTGCTGCGACCTGTACCCACGAGTTCAAGTACTACATCACAGTAAAAGCGCAGGGTAAGTCCACTGAAAACAGTGGTACAGTACCTAAAGAGGAAGTTCCCTTCCTGCAGTACAAGATGCGCTTCTACTCCACAGACGATACATACACCAAGAGCATTACCGAATCTGACGGCAACACCTATACCTATACTTTCCATAACCTGGCGCATATAAGCGATTATGGCTATGTAAACTCCGGTACAGAGGTAAGATACAATCAGTATGCACCTTCCAGTTCAGGTGACAACAAGTATGTTGTATCCAAGTCAGGTAACCATATCATCACCGTTTCCGCTCCGATTTCAAGCAGCGGCGGTTATGAGTTCAACGAAGCAGACAAGACTAAGTTCTGGGTGGTTTTCACCGGTAAGGATCCGAAGCTTACTGTAGGTTCCTTTGGCAGCAACGGTGTTGCAACTCCCGATACAAGCGACGGAGATGCAAAGCTGTTCACCAATACCACATACAAATCCAACAGCCCAAACATTTTTGGTGCATTCAATTACACCAAGGTCAAGGAGAGCTGATATGAAGATAAGATTCAGCCGCTTATTAGGAAAAAGAAACTCTGCGGGCTTTACGCTCGCAGAGGTGATCATCTCGACGGCGCTGTTAGGCATTCTTGTTATCGGCATCCTGTTGTTTATGACTCCTGTGTTCTCTATGACGCAGGTGAGCGAGATGAACAAAAAGGCAGACCGTGCCGCTACAACGATAGAGTACTATCTGTCCAGAAGCCTTTGTAATGCTACTTATATAAAAGTGTTCACCAATGCAGAGGCAACAGATTTTAATTCGTCATCCGGTGCGATCAGGGTCAACACGGATATGAAGGATACTATACTTCCGTTGTTCTCGGATCCGGACTCGTCTTTCGCCGTGAATTACGACCTGCGTTGCATCCGTGTGAAGTATGCCGAAGACGGAAACATCCGCAACAGTGGCGGTGACAGCAACGGTGATGGCAAACTCAGCAAGTATATGCTGTATAACGACAACATCAACCTTAACACACTGACAATAAGTGCTTCTTCTCCCGTGTTTGATCCGGGTTTCTATGAGGATATGTATCCTTCGCTGACATTTCAGCCTATCAAATCCTGGTTTGATACAAACAACAAGCTGATCGAGGGTGCGGATTACAAGGTATGGGATCTCAATGATACCACCAAATACCTTGAGGATGCGGCAGGACAGAAGTACATGGACAACAGTGTCAGCCCTCCAGTCCCTGTATCGGTCAAGACCGAGATGACCCCCGGTATTGAGATAGGTATCGAGGTGTACGGTGACGAGGATTTGAACCCTATGTCCAGAGCGTTTGAGGGTGTAAGCTATATTGAGACCATCAACACCAAGGGCCTGAGCTACAATCCCTCGGGTGCCTATAAGGTGTTTGATACAACAAATGTAGGAACAGGTAAAGATACCTTTATCTTCTATGTTGTAAGAAAGCCCGGTATAGTAATCTCCAATACCACAGCTACTTGATAAAAATAAATTTCGGGGCGGTCAGCCCGCCCCGAATATATTTTTTAATTTATTGTGATCTGTCTGCACAAAAAGCTGACAGATCAGAGTGAGTTAAAAGCTCATAAGTCCCATGTACCAGTTAAGTATGAATTCGCCTACAAGCCATGCAGTGCTGATTCCTACTGAAAGGAACGGGCCGAATACCATGTGACGGGAATACTTGACTTTCTCTACAAGGTCATCCTTTATGTAGATCTTGAAGCCACCCTCGCGCTCATCGGTCACGTTTTCGCGGATCGTTTTTGTGAGTGCTGTTTTGTCGGGGAGGCCTATCCAGACAGCCTCATCGAGGAATTCCCATTCAATATCGGTTTTTCCATCGCTTATGCTGCCCACGATTATATCGTCGTGGCCTGTCTTTACATATCCCACGTCACGGTCGAGCTGCTCCTGATACCAATCCATCGCGATCGTCTTGAGCTGTTCCGAAACACTCTTTTCGATCTTTCGGTCGCGGATTTTCTTAATACTTCCGTAGATGGCACCTAATACGATTCCTATCAGCAGTCCCGGGAACACCTTGTAGCCAAGCAGCAGCGAGGCACCCGCCATAAGCTGAAGATCGCCACCGCCCATTCCGCCGATGAGGACCAGTATTACGAACATGACGCCCACAACTCCCAGAGCGATAAGGCGTTCATGCCACTCGATGTGATGGCCGGAAGTGAACGGGATGAAGAAAGCTGCTATACCAAGCACCGCCACAACAGCACTGCACCAGTAGGGTATCTGGAAATGGTCGATGTCAATGCAGCTCAGCACAACAAGCACAGGGAATAAGACCAGCGCAACCCCGAATTCCCACCACTGTCCGCCTCGTCCGAAGCAGAGATATGCAAGAGCGTACAGCACTGCGGTGATAGTTTCCACTATCATATAGCGCGGAGATATCTTCGCCTTGCAGAAGCGGCATCTGCCCCTGAGTATCAGCCAACTGAATATCGGGAACATATCGAACCACTTCAGACGATTTCCGCAACTGAAGCAGTGCGAAGGCTCGGTAATGATGGACTGCTTCAACGGTGTGCGCAGGATCACTACGTTCAGAAAGCTTCCGATTATGGAACCAAACACGAACACCAGTATACAGAACACTATTTCAGGTAACGTCATAAAAATGACCCCTTTCCTAATTAAGATAGTACTATTCTATCACATATAGCAGATTTTTGCAAGTAAATCCGAAGAGGCGGAAAGGCTTCTTCTTAAATATCATCTCGTCGGCGCCTGCCGGCACAATTCGGGGCAGTGCCCGAAAATACCCGAAAGGAAGTAGTTCCAGATGGCTCCACCAATCAAAAACCTACCTATAGGAAAGATCCTTGTTGAAAACGGATTTATCAACAATGAACAGCTCGAGGAGGCGCTTGAAAAGCAGCGCAGCTCCGAGGGTAAAATGCTCGGCGACGTCATGCTTGAGATGGGTCTCGTTTCTGAGACGCAGCTTGCGCAGGCACTGTCTATAAGACTTAAGGTTCCTTATGTGGATCTTTCAACAACCCAGATCAACCGCGAGGCGGTTATGAAGATCCCTGAGGAAAAGGCCAAGGAAAAGCTGGTGCTTGCGTATGCTATCAACAACAATCGTCTGATGGTAGCTACCAATGACCCAATCAACTTCTACATATTTGAGGAACTTAAGGTTCAGACAGGCATGGAGATCATTCCGCAGATCTCCACAAAGACAGCTATCAACGAGGCTATCGGCAAGTACTACTCGCAGCAGTCGGTGGATAACGCCGTAAATGAGCTGAACAGCGAGCAGCAGGAGCAGGTAAGCGCAGAGGCTGCCGAGTCCGGTGAGCGTATCGATAATGCGCCTATCGTAAAGCTTGTTAACATGATGGCGGAAACCGCTTTCCGTCTGAAGGCGACGGATATCCATATCGAGGCGTTCAAGACCAGAACAAGGATCCGTTTCAGAATGGACGGTGAGCTGGTAGAGCAGGATATGAAGGTTCCGATCGCATTCCATAACTCTATCATCACACGTATCAAGATCCTCGGCGGTATGAATATTGCCGAGAAGAGAATCCCGCTTGACGGCCGTTACAGTATGATCATCGACGGCATCCAGCAGGACTTCCGTGTATCCACTATCCCCTGCGTATGGGGCGAGAAGTGCGTTATCCGTCTGCTTTCCTCTGCCGATGAAAAGACAAGAAAGATCACTGACCTCGGTATGACCGACTACAACTACGAGATGTATAAGCAGATCATACGTTGCCCCAACGGCGTTATGCTGGTAACAGGACCTACGGGTTCAGGTAAGTCTACAACCCTGTATGCTACTCTCGGTGAGCTTTCTCAGCCTAACGTTAATATCGTAACTGTTGAGGACCCTGTCGAGAAGCGTATCGATGGCGTTAACCAGTGTCAGATCAATGATAAGGCAGGTATGACCTTTGCTGCGGCTCTGCGTTCTATCCTGCGTCAGGACCCTGATATCATAATGGTCGGTGAGATCCGTGACGGTGAGACCGCCGATATCGCTATCCGTGCAGCTATCACGGGACACTTTGTTCTTTCTACACTGCATACAAACGATGCTGCTTCCACCATCGTCCGCCTTGTGGACATGGGCGTTGCGCCTTACATGGTTGCATCCTCTGTTGTAGGTATCATCGCTCAGCGACTTGTAAAGCTGCTGTGCAACGAGTGTAAGGAAAAGTACACTCTTACAGATGAAGCAGATCTCCGTCTTGTAAACAAGACACAGCCCGTTGACATCTATCGTCCCAAGAAGGGCGGATGCAAGGCCTGCCGTAACACGGGCCATTCGGGTCGTACCGCTATTCACGAGATCATCGTTACATCCAACGATATCAAGGAGCTTATCTCTGCAGGCGCAACCGCAGAGGAGATCGGCGAACAGGCAAAGAAGAACGGTACACGTCTGCTTCGTGACAACGTTACCGAAATGGTGCTTGCAGGCAGAACCACTATGGATGAGCTGGTAAAGGCAACCTATACAGTATAATAAAAGGCTGCCGTAAAGCACGCATCTGTTTCGTGCTTTCCGTTTGTCTTTTCAGGATATCGCATTTTTAAACGCTTAAGTTCATATTCTATATCTAAAGGAGAGTTAAAGAGTGGAAGGTAATAACAACATCATGGACATCAACCGTATTCTGGACGAGGCAAGAGAGCTTGGCTGCTCGGACTTGCATTTTACAGCAGGTCTGCCCCCTATAGTCCGTCTTCACGGTTCTATCCGTAAGCTGAGCGGCTACCCCGATTGCACAGAGCCGATCATCGTTAATATCATCAACCAGATAACATCTATCAAGCACAAGTCCCAGATCTCCAAGGGCCTTGATACTGACTTCTCTTACGTTTCCACTTCGGGCTTCCGTCACAGAGTTAACGTATACAGACAGCGCGGCTACCATGCTGTTGCACTCCGTCTGCTGAGAAACGACATCCCTACCCTTACAGACCTCAGCCTGCCCGCTACTCTTGGTGAGTTCTCGCTGGCTCCCCGTGGTCTGGTGCTTGTAACAGGACCTACAGGTTCAGGTAAGTCTACAACTCTTGCGGCTATGATCGACCATATCAACCGCCAGAAGAACTGCCACATCATCACTGTTGAGGACCCTATCGAGTATCTGCACACACATAAGCAGTCCATGGTAAACCAGCGTGAGATCGGACAGGACGTTGACAGCTTTGCAGGCTCCCTGCGTGCTGCACTCCGTGAGGACCCCGATGTTATCCTCGTAGGTGAGATGCGTGACTTTGAGACCATCAACGCTGCTGTAACCGCTGCAGAAACGGGTCACCTGGTGTTCTCCACACTGCATACAACAGGTGCGGCTGAAACTATCGACCGTATCATCGACGTATATCCTCCCCACTCTCAGGGACAGATCAGATCCCAGCTTGCAAACTCTATCGTAGGTATCATCTCCCAGACCCTCGTTCCTACTGCGGACGGCAAGGGCAGATGTGCTGCGCTTGAGATCCTCGCTGCGACCGACGCTATCCGCTCCATGATCCGTGAGGGTAAGATATTCCAGATCCCCACCGCTATCGCAACAGGTAAGAAGAACGGAATGTTCACACTCGACCAGGATCTTGCAAGACTTGTCCGCATGGGTAAGATCACAAACGACACAGCCCTCGGAAGATGTCAGGATCCCAACGAGTACAAGAGATATCTGGATATGGGTGTTTGATCGGATCAACATAAGGCTTTACACCTTGGCATATCCGCATGACATACAACAATATGTATTCATGGCGGAAGTTGTCTGATGATGAAAAGTTGGTTAAATTAAACAAAAAATCCGATGCGTATCATCTTTTTTACACGAAAATCCATTTTATTATGAGATTTTTTTAAAAAACACTTGCAAAAAAATCAACTATCGGCTATAATGTAACCAACAGATAATCATCTGTCGATTTATTATCGGATATAGTCCCGCCGGGATTATACATAAAAAATTTTTTCTTAGGAGGTCTTTACAATGATAAAGAAGCTTCAGGCTCTCAGAGCTAAGAAGGGTTTTACCCTCGTTGAGCTGATCGTAGTAATCGCTATCATCGGCGTACTCGCAGCTATCCTCGTTCCCACAATGCTGGGTTATGTTACATCTTCCCGTGTAACATCCGCAAACTCCACAGCGTCCTCTATCAAGAACACCATCAACAACTGGATCACTGATATGGACACTAAGGGTTACTCCATGTCCAAGAACGCTGGTACTTCCGGCGCAGCTCAGGATACATGGACAATCGCAATCACAGATACTTCCGGCGTAAGCTCCATCTCCACATCTGCTGGTATTACTGCTATCTGGTCCACTGCTGCACAGTCCCTCTCCGGTCCTTCCGGTGCTACTGTTACCAGCGTATTCGGTTACCTCGAGGAACTGATCGAGTCCGACTTCACATTCAAGAACGTTTCCATCATCGCTTACATCAACGAAGGCAAGTGCGTTGGCGTTGTTTACTATGCTGACGGTGCTACAATGCCCGGCGATGCTCCCAACTATACTCAGCTCATGGGCACAGCTGCTACACCTTACGCTTGGTCTGAGACTGACGGTGTAACATCTTCTACAGGTGCTATCCTCGGTACAGCTCCCCAGCTGGTTACAAAGCTCGGCTAATCCGAATTTTCACGGAATAACTACTTTCCTCGGCGGCGCAAGCCGTCGAGGATTTAGTGTTATTTACAGTTGTTTTGCATTTGCCATGGCGACGCCACGGTAAACGCAAGCCAATTGCAGAGTTTTTCAAGGAGGCGTTTTCGTGATAAAGTATTTACAGAGCATGAAAAGGAAAAAGGGTTTCACAATGGCAGAGCTTATCATAGTTATCGCTATTATCGGTGTACTTACAGCTATGGTGCTGCCTATATTCTCCACAAACGATACCGAGCTGAAGTCTTCTAACGTTTATGCCGCTGACTTTTTTGCGTCGCTGCAGTATAACTTCACCCGTTACCAGCTGACAGAGCACCATGTAAGCCCCAAGATGTCAGAGGCGACCGAGCAGACCTATATGGCGTACGATAACAAGCGTCTTGGTAACTATCTCAAGGCTTCTTACATCTTCATTGAGGCGTATTATGAAAATGGTCTGCAGTATGTCAAGGTAGGTTCTACGCTTCGCGACGTGCTCGAAAGTGCTGACACCAGCTCCAACACAGAGCTCGAAAGAATCCTGCAGGAGGATCTCAACGAAGTTATCAACGAGGCAAACACAGGTTATTATTACGCTATAGTACACTATGATATCTATGATACAAAGTCCTATGGCTCAGGCGCAACTACTTCCGTGTTCAATTATGGTAATATCAAGGTGCTGAGTGCTCACTACTGCCGCCAGCAGATAGCTGTGACCTCCAGCTTGGTTTTCACCGATTACAGCATTATGGACGGAATGATCGTCGGCACCTGCAGCGGTGACGCTAACGCTGATGGCAATTATGTGGGTAATAAAAGTTCTTTTTTCCTGAATGTCAACTCCGTGGACGCTACTGCCACCGTAGCATAAAATTATTTGTAAATTATTGAATAAATCGCCCCGAAATGCTAAAGTTTCGGGGCTTTTTGCCGATAACATATATAGGCGATAGTATGCATTTATGGGCGTACTGTCTGAAAATTTTCATAAGGAGGCAAATATATGGAAATTAAAAGAATTGGCGGCGTTATCAACACATATAATTCCAACCGCAGCAGTAATGTCAAGAAAACAGAAGCCTCCGCTTCCGTTAAGAATATAGACAGAGTGGAATTCGGCTTTGAAAAGGCTCTCCAGGCGGCCAAGATGGGCATTTCCGCAGAAATTAAGGCTGATGCTTCCGCACAGGACATCGCGGCCGCAAGAAACACTGCAGAAAACGGCGTTGCCGCAAGCGAGATCGCAGGATACATCCTGTTCGGGTGATCGGATATGGATGAAAGGACTGCACAGGCTGTCATAAAGTGCCTTGAGATCGACTGTGATTTCTACCGCGAGCTTTCCCTGTTCCTGATGAAGAAGCACACCAAGATACTCCAGGATGATCTGGAGTGGCTGACAGCTTCCCTGAATGATGAGCAGGCTTACGTCATGAAGATACAGTCCCTTGAAAACAAACGGCTGGAGCTGTTCAGGGCTCTGGGGATAGAGGGCAGCAAGCTCAACGATCTTATCGAAGCCGCTCCCGAGGATTACAGATCCAAGCTTAAGCTTCTCGGCACCCAGCTCACAGAGCTTGTAGACAGCATAAAAGAAATGAACGCGCAGACGAACGATATCGTGAAGCGCAAGCTTGAAAATCAGGCGGAATTCGTGAAGCGTGCGGGCATCCTCAACAAGCCCGAAACATACGACAGAAACGCTTCAAAGGTGACAAGAGGCTCGTCCTCCACCGTCATCCGCGAGGTTTAGGAGGAAAATATATGCGTCCAACGTTTTTAGGATTTGAAACACAGAAGCGCACGCTTCAGGTGGCACAGAAAAATCTTGATATTACAGGTAACAACCTTTCCAATACAAACACCGTAGGCTACACAAGACAGCGCGTGGACCTCTACGCTATGTACGTTTCGGGCAACAGAAGCCTGAGATGGTGCAGCCAGACAAACAACCTTTCCGTTTCGGGTCAGGGCGTCAATGCTTACGGCGTAAGCCAGATCAGAGATATGTACATCGATAAGCGTTACCGTGAAAATGTAGCGATCGAGGCGGAAACAGAAAAGACAGTTGCTATCCTCTCCGAGGTTGAGGACGTTCTCGACAACTTCGAGACGGATGGTCTGCTCCACTTTACAGAGCAGTTCTTCAAGTCGCTGCAGGACTACTCGGTAGAAAAGCCTGACGGCTCGGAGGTTGCGACATTCGCCTGCAACACCGCGGTCAACCTTTGCCGACTGCTCAACGACTACGACAACAAGCTGTGCGAGGTCGAGGATACCTACGTTGCCGAGATGGAGGACACAGTGTTCTACCTCAACAATCTGCTTGACGATATGAACATCCTCAACGACAGAATTGCGAGAGAGCTTCTCACCTATCCCGAGGGCTACGGCCCCAACGAGCTTTACGACCAGCTCAATATGTACATCGATGAGCTTTCCAACTACGGCGATGTTTCGATAACCGAGAATTCAAACGGCACATTTGATGTAACGCTGTGCGGAATCAAGGTGGTAGACGGTAACGAGTTCAAGGTAAACCACCTTATCATGGAGGATTACGAGAGCTATAATCAGGCTATCATCTACTATGAGAGCGGTGAGGAAATGAACTGCCAGAACGGTGTTATCAAGAGCTTCTACAATATGCTCAACGGTAACGGCGTATATGCAACAGGAAGCCAGAACGGCGAGTACGGAATCGCGTACTTCAAGTCCGCTATCAACGAGTTCGCAAACACACTCGCAAAGGTGTTCAACTCCTGCAACGGCGCGGATGAGGATCCGTCCAGAACGATGTTCGCTCCGACAGTAGAAGGTGCCACCATTACAGCGGGTAATATCCACGTAAGCGACACATGGCTGCAGGATCCCACAATGATCGGTGAGGTACGTACACTGGATCCCATAACAGGTATGTACCAGTACGGTTTCGACTCCGTGACCAATGAGGATGGTACAGTAACACTGCAGAACACAAATGTAATTTACCTGCTTTCACAGTTCGAGAATACAAATATCAAGTTCGGAAATGCGCATGATTTCCAGGGCAGCTTCTACCAGTACATCTCTTTCGTAAGTAACAGACTGGCTCAGACCATCACTTACGACAAGAGCCGCTACGACGGCGCAGTTACAACGGTTGATACCCTGCTTGATGCAAGAGATGAGGTATCCGGTGTGGATATGGACGAAGAGGGTATCAATATGCTGAACTACCAGAAGTGGTACAGCGCATCCTCCCGTATGCTGACAGCTCTTGATGACTGCCTTGATAAACTGATAAACAGCACAGGCAGAGTCGGCCTGTAATTACGAAAGGAGCTTTAAATGAGAATAACCAATTCAACGGTCCTCCGTAATTACGACAGGAACCTTAAAAGACTTTCCACCAACAAATACAACTCCGAGCAGAAGATCTTCACGGGCAGAGAGTTCTGCCGTGCAAGTGAAAATCCCCTTAATGCGGCAAAGGCACTGACGGTAAGAAAGCAGCTCCAGCACACTACGCAGTACATGGAGAATCTGGATGTTGCCGATAAGTTCTACACCGAGGCGGAGACCTCGCTGCTGCAGATCTCGGATCAGCTCGCTTCCATCCGTGAGCATATAATCTACGCCTGCAACACCACGCTCGACAAAGAGGTCGACCTCAACATCATCGCAGAGCAGCTTGAGACCAAGGCGAGAGAGATGGTTTCCGTGTTCAATACGAACAGTGCGGAGCGTAACATCTTCGGCGGTGAGTGCAACAGCTCGGAGCCTTTCTCCTTTATAGAGGACGAGAACGGCTTCGCGACAGAGGTGCTGTATCACGGGGTTCCGGTAAATGCTTATACCGATTGCAAGGATTTCCCCTATTCCAAGGATGTGTTCATCGATATCGGTATCGGTATCGTAGTTAATCAGGAAACACAGGAGATCGACCCCCAGTCTGCACTTCAGATATCCTTCAATGGCGCGGATATCACAGGCTGCGGTGCTGACAATTATGGGGCAAGCCTCGATCTCGAGTCGCTTACTGACGGACAGAGATATTCCATCGATATCTACCTGGACGGTGAAAAGACAACAGTTTCTTTCGATGCAGGTGCTGACGCTACCGAGAGCATGAACAATCTTAACGATGCTATCGCTGCACAGTATAAGGCAGACAGAAAGAATGTGGTTCCCACGGTAGATGCCGACGGCAAGATCACAGCAGGTGATGCCGATGTATATGTTGCAAGCACAAAGGGTGCAAAGAATGCAACTACCGTAAATAACGAGTACGGATACTCCAAGAATTATATTCAGGTAACACTGGACGCTGCAAAGGCTATAAAGAACGGCGATCTCGCTTATGCGAATGCCTGCATAGACAAGGTCGTACTCGCGGCGGAAAACCTGATGATAGAGATCGCAGACCTCGGTAATAATGAGGAGTTTATAGAGTTTAACAGGAACAGATTCCAGACGAGAGAGGTAAACCTTAAGGACCGTCAGGATACGCTGGAAGCAAGCGATCTTGAATCTGAGATCACACTGTACAAGACTTATGAGGCACTTTATAATGCCTGCCTGCAGATGTCCAGTGCAGTTATTCCAAATAGTATCTTCTCATATATCAGATAATATGTTATAATAGTTCAGGAGGTGTTTGGTAATGAACAGCAATCTACTTAAGATCACAACAATACCGATTTCTATCGAGCTGAAGATCACGAATGCTAAGTTAGAGCTTCCCGATGACAGGCAGCCCAAGGTCAATATCACCACCAAAAACGGCGGCTTCGTTATGGAGGCAGAACCGATCAAGATCAATATTGATACCTATCAGGCAAGAAAGAGTCTTGGATTCGGCCACATGACAGATGGCGACATGATGGCTATCAAGGCGCAGGAAGGTTTCTCTCTGGCTTTCCAGGGTACTGCAAGAGTTGCTTCCAATGGCGATTCCCTCGCCCGTGGAATGTCCGCTTCGGAGATCGCTCTCCAGAACGCACGTGCAGGTGCTACCATGCAGACTATCATGGAGTTCCTTCCCAAAGAAGGTGCGGACATCACCTTTGATGAGGGCAAGCTGAACATCAGCTACCAGCTCGGCAGCCAGGATTTCGACTGGGATATCATGAACGATATGCCTATGGAATTCATACCAGGCAGCGTGGAGCTGATCGTACGCGACAGACCTCGCGTAGAGATCGAGTATGTGGGCGATCCCATATATGTTCCCGCAAAGGCAAACCCCAACTACGAGCCCCCTCTGTTTGAGACATTAGGCTGATCTACGGAAAGGAGAGGCTTCGCTCACGCGAAACCGAATACATCGGATGAATATAAAGACAAGAGATTTCGGCGAAGTTCAGATCGACGAAAGCACGATAATCAATATGCCTGAAGGCATTATAGGTTTCGAGGATACAAAGCGTTACGCTATCCTCAGTCCCCTTGGCGAAAACAAGTTCCCTATGTGGCTCCAGTCGGTGGAGGATGCAGAACCGTGTTTTGTCGTTTACGATCCGATGGAGATATATCCCGATTATAAATTCCAGATATCCGACGAGGAGCAGGCACTGCTCAAGGTGGATGAGGATACACCCTACAGATGTCTGACGGTAGCCATCGTCCCCGACGATTACCGCAAGACGACGATAAATCTGAGATGCCCTATCGTAATAAATCTGCGTGACAACATCGCGGCACAGATAATACTGACAGAGCACTTCGATTTCAAGGCACCCGTGTACGAGGAGGAATAAGATGCTTGTAGTTACAAGAAAACCTGATGAAAGCCTTATCATCTCCGACGACATTGAGATCACGGTGCTTGAAGTTACCAAGGATAAGGTGAAGATAGGAGTCAAGGCTCCCAAAGAAGTGAAAGTAATCCGCAGCGAGCTGAAGCATGCTCGCCAGACCAATGAGCAGTCGGCACACATTTCCGAAAATGCCCTTGCTCAGCTTTTGAAATCTCATAAACAGGAGGAATAAATCATGGCTGATCCTATTCGTTTTGGCGGCATGAACTCAGGCCTTGATACCGAGGCTATCATTGAGGCGATGATGTCGACCTATCAGACAAAGATAGACAATCAGAACAAAAAACTTACCACACTCAGATGGAAGCAGGAAGCTTACCAAAGCATAGCTGAAAAGATGACATCTTTCCAGAACAAGTATTTTGATATCCTGAAAAAGGATAGCTACCTCATGAGCGCTTCCACTTTCAATAAGTTCAAGAGCGAAGTGTCCTCAACAGGCACTAACACCAAGGGCCTGAACGTTACTACCACAGGCAATTCTTCCGCAGGCACACATAAGCTTACTATCAACAGCACAGCTACCGCTACAAAGGTAAAGGGTGCTGAGATAACTCCCGATAACTTCAAGCTGGATGCAGACAAGGCACTTCAGTCTGTTGGTTATACCGATGACGGCAACACCAGGACCTACGATTTTTCTATGAACGTAAAGGTCGGCGGTGTCAGCAAGACCATCAATTTCTCTGCTGAGGGTCAGATCGGCGCCGATGGCAGCGTTGATATGGATGCGCTCAAGCAGAATATGCTTGACAGCATGAACGAGAAGCTTCAGGCAGGCTTCGGCTACACAGGCAACACCAGCGGCACAGGCGAGGGCGTTATCGATGCCGCTAACGGCAACGAGTGGTTCCTGCAGGCTGAGCTTGCAGACGATGGCTCCTTTGAGTTCGTTGTTGGCGGAAACGCAACTGTATCCGTTACTGAGAACGTAGGTAACTTCGGCCTTACAGACGCTGCTTCCAGTGCTTCGCTTAACCTTACAAGTGTTGTAACAGGCACAAACACCATGAGCATAGACGCAGGCGGTGTTGTCAAGAACATCAGATTTGAGGGTGTTTCCGGTACATACTACGACAGCAAGAATGAGGCAGGCAACGAGGCTATCCTCGAGGAATACAACCAGCTCAAGGAGGCTGCTTACCGCAAGGAGAACAACCTTTCCGATACAGACGCTATCGACGAAGAGGCTCTGAAGAAGTTCTCCTACTCTAACGAGCAGGCTGCAAAGGATAAGAACGCTGCGGCTATTACTGATGCTGTAAATAACGCATTTGCTTCTGAGGGTATCACTGCCGAGTTCAGTGGCTCTACCCTCTCCCTTAAGAATGGCGGTGCTGCAGTTGATTTCACAGCTCACGCTATCGAGGGCGGCACACTGGGTCTTGCTAAGTCTGCTGCTTCCAATAAGCTCAGCACTAAAACAACGCTTAAGGATATGGGTATCGCTGCAAACGGTGCAGATGGCGGATATACCATGAAGATCAACGGCGTTGAGGTCAGCGTCGGTGCAGATGCAACCATCGACAGCCTCGTAAACGCTGTAAACAAGTCCGGCGCAGGCGTTAAGATGAGCTTCTCTTCCCTGACCAACAGCTTCTCTGTAGAGTCCAACGAGCTCGGCAGTGCAGGCGCAGTTGAGATCGAGGGCAGCGACATGACCAAGGCACTCGGTCTTACCGATGACAGCGGCGATATGGTCGGCTTCCAGTTTGGCCAGAACGCTTCCATCACGCTCGACGGTGAGGAGATCTACCTCAACGAGAACACATATACCCTCGACGGTACTACATTCAGCTTCACTGATGAGGTAGAGCTTGGCGAGACCTATACAATCGGCATCACTCAGAACTACGATGATGTCAAGGATACCATCAAGAGCTTTGTTGAGGATTACAACAAGCTTATCGACGAGGTCTACGAGTATATCGGCAGCAAGCCCAAGACCGACTCCAGCAACAACAAGTATGAGCCTCTCACCGACGCCGAGAAGGAAGAGATGAGCGAGGACGAGATCGAAAAGTGGGAAGAGATGGCCAAGGTCGGCGTTCTCTACAACGATTCCACTGTTGCAGGCATCATGTCCAAGATGCGCGGCATAATGTACAACAGCGTTACTCTTGACGATGGCAGCAAGATCGGTCTGTACAGCATCGGTATCAAGACCTCCGATGATTACGGCGATCACGGCAAGCTTGAGATAGATGAGGAAAGACTTGACGCTATGTTCCAGTCTGACCCCGATGCTATCACAAAGCTGTTCACGGATCCTGAGAACGGCCTTATGAAGCAGCTTGATGCAGCTCTTGACAGCGCAGTAAAGACAAGTGGTGCGGAGTCCGGCAGAGGTACCCTTATCCGCAAGGCCGGCTATAAGGACAGCTCTACAACTCTCCAGAGTTCCATCTTCAAGGAGATGGAAAGACTGACAAACCGTCTTTACGATCTTCAGGACAGATATGATGCTCGTGAGGATTACTGGTGGTCTGTATTTACAAACCTCGAGTCAATGATGTCCGATATGAACAGCCAGTCTGCTTACATGGCATCCTACCAGTTCTGATCGAGATAAATTAAACTAATCCGAGGTTATAAACATGGTCAATCCATATTCAGCATACAAAAAGCAGTCTGTGCAGACTATGACACCTGTTGAGGTGGTCATCAAGATGTACAGCGAGATCGAGCGTCAGCTTGCTATCGCGGTCTGCGCGATCGAAGAAACAAAGGATATACGCAAGGCTAACGATGCGCTCCTTAAAGCGCAGGAGCTGCTGGGCGCGCTCAGAGGCTCGCTTGATATGTCGGTCCCGATATCCAAGGAGCTGAATGCTTTCTATATTTTCTTCCAGAATGAGGCTGTCAAGGCAAATATCAGGAAGGACGCTACTGAAATAAAGAAGATCATCCCGCTTATTGCAGAGCTTCGTGATGCGTTTACCCAGATAAGCCAGATGACCAAGGAAGAGATGGAGGCTCAGGCAAACGCTAAGAAAAAATAATCTGACGGCGCCTGTCCGTAACAAGTGGGCAGGCGCTGATATTTACCTGTAAAGGGGGCAGCATTATGGCAGAGGAGATTGGAAGTGTAGCTGTGCTTTCTGCTATCAAGGAAGTTTATGACACACTCATCGAATACGAAAAGCAGACAGACTCCATGGTCAATGCCGACCTTGAGGTGCTTCAGGGTGCCCTTTTCAAGCGCAACGAGTATATCGATAAGCTTGAGGAGCTCAAGCAGCGCGTCAATGGCATCATTGAGCTGCAGCCTAAAGAGGAGCAGATCCTGCTTCGTTCTCTCGTAAGAGGAAGCTTTGTCAGCGCGCCTCTTGACGACGTTCAGAAAGAAATACAGCTTGTTCAGAGGAACATTTCCATCTGCCAGCAGAGAATAATTGACAAGGATAAGGTTATTTCCGGTCAGTTCCGCAATCTGCATATTGACTCCCGCAAGGAGCTTGAAGAGCTGAAGCAGACCAAGAAAAAGATCGGCTACTATAACAGTGCTGTTGTAGGCAGAGCCACGGGTCAGTCGCTGAACAAGAATCTCTGATCTATCAACCATACCGCCGAAAGGATGCCTCCGCAGGGGGCGTTGCAGGAACATCGCTTGTCTGCCGCGGGCAGATAAAAGGATGATCATTCCTTCAAGACCGTCCTTTTTCGGCGGTTTTTAATTTTGTTATTTTGCCAAAAAATCACTGAAATCTTTTTCGGTTTTGTGCAGTATCCACATGACATTGAATTTCACTCCTATCGAAAAACACCGCAATTTGTGCAGTATTAACGAATTTGAGTTTTGTTTTTAAAACTTTTATACAACTCTTGAAAAAAACGACTGTTTATTGTATAATTATAGTAGCAGAATTATGCACTGTTTTAAAACAGTTTTATCATATTGCGAAAGGTGAATTTCGATAGATGGATGTCTATATGGCGCGGCAGCCGATATTTGA
This sequence comes from Oscillospiraceae bacterium, assembly GCA_045540255.1. Taxonomy (GTDB): domain Bacteria; phylum Bacillota; class Clostridia; order Oscillospirales; family Ruminococcaceae; genus CAG-115. The sequence continues at coordinate 20,910 of JAZQGZ010000074.1, read as the reverse complement.
TATTGATAATCAGGTATACGGTTACGAATTGCTGTACCGCAGCAACGGACAACAGAATATTTATACAGGTACAGACGGCGATGAATCCACGGCCGATGTTGTGACTAATGCGTTTTTCGGTCTGGATATCCGCGAGATCATCGGCGGCGGCAAGGCGTTTATCAACTTCACCGGCAATCTGCTGAAGCGTGGCGTCCCTAAGATGATCTCACCTGATATAGTGGTGGTAGAGGTGCTTGAAAACCTTATGATCGATGATGATCTGGTTGCCGCCTGTCAGGACCTGAAAGAGCGCGGTTACACGGTTGCGCTGGATGATTTCGAGTTCAACAATTCCTACAGTGATCTCTTCCAGCTCAGCGATATCGTGAAGATCGATTTCCGTATCGATCAGAAAAAAATTGAGGAGACCGCCTATGTCTGCCGATACTGCAACAAGCTTATCCTGGCAGAGAAGATTGAGAGCGTTGAGGAGTACGAGTATGCAAAGCGCCTTGGCGCGACCTTTACACAGGGGTATTACTTTGCACGTCCTACTCTCATGTCAAAAAACAGCATAGCCCCTTTAAGCACGAACTTTATGCAGATAATGCAGCTCGTGTCCCAGCCTGAGCCGGAGATCAGTGATATCGTTGAAGTTATCTCCCGCGATACGGCTATGTGTCAGCGTCTGCTTCGACTTATCAATTCGGTTTATTTCGGAGTAAGGAACAGAGTGTCCTCGATAAGTCAGGCGCTTGTTATTCTGGGACTTGACTACCTGCGTGAGTGGGTATACCTTATGGGAATGCAGAGGCTTACCCTTAACGACAATGTAGAGATAATGCGTCTTTCCCTTATTACAGCAAAGTTCTGTCGCAAGCTTGCGCAGATGATACCCGAGGCTTCAAGGGATGGAGATTCGTTCTATCTTATGGGTCTGCTTTCTATGCTGGAGCGTTGCGACAGACACAATCTGGCGCGCACACTTGAGGAGTTTCCGCTTACCGATGAGATCAAGAACGGACTTCTTGGCAGAGGCGGCATCTACAGTGATATCTACAAGCTTTCGCTCTATTACGAGAAAGGAATCTGGGATGAGGTAGATAAGTTTACTGCCAAGTATGATCTTAATACATCCAGAGTTGCCGATACATTTTTCAAATGTGTAAAGGAATGTGAAGACCTTAAAATGCTGTAAAGATCATTAGTGTGAGGTTGAAATGGCTTTTTTCCTTGATGAGATAAAAGACTGTCTGTGGGATAAACTGACGCAGACCAAAAAGAAGATCGTCCTGTACGGTATGGGCGATGGAGCGGTAAAGATACGCTCGGTTCTCGACGGCATAGGCGTTGCTGTTGACGATATCATGGCAAGCGACGAATTCGTGCGCGGCCACAGCTTTATGGGTATCCGCGTAAAGAAGCTTTCCGAGATCGAGGAGCTTTACGGAAATGATTTCATCATACTTGTAAGCTTCGGCAGTCAGCTTCCCGAGGTAATGGAGCGTATATATTCCATCGCGCAGAAGCATGAGCTTTACGCCCCCAATGTTCCTGTTGTCGGAGAGGGATTGTTTACCCTTGAATATGCGATGGAGCATTACGAAGAGCTGCAGGCGGCTTATTCGCTTATGGCGGATGAGCAGTCCAGAAAAGTCTTTGAGAACGTTATCCGCTACAAGCTCAGCGGCGATATATCCCTGCTGCGCGAGTGCGAAACACCCAAAAGCGAATCCTATGATCTTCTGCGCATAGGCGCGGAGGAGACTTATGTGGATCTTGGCGCATACAACGGCGACACTCTGGCAGAGTTTTTGAACGAGACCTCTATGAAGTTCAAAAAGCTTTATGCGATGGAGCCTGACCACAAGAACTATCAGAAGCTTAAGCGCCGTCTTTATATGATAGGCTCCGCGCTTCTTGAGGCATACAACTGCGGCGCATGGGACTGCGAGACCACGATGACATTCAGCTTACGCTCGGGCAGAAGCACCCGTGTCGGAGAGGAGAATCCTCACCGCTGCCGCGAGGTGAATATGATGAGTGTTGACCACATGCTGCAGGGTGGAGAGGCTACGTTTATCAAGTACGATGTTGAGGGCAGCGAGGAAAAGGCGCTGAACGGTACAAAGGATACTATTGCGAAGTATCGCCCGAAGCTTAATGTAGCTGTATATCACAGAAACGAGGATATGTTTGCTATCCCCTTGCAGATAGCTTCTTTAAACAAGAAATACAAGATATATCTCAGGCATCATCCCTATGTTCCTGATTGGGACACAAATCTATATTGTATCTGACAGAAATGAGGACATCCGATGAAGATAGTAATTGGAATAATACTGGCGGCGCTGCTGCTTGGCGCACTCGCCATATATCTGATACTTATGCTCAACGCCAGACAGATGGTGTTCTGCGGTGACATCACAAACGAGGATGGCGGCAGTGCCAGCGTGACCCGTGTGTACACGACGGATCTTGATGCCGATCAGACCCTGTCTGAGATCGTGCTTGCAGTGAACGGTGCCGAGGGCGACAGTGTTTCGGTGGAGGAGCTTACAGAGATCCTTGCGGAATATCAGAATATAATCTACGCCCCCGTATTCATACTCCAGTCCGAGCAGGTGGACAGCTCCACCTATGTGGTGACAGGAAGTGTATACAACGGCATTGATGCCAAGGGCCGTCCTACGCAGAATGATTATGTGTATGACAATCTCAGCCTGCACGCTATCGTTGATGACGGAGTGGTGCTCTGCGCGCAGAACGTATATACTCCCGAAAAGGGCACAAAGGAGGGCGAGCTTATAGTGCGCGATTCCGTTGTGGATCCTGTTATCTTTGACGAGGACAGTACTGCGGCTTTTGCGCTGGATAACTGCGATGGCTTCCGCATGATCTTCAAGGGCACGGCGCAGCTTCCGCCCGAGGTAACATTTGTGTACACCTATGATGTTATTACAGATAACCCCTTTGATTTCACCAGTTCGCCAAACAGCGTTCTCGGTGTGACCATGGCAGTGGCATTTGACGAGGATGGCCGCTATGATCCCGAATACGGAATAGCAAAGAATATAACTGTAGATAACAAGAAAAAGAACTGATAGTATCGCCGTGCCGATGTGGCACGGCGGACTTGTTTTGTGAGGAGTTAAGATGGGCTGTAGATTATGTCCGCGGCAGTGTGATATCGACCGCAGCGTCGGCAAGGGATTCTGTGGCATGGGAGATAAGATAACTGCCGCAAGGGCCTCCCTGCACCATTGGGAGGAGCCTTGTATCAGTGGTACAAAAGGCAGCGGGGCTGTGTTTTTTTCGGGCTGCGTGATGCGCTGCGTTTATTGCCAGAATTACGACATAAGCGCGGAAAAAAGGGGCACCGAGATAAGCGAGGATCGCCTTGCAGAGATATTTATGGAGCTGAAAGCTCAGGGTGCACATAACATAAACCTTGTGAATCCCACGCATTTCGTGCCGCAGATAATCAGGGCTCTCGACATTGTAAAGGACAGGCTTTGTATTCCCGTTGTCTATAATACAGGCGGTTACGAGTGCGTTGAGACACTGAAGCTGCTTGAGGGATATGTGGATATATATCTTCCCGATGTGAAGTATTATTCGGAGGAGGCGGCAAAGCTTTCTTCGGCACCCGGTTATTTTGATACTGCTATATCTGCAGTGGAGGAGATGCTGCGCCAGACAGGGTCACCTGTATTTGATGGCGAGCTTCTGAAAAAAGGCACGATAGTCCGTCACATGGTGCTGCCGTATCTGTATAAGGACTCGGCAGAGGTGATAAAGCGCGTAGGAGAGAGATTCGGAGACAGCATACTGTTCAGCCTTATGAGTCAGTACACTCCGTTTTATAAGGCGAAGGATGATCCCCGTCTGAATCGCCGTATTACAACGTTTGAATACAACAAGGCGCTGGACGCCGTGCTGGAGGCGGGACTTCACGGCTTTATGCAGGAGCGGAGCTCCGCTAAGGAGGAATACACTCCCGAATTCGATCTCAGAGGGTTATAAAATTTCTGAAAAAGTCTTTACAAACAGCGGGATTTGTATTAGAATATTAGTGTATATAATTTATTTGAAAGGGAACGACCATGGACATATTTCATAATTTAGATTTCGGAGTGGACGGCGATAGCATAACTGCCGGAAACCAGTGGTCTTATCATGTGTTTCAGATGCTTGCGCTCAGATCTCACCATAATGTTGCAGTGGGAAGCGCGGTGTGGTATAAGCGCACAGTAGAGTGCGGCGGCAAGACGGTAACAACGCAGGAATATGATGCTCCCGATTTTGCGGGCATAAGCGGCGGCTGGGAGCCTACCGATGATGCACAGGAGATGCTTATGCGCATGAACAACTGTGCAGTGGTACACGTTCAGAAATTCCTTGCCGAGGTGGAGAGCGGCGAGTATCCTGCTCCCGATATCTTTGCATTTGCTATGGGCACCAATGACAGCGACGAATGTTTTGGCGATGCCGAAAAGGCACTTACGGGAAAGGAGCTTGACGGCAACGAAAATATAGATCTGTTTACCACGGCAGGTGCTATGCGCTGGTGCATACAGACTATTCTTGAGCATTTCCCCGAGTGCCGTGTGTTCGTCCTCACTCCTCTCCAGACTGCTACTCCCGAGCATAATGCAAAGACGGAAAAGCAGCTTGAGGTGATGAAAAAGATCTGCGGCGGTATGTCGGTGCAGATGATAGACTGCTATAACAACAGCGGTATCTGTGAAAAATTTGAAGTTATCGGCGGCGAAGGCAGATACCTCCGCGATGGCCTGCATCCTCATGAAAAGGGACAGGCGCTGGAGGGCGCATACGCAGCCAAGGAGATAAGAAACAACTACTTCTGAGGTAAGGAGTGACAGCCGATGGAATTTCCGTCAGAGCTAAGATACGCTATAGAACAGCTTATGTCGGGACAGGACGTCAGGGCTTTGACAGCCTCGGCGGAGGGGATATCCCACCGCTATCGCAACGAGAGCGGCTTGGGAAAAAGCCTTGTAAACAGCGGGCGTGACATTCTCGCCTATGCTGCGGTAAGGATGCCTGCCACCTTTGGAGCTGTAAGCAAGGCTCTGGAGCTGACATCCGAGGTGTTCGATGCAGAGATAGCATCTGTACTGGATGTTGGTGCAGGCACAGGCGCGGCAAGCCATGCGGCTGAAATGATAACGGACTGTGACAATATCACCTGCCTTGAGCGCGAGGAGGGTATGATCTCTCTGGGAAAGCAGCTTATGCAGGCGCGTGGCATAGAGGCGCAGTGGATCAGGACCGATATTTCCGCGACAGAAATAACTCAGCACGCGGATATGGTGATATCCTCATATTGTCTTAATGAGCTTTCGGCTGCAGCGCGGAAAAACGCGGTGTTGAAGCTCTGGAATGCAGCGGATAAGCTGCTGCTTATCGTAGAGCCGGGCACTCCCGAGGGCTTCTCCCAGCTTCGCGAGGCGCGCAGCCAGCTTATCGAAGCAGGCGGATATATAGCGGCTCCCTGCCCTTCGGGCGGCGAGTGCACTCTCCCACAGGGCGACTGGTGTCACTTTACAGCGAGGATAGCACGTTCTAAGCTTCACAAGCAGCTTAAGGGCGGCGATGCTCCTTATGAGGACGAGAAGTTCTGCTTCCTTGCGGTGGCTAAGACAGAGTGCGCGGGAAAAACAAGGATACTCAGGCATCCGAAGATAGAAAGTGGCAAGATAACCTTGCACCTGTGTACAACGCAGGGCATAACCGATAAGATAGTTACCAAGAAGAGTCCGCTTTTCAAAGCGGCAAGAAAATCCGACAGCGGCGACAGCTTCGCCGACAGCTGATGTGAAAGGAAGAATGCTATGTTTAAGAAACTCACCGCAGTAGTTATCAGTGCGATAATGACCGTATCCTTTGCAGGGATCACGGCCTCTGCACAGCAGGCTGAAACCGCCACTATCTCCCGCGATTACGGTGCTTCCGCCGCAGTAAAATGGAACGGAAAGACCACTCTCAAGGCCGGACAGAACTACGTGGTAAGCTCCGATGTTACCGTATCCAAAAAGATCACCATTCCCTCGGGAACCACAGTGACTGTCCAGAACGGCGCAAAGCTGTGGGTAAGCGGAAAGGGCTCGCTCTATATCAAAGGAAAGCTTGTTGTAAAGGCGGATTCCATTCTTGCGGTAACGGGCAAGCTGTACCAGTATAAGGGCAAGGTGCTTCAGGTATACGGACAGATGAGATTCGCAAGCAAGGCTTCTGTAACCCTCAACGGAAAGACTGTAATTTATTCCAAGGGTACTGTTACGGGAACTCCCAAGACCTGCTCAGTGGGTCCCAATGCAACACTTACCTGTTCGGGAAAGAATTCCTGCAAAAAGCTTGACGAGTACATAGACAGAACTGCTGTCACAAAGCGGCTGGATGCGTATTTCACGCAAAGCATCAAGAATCTTGATGTATATGGCGGATTCAAGACCATATTCTCCAAGGCATACATCAATGCCCTTGAGGATGCTTTTAAAGCACTGGGCGAAATGACGATGGAGGACTATTGCGCGGCATTTGCAGAGGAATACAAGACAGCACTCAAGGAGGATGGCATAACTCCCTCCGAGATCAATAGCGTGGATGTAAAGATCACAGAAATGGAAGAGCAGAAGTCACTGACAGGCGATCTCAGGACCCTTGCCGACAACTATTACAAGGGCTGGAGCAAGGTGTATAAGGTAAGCTGTGAGATCACTGCCAAGACCGCATCCGTAAGCAGGACCGAGGCAGCGAGCTTTGTGGTAATCTGTGCGAAGTCGGGCAAGTGGTATCTGCTGGGAGTATAAGAATTGGATATCTATGTAATAGAAACAGCGGGCGCTGATTACGCACAGGTGGAGAAATATCTCACCCTTGTGGGCAGTTCGCGTCGTGACGCTGTAAAGAGAAAGCTCTCGGAGGAGGCAAAGCTGCAGTCGTTGATCGCGGGGTTGCTGGTGCGTTCCGAGATAGCCTACCGTTTGGGCGTGGACATGAAAAAAGTCGCTTTTTGTAAGGGTGCCCACGGCAAGCCTTATGTAAGGGGCGGCGGTGTGCAGTTTTCGTTATCCCATACCGAGGGCGCTGTCTGCGCGGCATTTGCCGAGGATAACGGCGACATCGGCGTTGACATCGAGCGGCGCGACCGCAAGGTCAGCGAACGCCTGAAGCAGCGCACTCTCAGCGAAAACGAAAATGCACTGGTGGATTCCGATGATGATTTTATAAAGCTATGGGTGAAGAAAGAGGCGTTCCTTAAGCGCACAGGCCTTGGAATAGCACAGGGGCTTCGCGGTGCGGACACCACGATACTTCCCGATATCTCGGTGTACTCCTGCGGGGGATACTATATCGGCATCTCGGGAAAGGGCGCGGACGAGGCGAATATCATCCATCTTTCGCTTGACGGTCTGTTGTCGAGATTTACCGAACAGTAATAAAATAATTAATACGACCCGAGGAGAACCGAGCATTTCTTCTCGGGTCTGATTTTTGTGTTGATGATCTGTGACAAAACGCTGTTCCTGATTGTCTTATAATCGAAAGCGCTTTTACACATCGGCAGGGAGGTGACAGATTGGACGGAGAGGCACTTACTAAATACATCGGGCTGTACCATGGCACGGTATATCGTCTTGCATTCAGCTATGTAAAGAACTGCGCAGACGCCGAGGATATAACGCAGGAGGCGTTCCTCAGGCTGTATAAGTACGATGGAAGCTTTGCGGCGGATGAAAATTGCAGGGCGTGGCTTATCCGTGTTACGATAAATCTGTCAAAGAACCTGCTGAGATCGGGCTGGTTTACCAGACGCACGGAGCTTAGCGAGGATATTCCTTATGAAAACAAGGAGGATCGCACGTTATATGAATGTGTCATGGCACTGCCGCAGAAATACCGCGTCACCATCCATCTGTACTATTATGAGGGGTACTCTGTAAAGGAAATAGCGGGTATACTGGGCGCGACGGTGTCCGCTGTCACAACTCGGCTTTCGCGCGGACGGGAACAGCTTAAGGAAATGCTCCTGAAGGAGGGGTTACAGTGAAAGAACGCTACAACAGAATGTATGACGCGATCGCTCCCGCACGGAGCGATGACGAGCTGTATAACGCAGTTCTGGGAAAGTCGGCTGATACTATGAGTAAAAAGAGGATAAACCTTAAAACTATCGTTATCCCGATAGTAGCTGCTGTTATGCTTGCGGCGGGTGCTGTCGGAGTGGGTGCCGCTGTGGGCGGAAGCAATATTGTATCGGGTAAGCTGTTGGATACCAGAGAGCATCTGCTGCTGAATGTAGTTACAGATTATTATACGGACAAAGATGATCACGTCCATCTTGCGGTTGAAGAATACATCACGGACGGACAGCGTGCATTTCTTACAGTGCGCTATACTGCGCTTGACGATGAGGGCAAGGAATGGCTGGATGGTTTTGCTCCAAAATACAGTGAACTTTGTATATATCCGTACATCCCGATAACAGGCGGATTTGGCAACCGTGAGATAGAAGAATACCGAACTGAAACAGAGCGCTGTTATTATCTTCAATTCAACGTAGATAGCGTTGAGACCGATCAGCTTTTGTTCATATATTCTATGACCGAGGGGACAAGAACGAAAATATTCACGCTTGACGAGAATACAGTGAGAAGAAAGCTGTACAAGCTTGTGGGAGAGGGTTCACCTACCGAGCTGTATCAGCCGACATGTATCGCTCTGTCGGAGCTTGACTATACCATCTATGGAAAAAACATCGGTTTATATGAATACTATGTTGACAGAGATGGCAATACTCAGATGGCTTCCTTTGTTACTGCGGAGCAAGTGGAAATGATGCGTAAAATTCCCATCTATTTTGTATATCAGGATGGAAGAAAGCGCAGGATATTCTGGACAGTTGGCACAGGCGGAGATGTTGTCCCCACTGAGGAAAACGGCTATTCGGATACCACTATCGCAAGCGGTATACAAGAGCCAAGCTATCTGCCCGAATATACGGCTATCAAGCATACCTTTATAACGCTTGAGGGTCTGGTAGGCGTACAGATCGGCGATTTCTATTACGAGCTGGAAGAAGTTGAATGATAACATTATTAAAGGGCGGCTTTTGCCGCCCTTTTTACATTCTCAGTGCCTCAACAGGCTTCATGGTAGCCGCCTTGTAGGCAGGATATGCGCCGAACACTGCTCCGATAACTGCTGCGGCTGCGGTGGATATCCACAGCGCTGTCCAGTTTGCCGAAAACGGCACTCCCAGAGCAAGGCATCCCACAAGAGAGATAACAAGCCCTAAAATTATACCTGCGGTGCTTCCCATCAGCGTAAGCAGTACGCTTTCGGTGAGGAACTCGATACATATATCCGAGTTCTTTGCGCCGATGGATTTTTTGATGCCTATTTCGTGGGTGCGTTCGCCTACGCTCATCATCATGGTAGTCATAACAGAGATCCCTGATACCACCAGTGAGATCCCCGCCACAAGCGACAGCGATACGGTGACTATCATGAGGATATCGTCAAGCTGTTTTTTCTGCGACAGAAGATTGTTGATAATATAGCCGTCCTTGCAGCCGCCTGCCGTGTCAAGGGCGGCTTTTACGTTTTCCACCACGGTTCCGTCGTTGTTCATGTCCTTTATCTTGACCGCAAGCTTGTCATAGGTGGAGCGGCCGCAAAGGCTCTGCATGGTGGTGATGGGGATATACATGAATCCCGGCATGATGTTCGTCAGCATCCCCTGAAGTCCGCTGAGCCCCGTGCTGGCTATGCCGATTATCTCGAATTCGTGATATCTTCCGCCGAGGAACAGGCTTATATGCTTTCCTGTGATGTTGCTCCTGCCGTAGGTCTCAAGTGCGAACGCCTCGTCTATCACACAGACCTTCGAGCGTGCTGCGGTGTCGCTGCCTGTTATCAGCCGCCCGTGCTTTGCGGAAAGGGAGATAAGATTATCGGCGGACTTGTCCACGCCCCATATATAGGCATCCATCCGCGAGCCTATCATCTTTGCCTCGGAGATAGCCGCCATCAGTGGCATGACGTCGGTCACTCCGTCCACACGACGGGCGGCAGAGATACTGTTATCTGTAAGCTGTACGCTTACGCTGTTGTCTGCTGCCTGCACCAGCAGTGTGTCAACGCCCATCGTTACAAGAGTGGCGTTTACCTGCGCCGTACCGACAGTGCCTACCGTGGATATCAGCACCACGGACAGCACACCTATCGCGATGCCTGCCATAGTCAGCAGCGAGCGGGTACGGCAGCGCAGGATATTGATAAGTGATTTGCACAGACCCATGTTTACTCCATTCTGATAAAGCTGTTTTCGGGGATATCCTCCGGCGAGGTGAACACAAGCTCCTCTGCGGTCACTCCCTTGATGATCTCGGTGCCGTCGGGAAACTCTGCCCCTGTGAATATCCTGCGGCGTATCGCTTTTCCGTCCTCATAGACGTAGACATATTCCCCGCCCTCGTCCTGGCCTATTGCCTCGTAGGAAAGCACACAGATGCTCTTCGGCTCTGTAAGTGTAAAGGTCACATCGGCGGAAAGTCCCGATTTGAAACGAGGGTCAAAGCTGTCGGGTCTTATCGTGACATCCACCACTGTTTCGAGCACCGAGCCGCTGTATCTGCTCCTTGCCGAGGCTGATACGGCAGATACTGTACCCGTAAAGATAACATCGGGGTAAGCGGCAAGGGAGAAGTCAGCCTTTTCCCCGCCCTCTATATACGAGATGTACTGCTCGCTTACGGGGGTTGTGACTATAAGCTCCTCCGTCCCTGCGATGGTGCATATACTTCCGCCCGCTTCTATTGCGGCTCCTGCACCCGCGGTCGAGATCACTGTACCCGAGCGGTCGGCGGTTATCTCCCCGGGGATAAGGCTGATGGCGGTGGAGAGGTCAGAGGCTGCCACCGCAAGCTGAGGGAGCTGTCCGAGACTTTCCACAAAGGAGGCGGTGCCCTCCTTATCGACCGTGGCGATCACATCTCCTGCGGCAACGGTATCCCCTTCGGATACGGTGTATCGTTCTATCACAAGCGGCAGCGCAGAGGTAACATCGGATTGTCCCATGTAGGATAGGGTGCCTCCGCTGGTGAGGCTCTCGCTGTAGATCACATTTTTAGGGGATATGACACAGGCAGAGGGTGCGGCACTGACCGCCGCATCGGGAACCGCACAGATACCTGCTGTGAGAGCGGCGCACAGGCACAGCACCGCAATTGTTTTTTTCATAATATCATCCTTTCGCAGAAATTACTATACTATTGTGATGAATTTACGGAGAAATATTCCTTGGTGGAAAACACATGATACGGCAATTTTTACACATCTTTCTATGCGATCACAAGCCGCTTATACGGTTGGATTTGTCATTGTTGTACAACTTTTTTGTTAAATCGTCTTTAAATTTGTGATAATGGTCGTTGACTTTAAATCTGTTTCGTAATACAATTAAAGTGTAGTTTTATACATTAAATTATATCTGACGAAAGGAAATTGATATGATCTGTAAAAATTGTAACGCAGAAATACCCGCAGATGCAAAATTCTGCGCAGTTTGCGGCAGCAAGGTCGAAGCTCCTGCAGGTAACGTTTGCAGCGGCTGCGGCAGCGAGCTTGCAGATGGCGTAAAATTCTGCGCAGTATGCGGAACTCCTGTTGCGGCGGCTCCCGTTGCACAGCCTGTGGCTCCTGCTCCTGTTGTGGCTGAGCCTGTTATGGCTGCTCCTGTAGCTGCACCTGTACAGCCTGTTTCGGCAGTTCCTACACCCGCAAATGATGTAGTTGCTGTTCCTGTTCAGCCTGTATCCGCTGTTCCCACACCTGCAAATGATGTGTTTGCAGCACCTGTTGCTCCTGTAAGTGCACAGCCCGTTCAGCCTGCAGCCTTTGGCGCAGCCGCTGCTACCGCAGCCCCTGTAGCTGCACAGACTGTGGCTCCCGGCGAGTTTGCGGCTCCCGCTCCCGCAGCGGCAGAGGCTCCCGCATTCGATATGTCCGCGGCTTCCGCGGCAGCGGTTGCTGTAAAGCCTGTTAAGAAGGGCGGCAAGAAGATCGGTCTCTGGATCGCTATCGGTGTTGCTGCGCTGATCGCAGTTGTTGCGGTTGTTGTTGGATTCTGCTTCAGAGGCGTTGCTACAAACGTATTCGTGGGCAACAATAAGTATGCTGCTATGATCGAGGGCGATGGCATCCGTTCCGTAACCGAGAACACCGTTACCGCTGAGTTCGGTGCACAGGCAGGCGAGATCATGGGCGCTGCTGTAAGCGGTGCGCTTTCCTCCGGCTCTTTCAGTTCCGGTGACGCTGACGAAGAGATGTCCATTGAGGATCTTTATTCCTCCATGGATCTTGAGGCTATGATCGCACTCTATTATGATACTTTCATGGCAGAGTACGGTGTAAATGCCGTAAACGTGACTGTTGGTGCCGAGCTGGAGCTTTCCGAGGCAGGTAAGAGCAGCCTTGGTATTGACGGCGATTCTGAGGAGATCCTTGAATTCATAAACAATACAGACTTTAACTTCAGGTTTGCTACTGCTGCTGATGCTCTTGCTGCAGAGTTCGGTGTTGAGGACAATGCAGGTCTTACCATCAACATGAGAGGTATCGTATGCTCCGATGGTACAGTTGCTGTAATGCTCCCCTTTGCATCTGACAAGGCTGTAAAGATGACTATCGATACTGCAGGCGAGGTAGTTGAAACAGAAACTATCGATGTTGCTATCGATGACGCTGAGATCGAGCGTCTTATGAACGAGATCATCGAGATCTACCTCAAGTATTATGAGAGCGCAGAGGTTAAGATCGACAACGGTTCTCTCAAGGCTTCCGGCCTCAAGGCTGAGGGCAGACTTATCACAGTAACTATGGATGCTGAGCACATTGGTAAAATGATCAAGGAGATCTTTGATCACGTTGCCAAGGATGAGTATTTCAGCAGCAAGATCGTAGAGATCTCCAGCTATACAGACGAAGAGATCACAAAGTCCGATTACGAAGAGGCTCTTACAGATGCAGCTGAGGATATCGCTGACGCAATTGAGTGTGAGATCGTCGTAAAGACAGTCGTTGACAACAACGGTACCACCCTTGCAAAGGGCTACAGTGTAATTGTTGAGGACGAGGGCGAGTTTGAGATGATCTATGTCGGCGCCGAGAAGGAGCAGGCATTCGCTGTGATCGCTGATGACGAGGAGATCCTTGAGGCTTCTATCACACAGGAAAACGAGACCGATGGTAAGATCAGAGTTGAGGTAACAGGCGATGAGTATGGTACCACAATGGGTCTTAATATCGAATACACAGGCGTAAAGGTTGAGAAGTACTTCAACAGTGAGATCGCTGTCGGTAAGTATGATATATATCTTGCAGGCACAGAGGACAGCGAGTCCGATGGCAGTGCAGTCAGGGTAGTTATGGATACTTCCATTGATGGCAATACTCTTAAAAACAAGATCGAAGTTGAGGCTTCCGAGTTCGGTGAGATCGCTCTCAATGTTGAGACCACTCCCGAGAACAACAACGATATGACTTCCGTTCCCTCCGATGCTCTTGACATCACAGACAGCGAGAGCTGGACCGAGGATGAGCAGAAGGCTGCAACTGAGTACCTGCTTGCTATCTGTCAGGATATCAAGACAGAACTGGGCAATAAGGCTGAAAGCAATATTGCACAGATGCTCGCTCCCACGATCGATGAGCTTATTGCTTCCCTTGAAACAGCACTTACTCCCATGGCTTCCTTTGATGAGATCAGCGGTCTCTCCGAAGATATTTATACTCTCTACAATACTGCAAGCGACAAGCTCTATGATAACTACTCCTATATCGATGATACATACGATCTGATCTCTGGTTTCGCTGATGAGGCTTATGATCTGTATTCCGAAGTAGGCTACACTTATGAGATGACTTCCGAGCAGTTTGAGACCTACAAGGCTTCCTACGAGCAGCTTCTCAAAAAGTCCGAAGAGGTATTTGCAGAGGTCGACAAGGAGATCGAAGAGGCTCAGAATGCCGAAAACAACGGCGGCACTTCTGATGAAGGCTTCAATTTCGATGACCTGCCTGCTGCCGATCCCGAGACTATCCCCGGAAGATATGATTTCAGCTATGCCGATATGTACGGCGAGAGATATGATGCAGAGTATCTGGATATGGGTGATTACTTCTTCATCCTGAACGCTGACGGCACTGCTGATCTCACATACGATGGCGGTAATACCGCAGGCACATGGACTCTTGCAGGTGCAGAGCTTACCATTATCGAGAATTCCGAATACGGCGATATTGAAAGCAGATTCTACGTTGTAGACGGTGCGCTTTACGCTGATACAGGCATTGATATCTTAATGGTATTTGAAAAGTAATAACGCATAAAAAATAATATTCTGCCGCTGTGCATTTTGCATGGCGGCAGTTTTTTGTCCGGGTTATAAAATTTCTATTGATTTTCGTGACAGTATTTGTTATAATTATAGTAGATTTTTTGTGAAATCGTTTTTACGGTCCACAGGACAGAAAGGATGTATTGTATGTTACCAAAGATAGGTATTCGTCCCGTTATCGACGGACGTCAGTTCAGTATCCGTGAGGGTCTGGAAGAACAGACCATGAACATGGCAAAGGCTGCTGCAGAGCTTATTTCCTCTAAGGTGCGCCACGCAAGCGGAGAGCCTGTTGAGTGTGTTATTGCTGATTCTACCATCGGTGGTATCGCAGAGAGTGCTGCCTGTGCAGACAAGTTCGCGACCGAGAATGTGGTTGCTACTCTCACTGTTACTCCCTGCTGGTGCTACGTTACCACAGTTATCGATGAAAATCCCAACACTATAAAGGCTATCTGGGGCTTCAACGGCACAGAGCGTCCCGGCGCGGTGTTCCTTGCAGCAGCTAACTCGGCTTATGCGCAGATAGGTATGCCCTGCTTCTCCATCTATGGTCACGATGTAAAGGATGCAGACGACAAGACTATCCCCGCAGATGTTGAGGAAAAGCTGCTCCGTTTTGCACGCTGCGCAGTGGCTGTCGGCGCTATGAAGAATAAGAGCTACGTTAATATCGGTGCTGTATCCATGGGTATTGCAGGTTCCTACTGCAACGAGGATTTCTTCCGCACATACCTTGGTATCCATCCCGAGTGGTGTGATATGTCCGAGATAATCCGCCGTGAAAAGCTGGGTATCTACGATGACGAGGAGTACAAGAAGGCTCTCGCATGGATCAAGGAGAAGTGCCCCGAGGGCGTTGACATCAACCCCACTCCCGGCATGACATATATGCGCCCTGTTCTTTCCGAAAAGGAGAAAGAGGAGAACTGGGAGTTCATCGCAAAGATGACCTGCATCATCAGAGATATCCTGCACGGCAACAAGAAGCTCGCCGACAAGGGCTGGCTTGAGGAGGCAAAGGGCAGAAACGCCATCGGCGGCGGCTTCCAGGGTCAGAGAAACTGGACGGACTTCATGCCCAATGCGGATTTTACCGAGGCCATACTCAACTCTACTTTTGACTGGAACGGCGCACGTCAGCCTATTCCTTTTGCTACCGAAAACGATGGACTGAACGGCGTTACACTGATGTTCCTGCACCTGCTGACAGGTAAGGCAGCGGTGTTTGCAGATGTGCGTACATACTGGTCTCCCGATGCGGTCGAGCGTGTTACAGGCTGGAAGCCCGAGGGCAAGGCTGCAAACGGATTTATCCACCTTATCAACAGCGGTGCGGCTGCCCTTGACGGAACAGGTGCTGTCAAGGACGAGAACGGCGAAAGCATCATGAAGTCCTGGTGGGATATGACCGACAACGATATAGATGCTTGCCTCAAGGCTACCACATGGCCTTGCGCAAACCTTGGTTATTTCAGAGGCGGCGGATTCTCCTCCAGCTTCTCCACACAGGGTATCATGCCCTGCACATTCGCTAGGGTGAATCTTGTAAAGGGTCTTGGCCCGACCATCCAGATCATAGAGGGCTATACAGTAGAGCTTCCTGCCGATGTAAACAAGACGCTGCTTGACAGGACCGATCCCACATGGCCCAGCACATGGTTTGCTCCCATCTGCACAGAGGGCGCAACAGGCGATGTATACAGCGTTATGGCTAACTGGGGTGCTAACCACGGTGCATTCGTATACGGACATATCGGCGAGGATCTTGTTACTCTCGCAAGTATGCTGAGAATTCCCGTATCGCTCCACAACATTTCCGATGACCGTCTGTTCAGACCTCACGCATGGTCTGCATTCGGCACAAAGGATCTGGAGAGCGCAGACTACAGAGCTTGTGCTGCTTACGGAAGCCTGTATTGATAATATCTGTCACACTGTCCGAGGGGTATGTTCCCCTCGGACTTTTTGCGTATGGCGTTCTTGACAAGCAGGGGGCGTATGAAGTATAATAGTCATGGCTTAAAATGCAGGCGGTAAAACGGAATGCGGTGAAAGACCGCAGCAGTCCCCGCTGCCGTAAGGAAGCTGCGTCTTTGTCATAGGTTTATACCGTGTCACTGGGGGCGTTTGCCCATGGGAAGGCTGGACAAAGCGTGTATGATTCCAAGCCGGAAGACCTGCCACTGCACTTGAGCAAATAAATTATTTTGTCGGAGGAACAAAAATGAAAACAACAAAGAAAATCTTGGCAGCTATGCTGTCGGCATCGGCGGTGCTTTCCGTTTCAGTCATCGCCTTTGCAGAGGGCGCGCCCGAGGGGCACATCACCTTCTACGCGGACAAGAACACTATCGGACAGGGCCTTGTGGCGGAGCCTGTAACAGTTGCTTTTTATGAGGGCGACACAGGCATCGACATTGTGCAGAGAGCAGCGGATGTGCTGGTTGCCGACGGAGGCTACGGAGCTTATATCGAGGGCTTTGCTGATGTTGACAACGGAGCAGAGATCCCTGTACAGATCGCGGCAGTATGCCCTGAGATGACGGGCAGGAACACAGAGGGCTATCTCTGCTCGTATGACTATACGGCAGAGTCGGGCTGGAGCTGGTTCCTGAATGGTGAATATGCTATGGTTGGCATATCGGACTATCAGCCCGAGGACGGCGATGTAATCACATTCCGTTTTACAGTTTACGGTTACGGCTGCGATCTTGGTATAGACAACTCCTCATGGGGAGGAGCCCCCGCACTGGTCGATGCAGTGAACACGGCTGAGCTTGCAAAGCTTGTTGCGGTATCTGATGCTGATACCGCTGAATATGCCGAAGCGGTAAAGGTGCTTGGCACATTCGGTGCAACTCAGGAGGATATCGATTCTGCTTATTCTGCGCTTTCCGCAGCTTCTGCTGAAAGCGGGCAGCCCTCTGGGGAACCCGATGACAAAACCGCTCCCGAAACAGGCGTTGAGGGAATTGCAGCAGTGTGTGGTGCAGCTGCAATTGCGTGTGCTGCCCTGATCGCCTCAAAGAAGCGATGAAATCAGTCAGGATGATGACAGCGGTCTGCATGGCAGTTATTTTGGCGGTGCAGACCGCTATTACTGCTTTTGCAAGTTATTCTGAAGTGCTTGATGAGATATTCCGTCAGGATATGAGCAAGCGAGGCGTTACTGATTTCTATGACGGGCTGGAATATTGCAGAAACGATGGGGCTGCATACAGCTATGCGATGCTTTGCGGTACTGACGGAGCAGACCGCTATGTAAGCACTGTAACCGAATATACCGAAAGGCTTATAGACTCGGACAGATTTGTAAAGCCTACCGATCTTCAGAAAGCGGCAATAACGCTGGCACTTTTCGGCGGGTGTACGCAGGAGCTTATGGATCAGGCGGTATATCTGAATGAGGATTTTGACCGACAGGGCTTCAATGCTTATATATGGGGGCTTATCGCGCTTAACTGCACCGACATCGAGGCCCCTGAAAATGCCCTGCATACCAGAGCATCGCTTTGCGGATATATCATCTCAAAGCAGCTTGAGGATGGCGGATTCGCGCTGAAAGGCACTGCGGCAGATACAGACATGACCGCAGCGGTCATATATGCACTTGCACCGTTGAAAGATGATCCGCAGGTAAGTAAAGCACTGGAAAAAGCGGAGCGGTGCCTGACCTCGCTCCAGCTTGAAAGCGGTGGATTTTCGGGTATGGGCATAGAAAACAGCGAGAGCACTGCACAGGCGATAATTGCGTTTACTGCACTGGATCATGGCATCGGGGACGACAGGGTGTCCCGTGCGCTATCGGCATTGATGAAATATAAGACCACCGATGGATTTGCACACCTCTCAGGCGATGACAGTAGCGGAATTGCTACGGTACAGGCGGCGCAGGCACTGACCGCGCTTGAACTGCATGAACAAGGGCGGTATCTGTTTTCTGCTGCATGGGAAGATGTACAGACATCTGTTCCTGACGAAACGGAACATGATGGGTCTTTGTCTGAAACCTCGGAAAACGCGGGAGATGGTGCTATTCGGGCCGACGGAAACACTATTAAGATACTCGTTATATCAGTTCTTGCAGTAGCGGGCGGAGTATTGCTGATAATATGGCTCGTGCGAGGGCGCAAAGACCGCATACTTATCGTGTTTTCCTGTGTGCTGCTGGTCGGCGGTATTGTAATGGCTTTTGTGGATATCAGGACCCCCGAGGAGTACTATTCCGAAGCTGCCGAAGGGGATGGCCTGATAGTTATGGTATCGGCAGATTGTACGGCTGCCCTTGAAAATCCCGGAAAGGCGCAGCGGGAGCTTTTGCTGCCCGCAGATGGTCAGATTGTATCTGCGCAGGCGATCACTGTCCCTGAGGGAGCGACAGCCTTTGACGCATTGGTGGAGGCGGCAAGGATACAGAAGATAACGCTGGACTATTCCGACTCCTTGACGGGTGCGTATATTTCGGGCATCCACATCCTTTACGAGTTTGATTACGGAAGTGAAAGCGGCTGGCTTTATCGTGTGAACGGTGAGCTTCCATCTGTTGCGTGCTCGGAGTATCAGCTTTCCGACGGCGACGTGGTGGAATTCGTTTATACTTGTGAGCTCGGAAGGTAACCGGACAAAGTGTCAAGATACTAAATGCACAAATATTCCGATGCAAATTTGTACAAAACCGCATGGAGCAAAATGCCCGTTTCGTCTTGAAAAAAACGATTACTTATGCTATAATTTAGTATGAAGTATATATTATGGCGATTTGTGCATGGTTTTTCGCATTACCCGCCATGTGTTTTAGGAGGACTGCTTAATGACATCTACAATGAGCGTGCAGGAATCCGGCAGATTCGGCCTCACCAGTAAAAAAATAGGTATCGGTGTTGCCATTTATGCCGTGATCGAAGCTGTTGTTGCGTATTTTTGCGTATTCGCACCGCTGTACATAAATCCTGTGTATCAGAAGTGTGCTGAATATAACGCGCAGGGTATCCCCTGTATCGTAAAGCTTTTCGGAAAGACCCTTGCGTCAAAGGCTGAGATAGCAGAATATCAGATCATCCTTTCTCTCTGGGATACGATCTTTAACATTATAATAATCTATGCTATATTTACAGGTATCGCACTTGCGCTGGCATTCTGTATGTATAAGGGAATGTCCTTTGCAAAGAGCTATCTTATTGCAGTGTTCGGTGCAAAGCACATCGTAGGTCTGATGGCACTGATCGTTCCCTTCGCAAATATGCGCAGGACCACAATGATCTTCGGCATCGTTGATGCTGTTATCTGCATCATCCTGTGCCTGTTCTTCATTCTTATCAACAATGATGAGTATATCGATGATATGCTGCTTACATCCGAGCAGATCGCTGCTATGAACAAGCGTATGACATTCGGATTTACTCTGTATAGCATCTTCCTTGCTTGCGTGATCTTCCAGAAGTGCTCCTTAGGCGCTCTCGGAAACAACTGGTCTTTGTACCTTGGCTGGACAGGCGACACAAGCATGGGTCACGGATACACACTGGCTCTGCTTCTTGCGGTTGCGCTGGTTGCTGCTATCATGTACATCCGTGAGGCAGACTGGGCTATGTTCTTCTATGCAGGCTTTGGTGGTGCCATCGCTATCTCCAATCTGATGGCTATTGTATTCAGAGTGATCTGGGTAGTTAAGACATATCTCCCCATGAACAGCCTTAAGGCAAAGGGCGACGAGGCTGCTATCGAGTGGTTTGCAAACGGCAACGGTATGACCACTACATGGTGGCTCAACACTGTATTACTGGCGCTTGCATTTGTTACATCTGCTATAGTTGCTATCATGGCATTCAGGAAGATCGGTAAGTACCTCAGCTTCAAGCACTCTGCTGATGATAAGAAGCCCGCTATGGCTGTGCTGATCTCCGCAGGTTCCATCATTCTGAGCTTTATTCTTACTATCGCTGCTGTTACGATCTGGCACAAGGAGCTTTATGCAGGCTTCACTGTAGGTGCTATGGACTATATGTACTTCTTCATCTATGGCGGTGCTACACTGTTCCTTGCGCTTTCTATGCTGGGCGGCTACAGCTTCTCCAAGTTCGGTGCACTTGGTCTGTACCTGCTGGTGATCTCCAACAACTTCATCTCCATCTTCAGCGTATTCGGTCAGAGAGCAGCCAGAGCTGCTGCTACAGAGGGTTATGTAGGTTATAACTACATCATCTCCGCTGTGCTGTTCATCCTTGCGATCGTAAGCTGCGCAGGAATTATCTGTGCATTTATCGTCAAGGGCGTAAACGACTATATGTACGCAAAGCGCTACTCATAATAAGAAACCAACTGATAAAAAGCCTTTGACTTAGTCAAAGGCTTTTCTTTTGTAGCTTTAGCGAAAATAAACCACCGCTTGAAGCGGTGGAATAAAAAATCTTTAGATAAAAGAGTCCTCCTATGATATAATAGAAGCGGGTTTGGCGACCGCATCGGAAATCAAAGGAGGACAATGTCATGAATGACA
>JAZQGZ010000073.1:0-18088 GCA_045540255.1 Oscillospiraceae bacterium | reverse complement strand
AAGGAACTCACCCATGAGGCCCTTTTCACCTGTTGCGGGGTCACGTGTAAATGCAACACCTGTACCGCAATCGTCGCCCATGTTACCGAATGCCATCATCTGTACGTTAACAGCTGTACCCCAGCTGTAAGCAATATCGTTATCACGACGGTAAACGTTTGCACGGGGGTTGTCCCATGAACGGAATACAGCCTCAACAGCACCCATAAGCTGCTCCTTGGGGTCTGTGGGGAAGTCCTTACCAATCTTATTCTTGTACTCAGCCTTGAACTGGCCAGCAAGAGTCTGAAGGTCCTCAGCTGTAAGGTCTACGTCCTGAGTAACACCCTTCTCCTCTTTCATCTTATCGATGAGCTCCTCGAAGTACTTCTTACCAACTTCCATAACAACGTCGGAGTACATCTGGATAAATCTTCTGTAGCAGTCATAAGCCCAGCGAGCATTGCCGGAAGCCTCTGCCATGTACTCAACTACATCCTCGTTCAGACCGAGGTTGAGGATTGTGTCCATCATACCGGGCATGGATGCACGTGCACCGGAACGTACGGATACGAGCAGGGGGTTTGTCTTATCGCCAAACTTCTTGCCTGTAACCTCTTCCATCTTTGTGATGTACTCGTTGATCTCAGCCTGAATCTCGGGGTTGATCTGACGACCGTCATCGTAGTAAGCTGTGCAGGCCTCAGTAGAGATTGTGAAGCCCTGGGGAACGGGAAGACCCATGTTGGTCATCTCAGCCAGGTTTGCACCCTTACCGCCGAGGATCTCACGCATGTCTGCATTACCCTCGGAGAAAAGATAACAGTATTTCTTTGCCATTGGAATATTCCTCCTAGATTTAATTTACGCCACCACCGCCGTGCACGGCGAGAAAATGGCATTTTTAACTGCTTTTTGTGGCACATATTACCATTTGACAAGGCATAGTAAGCCACATTTTCTATTATAACAGATTATTCAGAAAAATGCTAGTGTTTTTTGAATTTTTCGCAAACTTTTTTCAACTGACAGATACAACTGCCATTATCCGACATTACACGATATTAAACGGCGGCAAAAAGTATGGCGGCGCAATGTGCACCGCCCAAAGTATGAACTCATTTTTTCTTTTTCACAAGCAGAATAAAGCTTACTGTGCCTGTAACCAAAAACACAGGTATACAAGCCGCTATCAACATGGTCGAAGAGATCTCGGACAGTTTCATTATCGCAGCCTCGCTGCCAAACATCATCAGCAGCATCGTCGACCCGAGATTGTTGTTTATCATGTGACAGAAAGACGCCGGATAGATGGACTTTGTCTTTTCGGTGAGAAGCGTAAGGAAGGCGTTCATGAATACGCACATAACGCACATCAGCAGTATTCCCATCCAGGGATACAGGTCGTAGTCCGTGCCGAAATTATGTCCTGCTATAGTCAGCGGTGCGTGCCATAACCCCCAGATAACGCCGCCTGCTACTATAGCGGCAGGCTTTCCGATAAGCTCTGTCAGCTTTGGCATCATGTAGCCGCGCCAGCCCCATTCTTCTCCGAATGCAGGGAAGAAGATCACAATGGATGCAGACAACTGAAGCAATAATAACCCTGTTTTCGCGGTCATATTTTCAGAAGTAAACATCTCCGAAAAACCGAGATCGTTAATAAATACGGCCCAGATAATGATAACACACAGCAAAGATTCGGCAAGCTTCACCACCACAGAAGCTATGTAATACCCGGCATTACCTTTGAAATTAAGCCCGAGGAAGGAATCCGCGAAGCCCTCTTTCGTTCCAAGTCTTGTTACCAGATTTGCAACCGAAGGGATAAGCATTCCGAATACTCCCAGTGCGTATACCGCGCTTGCCGCTTCCTCGCAGACGAAGATCTGCTCGCCATAAACGCCGTTAAGAACAGGCACTATTATCCAGAAAGGTATGAAGGAGATGACAAGGAATATCACAAGCCTTTTTAATGTAAGTCTTTTATTGCTCATATTCCTCTACCCCCTTTCTGTAAAGCGGAACACTGATCTTGCAGGAGATATAATAAAGCAGTACAGATACCGCAGGAAAAAGACTTAATATGAGTATCATCGTTTCTCCCGTCAGGAATTCCATGATTGCTGCAAGCGGATCATCACCGAACAAAAATGATATGTCCCCGAAAAGGAAATAGACTCCTATAACAACCACTATAACACCTAACGCTCCGAACCTTGCGGCATTTCCGTAGGTAGTACCAAAACGCAGATAAAACGGATTTGAAAAAGCAGAGCAGAGCAGATTCCAGCAAAAGAGCAACATCAGCACCATCCCCATCGAATACGCATTGGTATTAACGATCAGGCATACAATGGTGTCTGTTATAAAGCCCCATACAAGTATCATTATATTGACAATGAGGATAGTATAATATTTTCCCTCTACATGGCCTTTTGCCCCAAAGGGAGTTGAAATGATGAAGCTGTTGATGGTCCTGTTTTCATCAGCGAGGAAAATCTGATGCTCAAACAATGTTGACATAAAAAACACGAAGAAATAAAGCACAGGGTACATTCCCATCAGCATGCTTTCACGCTCGTACTCGGGAACAGATCCTGCACTGAGCAGGATAGTAAGTGAGGTTATTAAGCCCATAAATGCAACAACAATAAGATCCAGCTTATATATGCATAGGTTTTTGTAGATTATCCCACCCATTATTTCTCCCTCCTTTTTAATACAAGCGACAGAATTATGAAATGAAGCACGATAATTGCAACAAATATGAACAGAACAAACGGCAGTAAGCTGACAGCCGCCTCATTTATTGTGGTCAGCATTATTTCCATGCGCTGTTCAGGTGTATCGGAGGGCAACGAGGTGTCCCCTGAAATCATAGGACTTATCGGAATTGCACAGACAAGCATAAAGCCTATCATAGCAATACCTGCTTTATCCGGGGATTTGAAATGTGCAACAGCAACGCTTTGGAAAGCACCTAACAAAGAAGCAACACCAACGATCACGAATGTCAATGCAATATCACTTTCGGTTACAGGATCTCCTATCGCATAGCAGACAATATTTATTGTGATCACAGCCAATGCCACAGACGCTGCTATTCCTGTCGTCATGATAACCGTCTTTGCAAGTGCTATTCTGTAACAGGACACCGGAGTCGAACGACGGAAATGTTCCCACACAGGCTTCTTTACATCCCGTGCCGTAGCATCAGCGGCTAGCAGGCCCGATATACTTACCGAAAAAACAGACATGTATTTCATTGCTTCACTCATGGCTGTAATAAAAGCCTGTGCATCTTCAGTCACCATTCCGGAATCTTTGAAAATGAGTGCTAAATTTCCGTATCTGAAGCTCAGCAGAACAAGCACAACTATTGTGAGCATACAAATTGATGTTATTGCATTTATAAGCAGAGATTTTTTTACAAGCAGCCATTCACGATATAAAAGTGCTGCGAATGAGGCCTTTTTCATCACGACCACTCCTTTTTCTCTCTGTTCACATAGAAAAGCATGATCTCTTCAAGGTCTGTCTTTTCGATAAGTACGCCCGAGTATTTGCGCTTTGCGGATTCTCTGTCAGCCACCATTACCTCTGCCCCGAAATCGGAGAGCCTTGCGCTGATATAGTCCTCAGCGGCGATATTGCTGAAATCCTCTTTGGTGCACTTTATTACTCCGTGATGCTCAAGTATCTCATCCTTATAGCCTGTAAGAAGTACCCTGCCCTTATCGATAAAGGTAACGCAGTCAGCGATCTTATCAAGATCACTGGTGATATGTGAAGACATAAGGATGCTGTTCTCCTCATCCTGTAAATACTCGCGGAAAATATCAAGGATCTCATTTCTTACTACAGGGTCGAGACCTGTAGTAGCCTCATCCATTATAAGAAGCTTCGCGCCATGGGAAAGCGCCGTAGCGATCTGAAGCTTCATTTTCATGCCCTTAGAAAATTTGGCTATCTTCTTTTTTCTGGGCAGCCCGAAGCGGTCCAGATATTCAAAATACTTCTGCTCATCCCAGTTGGCATAAAGCCCTTTAAACATTTTGTTAACCTGATTTGCATTAAAGATATCATGAAATGGTATCTCATCAAAAACCGCAGCTATCTGCTCCTTGATCTCATACTCGTTCCTGATATGGTCAAGGCCAAGCATCTTCACCGTACCGCTGTCACTTTTTGTGATGTTCAGCAGGATCCTTATCGTAGTGGTCTTGCCTGCGCCGTTCTGACCGATAAATCCCATTATGCTGCCCTTTGGAACACTGAAGCTTACATTGTCCAGCGTAAAACCGTCATACTTCTTTGTAAGACCGCTTATCTCTATCGCATTCATATAATCACTCATCAGTTTCTCCTCCATATACAAGATCAAGTATCTCTTTCATTTCATCCAGAGTAAGCCCGCAGATGCGCGCCTTTTCACACGCCTTTGCAAGAAGCTCCTCTGTCTGGCGTATCGTCTCCTCCCGCAGGAAGTCCGAGTTCTGCGATTTCACAAAGCACCCTTTTCCTGCAAAGTTCTCAATAAAGCCGTCTCTTTCCAGCTCCTCATAAGCGCGTTTGGTCGTTATTACGCTTATCCTTAACTGCTGAGCCAGCATACGCATTGACGGCAGGGCGTCCCCCGCAGCAAGCTTGCCGCTCATTATGTGAGCCTTTATCTGCGAGATTATCTGCTGATAGATCGGCTCATCCGATGAATTGCTTAAGATTATATCCATAAGTGCACCTCTGATTAAAAATTGTATATATACGATATACACAGTATAGCATAAACATACATGGTTGTCAATAGGGAAATAGAAAAAACTCCCCGAATATCCTTCGGGGAGTGAATGTTATTTGTACATTATCTTATCCGTGTTCAGCTTATCGGTAAAGCCTATGTAGTATCCCAGATGTGTCATCGCAGGGATAAGAGCATAATAAACTATCATAAGCGCAGGGAACAGAGCGCTCATATTGTCGATCTGACGCAGCGTGGTGGGCATCCATGCCTCATTCTCCGTAACTACCGCAGGGACAAAGGTGTTGATGAACGGGAATGCACTTCCGCTGATAAAACGGTACAGATAAAGAGTATCCTCCTCAGGGAAGAACAGCTTATTGAGAAGCAGCACCACCGAGGGTAACGCCGCAATAACGAACAGAACGATGCCTATCAGGATCCAGCGATACTTAAGCGGCTTGTCTACTCTGCCGTTTTTAAGCAGTGTACGCTCGGCAACGCCGTCCTTCCACGCAACAGTGAACACAAGCATATAGAATATCGCCGTTGCGCACAGAATGGCAAGGATATTAGTGAACAGATTCACCCCGAACATGGCAAGTCCCATCGTCATGAACAGGCACATTACGTTTCCCAGAACGATATACCCCACGCCCTTAAGAAGCAGCATGGCAAAGGATTGTCTTTTCATCAATGATTCCTTTCAAAATAAATAATAACTTTGCAAAACCGTGTAATACTAAACCCGAAAGGCAGAAAAAGAATCCTGCCGAGAGAGGTTGATATTATGAATGATTTTAAAAACAGACAAAGCTCAGAGATACTGAAAAGTGTCTACAAAAACGCTGATATGGCATACGAGTCCAGCGGCGATGTGCTGAAATACTGCGCTGACAAAAAGCTCAGAAACGAGATCGCCACCGAAAGAGAACGCTATCGCAGCGTGGCATCGCAGGCCCGTACCGAGCTTGTGCGCCGCGGCAGTGTACCCAAGCCGTATCCGCCTTATGCGAAGATGATGGCAAAAATGGGCATCCAGATGAAGACCATGACAGACAACAGCCCGCAGAAGCTGGCCGAACTGATGGTAAGAGGCACCACTATGGGAATAATCGATATGCAGCACGCGCTTAACCGCTCCTCAAAGGCAGAGGAGCGCATCAAAAGCGATGCGGACGCACTGCTGAAACGAGAGCAGCAGTTCTGCGACAACCTTAAAAGATATCTGTGAGAAAACGGTCCGATTATACCCAGCGCATCGCAAGCGATATTCTTATACGCTGCGGCACCTCCGAGGATGGTGCTCCCGCTCCTGTAACACCCGCCCCGTCAACGTCTGCAACGGAGCTTCTGTGCGAGTGCGGATCGTAGCACTTATCCCTCCGAGGGATTGACCACGTTTCCTGTAACGATATTGTTGAACACCTCAAGGGCGCGGCGACGCTGCTCCTTAGCTCCGTCGTCGTTGCCCGTCATATTTTTAAACTCATCACGGACATAGATGCCTACGATGTCGGGGCAGCTTGTCCAGCGGGCTTCTTTTGCAAACTCCGATGTATTCACCTGAAGGCCCTGACCCTCGTACAGTACGGCATCGGGATACTGCTCGGAGAAGTCCACAAAGAACTGCACCTCACCGTTAGCCATTTCGTCCATCAGCGCGATTATGCCCTGATCGGTGATATACATCTGACTGTCTCCCGTGAACACCTCGGAGCTGAACTTATAGTTCTCCGAGTCACTGTACTGGCTTACGCCCGCAGCAGTGGACAGGTTGATATAATTGATGCCGACATGAACATAGCCGTTTCCGTCAAAATCCGGGCAATATCTTTCAAAGGTGGTCTCGATATCGTCAAGCTTTGTGTAAAGGCCGCTGCCGTTATCTGTAGTTACCGCAAGGATATACAGGTCGTTCCGCTCCCTTGTTATGGTCTGCCATGTGATATAGCCCACGGCAAGTGCCGCAACAGTGAGAACTATCAGCGGGATCTTATTGTGATACAGAAAGTTGCTGACCTTAGCCCAGCCTTTCAGATCCTGATGGGTTATACGCTCGTGCTTTTCTTCGAGTATGTCGCTTTCCTCAACAAGACCTTGCTTCAGTTTCAGTAGTTCGCGTTTTTCACGGAGCTTTTCCTGCTCCTCATCGTAATTGTTTGGCATAGTACCTCCTGCCGAATTAAAGTGGTTATATCCACCTAATTTTCATTGGTAATCGTTAAGCCGCCGCAATTCCTGCGGCGGCTTTGGTTATTCGTAAATAGCCGCAGCCACAGCGGCGTATCAGCTTATAGGCTTCATTGTGGGGAACAGCAGAACATCTCTGATGCTTGCGGAGTCTGTCAGCAGCATTACAAGTCTGTCAAAGCCGAAGCCAAGACCGCCTGTGGGAGGCAGACCGTATTCAAGTGCTGTTATGAAGTCCTCGTCCACCTGAGCGTCGTTGCCGCCCTGAGCACGCTTTGCAGCTACCTGCTTTACGAAGCGCTCGCGCTGGTCGATGGGATCATTAAGCTCGGAGAATGCATTACCGAACTCTGTGCCGTTGAAAAAGTCCTCGAAACGCTCTGTGAATGCGGGGAACACGGGCCTTCTCTTTGCAAGAGGAGAATTCTCCACGGGATAATCATAAATGATAGTAGGCTGAATGAGCTTGTCCTCAACAAACGCCTCAAAGAATGCGATAAGCACATGACCCTTTGTGGAGTTCTCGTCCAGCTCGTCCTCGATATGGTGTTCCTTTGCGCAGGCTCTTGCCGCTGCATCGTCTGCCCAGTCGAAGTAGTCAACACCGGCATACTTCTTGACAGCCTCGATCATTGTAAGACGCTCCCAGGGCTTGCCTACCGCGATCTCGTGGCCCATATAGGGAACGGTATCGGTTCCGCATACCTTAAGAGTAACGGTCCTGTACAGATCCTCGATAAGATCCATCATGCCGAAGTAGTCGATGTAAGCCTGGTACATCTCGATAGAGGTGAACTCAGGATTGTGAGTTGCATCCATACCCTCGTTACGGAAGATACGGCCAACCTCATATACCTTGTCGAAGCCGCCTACGATAAGGCGCTTTAAGTACAGCTCGGTCTCGATACGCATATACATATCGATATCAAGCGCATTGTGGTGAGTCTTGAAGGGTCTTGCTGCAGCACCGATCTCCAGTGTGTGAAGAACGGGAGTATCTACCTCGATATAACCATGGGAATCAAGGAAGTTTCTGATCTCGCGCAGGATAAGAGAACGCTTTACAAAAGTATCCTTGTTCTCGGGATTAGCGATAAGATCGAGATAACGCTTTCTGTAACGCTCCTCCTTGTCCTTAAGGCCATGCCACTTCTCGGGCAGGGGCAGCAGGGACTTGGACAGCAGTGTTATCTCCTCGGCGTGAACAGAGATCTCGCCCATCTTGGTGCGGAAAACCTTGCCCTTGATACCGATGATATCGCCGATGTCCCACTTCTTGAACTCGGCATAGACATCTTCGCCCACATCGTCCTTACGAACGTATACCTGCATTCTGTCAGAGTTGTCGCGGATATCCATAAAGCTTGCCTTGCCCATGATACGTCTTGTCATCATTCTGCCGGCAATAGCAACATCGGTGTTTTCAAGCTCCTCAAAACGATCACGGATCTCCTGATTATAGATAGAAACATCATACTTTGTGATCTTGTAGGGATCCTTGCCTGCCTCCTTGAGAGCAGTAAGCTTTTCAAGTCTTATGCGGTGCTGTTCGTCCAGCTCCTCCGCGGAAATTTCGGTTACTTCTAATTCTTCGTTTGCCATGGATGTATTAATCCTCCTTCTTGCTGATGTTGAGAATTTCGAACTGGATCATACCGGAGGGAGTCTCTACGTCAACTGTTTCTCCGATCTTGTGACCGATCAGTGCAGCTCCGATGGGAGATTCATCGGACATCTGTCCCTTGTCGATATTAGCCTCACTTGTGCCAACGATCTGGAACTCCATCTCCTCTTCCATCTCAAGGTCGAGGATCTTTACTACTGTACCGATACCAACCTTTTCGGTGGTGATATCGTCGTCATCGATTATCTGTGCATGAGCGAGTGTAGCCTCGATCTCTGCGATACGGGATTCTACGATACCCTGCTCGTTCTTTGCCTCGGCATATTCACTGTTCTCGGAAAGGTCGCCGAAAGAAAGTGCTACCTTGATTTTCTCCGCAACCTCACGGCGACGTACGGTCTTAAGGTTTTCAAGCTCGGCTTCGAGCTTTGCTACGCCGTCCTTGGTCAAAACTGTAATAGGCTTGTTCATGTCTGGTTGTCCTCCGTTTATTTGAATGTTGATATATTTTGTACGGCATATACCGTGATAATACGATCAATCGGCTGTCGTAACGGCGCCGATGAGTTCGATCGCCTTCTGGAGCTGGGAATCAAGTTCCATCGTAAGGTTTTCGGGGAGCGTATCTACCGTAAGCTCGGAAATGTAGTCCGGCTTAAGTCCGATACCGTCCCATGTTCCTGATCTTGTAAGGTATATCTTAGCTGTGGAGATGGTCAGGGCACTGCCGTCCGAAAACTCATAAGTGTTCTGCATTACTGCCTTTCCGTAAGTCTGTGTGCCGACCAGTATTGCTCCGCATTCGTCGCGGAGTGCACCTGCAAGGAGCTCTGCCGCCGAAGCGGTGCCGCCATCCACAAGTATAACTATCGGCATATCCACCGCAGTGTCTGTATCTGTTTCGATTATCGCCTTGCGGCTGCCATCGGCATACTCGGCCGTAGCAACTGTTGCGGACGGGATAAAGCGGTTGAGTATAGGCTTCAGTGCGCTTACAAGACCGCCGCTGTTTCTGCGCACATCGATGATAAGCGCTTCGGCACCCGCATTGTCCAGCTTGTTCAGTGCGTTTGCAAACTGTTCGGGAGTCTTTGCGTTGAATGTGTCTATACTGATATATGCAATATTTCCATCCAGCATTTCAGCGGATACGGACTGGATGTCAAGCTGCTGGCGGATAAGGTTTACAGACAGGACCTCACCCTCACGCAGGAGCTTAAGCGCTATCCTTGTTCCTACCTCTCCGGAAAGCTTGTCGGCCGCGCTGCCTGCCTCCATATCCAGCAGGCTCTTGCCGTCTATCTCGGTGATGACATCGCCCTCTTTGAGGCCGTTGAGCTCAGCGGAGCTTCCCTTATAAACGGATGTGATCTTAAGATAGCCACTGCCATCGTCCTCTGCCTCAAAACCCGCGCCCATGATAACGCCGTCGTTTGTCTGCTGTATCTCATAATACGACGAGCCTGTCATATAGCTTGCATACCTGTCGCCAAGTCCCGACACATAGCCGTTTATGACGCTGTTTTCCATGTCCTCTTCACTGAAGGAGCCGATATAGTTCGTTCTTACTGCCGCGTCGATCTCACGCAGCTTTGCGTAAATGCCCTCGTATTTTTCCGAGGTTCCGATCTTTGAATTGTACACATTGAGCGATACCGCCCACGTAAGCACAAAGGTTATGGCACAGCCGATAGCCACAAGGCTTATCGCTACACCCAGGGATATTTTTTTATTCAAGCGGATGGTCCTTTCGTCGTTCTTTGCTTTATACCTTGAGGTATTTGCCGGTGCTTATCACCGTTCCCACTGCGCCCAGCAGGACACCTGCCGCGCAGTTTACAGCGAGAACGATCCATTTCATGTCATCAAAGGGAATAAGATTGAAGAAGCCGAACATCTGCCACAGCGTAACATCCTCTCCGAAAAGGGAGAATACCGAATCATACACCAGCCATGTAAGCCCCCAGGATGCCACTCCCGCAAGGATACCTATAAACATACCCTCGACAAAGAACGGCACTTTTATAAAGGTACTGGTCGCACCCACGTATCTCATGATGTTGATCTCGTTTCTTCTGGAGAATACACTGGTGCGTATCGTATTGGAAACGATAACTATACTAACTGCGACAAGTGCAATAAGCACTGCAGAAGCAATTACTGTGAAAGTGTTGCGGATATTTATCAGCACGCTTGCAAAATCATAGGGTGCCTTTACCTTTTCAACACCCTCTATTCCCTCGACCACATTTACAACGTGACGTATCTTTGTAAGATCGTCCACGCGCACCATAAATGTTTCGGGCATCGGGTTTTCGTCAAGGTGGTCCAGCAGCTCTGCCTCATCCGCCATGCTCTCGCGGAAGTTTTCAAGCGCTTCTTCCTTGGTTATATGTGTTATCTCGGTGATATCGCTGTTGTTTTCCAGCACATCGCGGATGTGGGCGATCTGTGCGTCCGAAACATCCTCAAGATAGATAGCTATCTCGTTGGTATTCTCGATGTTGCCCATAACGATATTCGCGTTTATCATAAGCAGCACGGAGCAGCTTACCAGCAGAAGGCTTACCATCAGTATGCTGAAGCTTGCGAATGACATGACGAAGTTCTTCCATACCGAGGATACGCCTTTTTTTACAAGGTATGTGACATTACTCGTCCTCATTCTGACCTCCGATATTCTCATCAAATGTTATGGTTCCGCCATCGAGGTTTATGATACGTCCACCGAAATACTTTACGAGGTCGTGCTCGTGAGTGACCATAACAACAGTGGTGCCGCAGCGGTTGATCTCCTTAAGCAGCTCCATTATCTCGTAGGTGAGCTTTGGATCGATGTTTCCTGTGGGCTCGTCTGCGATGATAAGTCCCGGATCGTTTGCAAGGGCGCGGGCGATAGCCACACGCTGCTGCTCACCACCCGAAAGCTCCTTGGGTCTGCTCTTCGCCTTGTGGGCGAGGTCAACAAGGTTCAGCACATAGGGCACGCGCTGCTTTATAAATTTCATGGGCTGGTCTGCGATACGCAGAACGAACGCCACATTTTCGTAAACATTAAGCTCCTGGATAAGACGGAAATCCTGAAAGACAACGCCGATGGATCGGCGGAATTTCGCAATCTTGTTGCCCTTGAGCTTTGCAAGGTTATATCCGTTGACGAACACTCTGCCTGAGGTGGGCACCACCTCGCGCAGAAGCAGTTTCATCAGCGTGGATTTACCGGCGCCGCTTTCGCCTACGATGAAAACGAACTCGCCGTCGTTTATTCTCAGGTTTATATCCTGAAGTGCGTCAACGCCGCTGGAATAGTGGACATTGACGTTCTTGAGCTCTACCATGATAACATACTCCTAACAAATTGAATGAAGCTAATCCCCGTCGGCAATTTATATCTGTATGCCGCCTTAAATACATTCAAAGGCTGTCCCGAAATAAATTCGGGGCAGCCGCAGTTGTGGTTTTATGCAGTAGAAGCCGCCCGCGGAAATCAGAACTTGGTGGGATTTGCCGCAAGATACTTCTTGACCATGAGAGCGATCTTGAAGATGATCGCATGGTCGAATTCGCGCAGATCAAGACCTGTCAGCTTCTTGATCTTGTCAAGACGATAAACAAGTGTGTTTCTGTGTACGAACAGCTTTCTGGAGGTTTCGGACACGTTCAGGCTGTTCTCAAAGAACTTCTGGATGGTGAACAGAGTTTCGTGATCGAGGGACTCGATGGAGTTCTTCTTGAACACTTCCTTCAGGAAGGTCTCGCACAGTGTTGTGGGCAGATGATAGATAAGTCTTGCGATACCAAGGTTATCGTAGCTTACGATGTTCTTGTCCGTGTCGAATACCTTACCTACCTCAAGGGCTGTCTGCGCCTCCTTGAAGGAGCGTGCAAGGTCCTTTACGCCCATAACAGGTGTACCGATACCTACATTCACCTTTGTGAAGAACTCGCTGGAAAGCGTATCGGAAATGGAGCGCGCAAGCTTTTCAAGATCGCGCACATCTATGTTGTTCTTTACTTCCTTTACAAGAACGATATCTGTTTCAGTGATGTTGAATACGAAATCCTTGTTCTTGTCGGGGAACAGATTCTGGATAACATCGTAAGCCGAAACATCGTTGGAGCTGATAACGCTGATAAGGAAAACAACTCTGCTGATGTCTGCGTTGAAGTGGAGCTCACGCGCCTTAAGGCTGATATCGCCGGGAAGCACGTTGTCCAGAATGATATTCTTTACAAAATTGTTTCTGTCATACTTTTCATCATAATACTGCTTGATGCCGGACAGAGAGATTGCAATAACGCTTGCGTACTTTGCCGCAGGCTCGTCCGTGCCCTCTACAAACACCGCATAATCGGGCTTTACGTGAACGCCGAAGGGCTTGTAGGTATATCCGTCACGGATGAACACCTCATGGGAGTCGCCAAGCTCGATAGAGAAGAAGTCGTTGCCGCCGCCTACTCTTGTAAGGTCGCTGCAGGCGATGATGGTGCCGTTTTCATCGATAACACCGATGACCCTGTTGACTGCGTCCTTCATCTGATGAACAATACCCTGGAACAATCTGTTTGACATTATGTTTACCTCTTTCTGATTGTTATGCGTGACGGCGTCCGGCGCGTCCTTGTCAAGGGTCCCTCTGGACCGGATCTGCCGCAAGCCTCCGCCCGCACAGTTATACCTGATGTATTATGTAGCCTGAAGTGATTGCCTTGCCGCGGGCATAGTTATCCCCACAGCTTGCCTAACTTATATTGTACTAAAAAACTTCAAAAAAATCAAGTCTTTTTTATGTAATATGTAAAAGTTTCTTGTTTTTTTTCTTCATACTTGAAAAAAGGCTGGAAAAGTAATATAATAAAATGGAATAGATATATTTTCGGGCGGGATTTTTGTCTGAAAAATATTAAAATTTTGTAGAAAAAGAGGTAATTTATACTATGTGTAATTGCAACAAAGAAAAATTCTATATAACTACCCCGATATACTATCCCTCGGGCAATCCTCATATCGGTCACTGCTACACAACAGTTGCCTGCGATACCATCGCACGCTTCAAGAGGATGCAGGGCTATGACGTAATGTTCCTGACAGGTACTGACGAGCATGGTCAGAAGATCGAGCTCAAGGCAAAGGAGCAGGGCGTCACCCCCAAGGAGTATGTTGATCCCATCGTTGCCAACTTCAAGCGTCTTTGGGAGACAATGGGCGTAAGCTACGACCGCTACATCCGCACCACCGACGACCACCATGTTGAAACAGTGCAGAAAGTATTCAAGACACTGTTTGACAAGGGCTATATCTACAAGGGCAAGTATACAGGCAAGTACTGCACCCCCTGTGAGAGCTTCTGGACAGAGAGCCAGCTTGTTGACGGCAAGTGCCCCGACTGCGGACGCGATGTCATCGACGCTGACGAGGAGGCATACTTCCTGCGCCTGAGCGACTTCGCTGACAAGATCGAGAAATTCCTTACAGAAACGGATTATCTCCAGCCCAAGTCCCGTGTAAACGAGATGGTAAACAACTTCATCAAGCCCGGCCTTGAAGATCTCTGCGTATCCAGAACAAGCTTCACATGGGGCGTACCCGTGGATTTTGATCCCGGCCACGTTGTTTATGTGTGGGTAGATGCACTTACAAACTATATCTCCGCTCTCGGCTATGAGAACAGCGCATACGATGATTATAACAAGTACTGGCCCGCTGATATGCACATGACCGCAAAGGAGATCGTTCGCTTCCACTCTATCGTATGGCCCGCTATCCTTATGATGCTCGATCTTCCCCTGCCCAGGCGACTCTACGGTCACGGCTGGATCAACTTCAACGGCCAGAAGATGTCCAAATCCATCGGAAATGTTATCGATCCTTTCGTGCTGGCAGAGCGCTACGGTGTTGACGCGGTGCGTTACCAGATACTCCGTGATATGCCCTACGGCAGTGACTGCAACTTCTCAAACGAGATAATGATCGGCAGGATCAATACAGACCTCGCAAACGACCTCGGAAACCTTGTTTCCCGTACAGTTGCGATGGTAGACAAGTATTTCGGCGGCACACTTCCCGCAGACAGACAGACTGACGCCCTTGATGAAGAACTCAAGGGTATGGCATCCGCACTGCGCGACAAGGTATCTCCGCTGATCGACGAGGCACAGCTCTCCAAGGCACTGGAGGAGATCTTCAAGGTAGTCTCCCGTGCCAACAAGTATATCGACGAGACCGCTCCCTGGATACTTGCAAAGGACGAGGCAAACAAGACAAGACTTGCTACAGTTCTTTACAACCTGCTTGAGGCAGTGCGCATCTGCTCGGGTCTGCTGTTCCCGTTCATGCCCACAACAATGCCCAAGGTATGGGAGCAGATCGGTGTGTGCGAGGACTGCACAGGATACGATACCCTCGGCACATTCGGCGGACTTAAGGCTGATGTGACCGTAAAGAAGGGCGACGTTCTCTTCCCCAGAATAGACATGGACAAGGAGATCGAAGAGCTCAACGCTATGCTGAAGCCCGCAAAGACCTACCGCGAGGATGAAGATCTTGACAAGGCAAATGTTATCGGCATTGAGGATTTTGCAAATGTAAAGCTGCGCAGCGGCGAGATCACCGCCTGTGAGAAGATAAAGAAGGCAAAGAAGCTGCTTAAGCTGCAGGTGGACGACGGCAGAGAGGGCAGACAGATCGTTTCGGGCATCGCACAGTGGTACGCTCCCGAGGATCTCATCGGCAAGAAGATCGTGTTTGTCGCAAACCTTGCTCCCGCAAAGCTCTGCGGTGAGGAGAGCCAGGGCATGATACTTGCGTGTGACGCAGGTGATAACGATGTAAGGGTGCTGTTCCTTGACAGTGACGTTCCCAACGGCAGCACTATAAGATAACACCCGCAGGAGGCAGGATGCCGCCTGTATAAAACAATCATTCAGCAAGGAGGCATGAAGTATGGATATTTCAAGAATGGCGAATGTCGCCTCGGTAAATCAGACCAACCTTACAAAATCCTCGGATCAGAGGACAGCAAACAAATCCTCCACGCTTGCCTCCGAGCACACCGACAGCTTTATAAAGTCACAGCAAGCGTACACTCCCGCATATACCAAAAGCTCTGCCCAGAAGCAGAACAGCGATAACAACCTGCTCCAGCGCGAGAACGCCGAAGATAAGGTGGGCGCAATAAAAGAGGGCGAGGGCAGATCAAAGGCCGAGCTTGTGATAGAGGGCGTGCAGCACATAATCCGCGCCATGTTCGTAAAGCAGGGCGAGGTGCTGTCGGGATATGTTCCAAGCATCGGTGCCAAGCTGTACGCAGAGGAGCTGCTGTCACAGATACGCAGACTTTACGGCAACGCTTCCGAAGACGAGACCACCCCGGAATACTGGGCACCCGAGCCTACTGCCGACAGGCTTTCGCTGTTTTTTGACTGCCTTTCGATAGAGGATGACAAGTCGATAATGCTGGAGCGTGCTTTTAATGGTGCATTCAAGGAAACGGAAGAGCTTTTCGGGGGCAGAGGCAGACTTCCGCTCGAAAGCTACGAAACAAAAGCTTTGATGCAACAGAACTATTTCAACACACGGGAAAGCGTTTAAAATATGGCAATTATCGATACACACGCGCATTATCTCAAGGAGGATTTCGGGGAGGATCTGCTTCCGCTTATCGGAAGTATGCCGTCCCTCGGAGTTGAAAAGATCATCGCAGTGGGCTATGACCTGAGATCCAGCCTTGAGGAAATAGAATTAGCCCATACATTCGGTCATGTTTTTGCGGCAGCGGGAATACATCCCGAAAACTGCTACGATCTGCCCGAAAACTGGCTTCAGAGCCTTGAAAAAATGCTTGCCGATGATCGCATCGCGGCTCTCGGCGAGATAGGACTTGACTATCACTACGACAACACCGACAAAGCCGTGCAGGCAGAAGTGTTTGAAAAGCAGCTTGTGCTTGCGGAAAAGCTTTCGCTGCCTGTTATCATCCACTCCCGCGATGCCTGTGAGGACACGATGACCATTCTGAAGAAGCACCGACCCGAAGGAGTCCTTCACTGCTTTTCAGGCAGTGCCGAAACTGCCGCAGAGGTAGTAAAGCTTGGAATGTACATCGGATTTACGGGTGTGCTTACGTTCAAAAATGCCAAAAAGGCACTTGCAGCGTGCGAAGCAGTTCCGCTTGACAGACTACTTCTGGAAACAGACTGCCCGTATATGGCACCTGTGCCTCACCGCGGAAAACGCTGTGACAGCTCAATGATACAGTTCACCGCTGCAAAAATGGCTGAGATCAAGGGAGTTTCCACAGAGGAAATGATAGAGATCACAAAGCAGAACGCAGAAAAGCTGTTCGGGATCTGACAGCATATACAACCACGACAAAGGAGTTACTATGGACGCAGACAGTCGAAGTACAAACATAACAGAATCAGAAAAGCCAAAAAGCCGTAAGGTGCGCCGCTTCCTGCTGGGATGGCTGGTCGCACTGAACAACGGCGTGACAAAGTTCCTGAAAAAGGCGTTAGGCAACGATTACCGCGACTTCACCGAGGATGAGGTGCTTGACATGGTGGATGCACTTTCAAAGACCCCCGACGGCGATGGCGACGACAGCGTTATCGAGGAGACCTCGGCCCAGATGATAAACAACATCTTCGCGTTCAACGATCTCACCGCCGCCGATGTCATGACCCACCGCACCAACATCGTAGGCGTCGAGGAATCTGTTTCGCTGGATGATATCATATATCTGGCACTTGATATGGGCTTTTCCAGAATCCCTGTTTATCAGGACAGCATCGACAAGATAATAGGAATAATCATTGTAAAGGATCTGCTCTGTCTTGTGGGAGAAACGGATACGAGCAGCTTTAATATCCGTGACTTCCTGCGTGATGTCATATTCATCCCCGAGGCGTGCCCCTGTTCGGATACGTTCCAGTCGCTGACCTCCCTTAAGTCGGGCATGGCTGTGGTGGTGGATGAGTACGGCGGCACCGCGGGTATCGTTACCCTCGAGGATATCATCGAAGCGGTCATGGGTAATATTCAGGATGAGTACGACGACGAAAAAACCGAGATAGTAAAAATAGGCGAGGATCAATACGACGTAGTCGGCGAAGCCGATCCCGAAGAAGTGTTCGCATTGTTCGGAGTACAGCTCCCCGAGGAACATGAATACCGTACCGTCGCAGGCTTCATAACGGACAAGCTCGGTTACATCCCCGAGGGCGACGAGATCCTGCCTCCCAGCGTTGACTATGAGGGAGTGCATCTTGTGGCACTTAGCATCGAGGACAGATGTATCACAAAAGTAAGAGCATCAAAAGCAGAGCCTCCCGAGGATGCAACAGACGAAGAATAAAAGCAATAAAGCCACTCCTGCAGGAGTGGCTTTTGATCGTTCTGTAAAAAGCGCATAATCAAAACCACCAGTTGAACTGGTGGTTTGCTCTCGCCCTTCAAGGGCGTATTACCGGCTTGTGCCTGAAGGCACACTGAAAGTCTGGCAACCGCATCTCATTCACTAGCAGCCGCTCAAGCGGCTGTTATTTTTTGC
>JAZQGZ010000072.1:0-5178 GCA_045540255.1 Oscillospiraceae bacterium | reverse complement strand
TCAAAACCAGAATTCCGCCAACAGCCTTATGATACTGTTGCATTTTCTTGGTCGTGAGTATATGAAATACTTTGCTCCTGACAACTGTATGTTGTTTGATGCTCCTGACCGAACAGTAATGCTGATGGATATCAGAATGCGTGTCATAGATGCACTTTCGACAGATGGGAAGATTCCTGATGTGCTTTTGGGTGCGTATGCGGATATTACGGTCAAAAAAGCAGGCGCATTGATCGGAAGCGGACGACTTGATGAGGGATTTGCAGAGCTTGATCGGGCGTTTGCACTGTATGAAAGATGGATTAAAATTCCCGACGGAACACTATTAGGCTTTGGTGAGTCCGATCTGTTTGGTGGTGCGAAGATCAACAAGTGCGATTCAGCCAATAGTGTTGAGATTTATATGCCCGACGGAAGCAAGACATGGTGTCCGTATATGTGGTTATTCTGGCAATCGTCAAGTGATATCCTGAAATATATGGAATCCTGGCCGTGGTTTGATGCTGTTCGGGGTGAGGAGCGCTTCAAGGCGTATATCGAAAAGGCAAGAAAATTGTCTGAAATACCAAGTAAATGAAACACCGACGAGTGTAACGGCTTGTTATTGTTGAAAGGACGGTG
The DNA here is from genome assembly GCA_045540255.1 of Oscillospiraceae bacterium. GTDB lineage: Bacteria > Bacillota > Clostridia > Oscillospirales > Ruminococcaceae > CAG-115. Next base: position 4,557 of record JAZQGZ010000072.1, on the reverse strand, counting down.
ACCTATATTGGTTGCCGCCTTTTTGGCATATTTGTTGTCAATAGTTTTTCGCTATGAAAAAAACTCTCTGCTGCCGACTGCATTGACAACCCATCACAAATATGCTACACTTAGATTACGATTTGGAGTAACTAAGGATATACAGACAGGAGTGAAATAATGATAGAGATCAAATACATGAAATCTGCTTCAGGATTTGATAATTGCTTTAATCTTGTCTATTGTGAGAAAGAATATATCCCAGAGAGCTATTTTGAAAACAACGAAAAAGGCGATCAGGCGCAGATCAGATATTACCTTGATTTGTTTGAGAAGAACAGTATATGCAAGCGTGACAGTGGCAGGAAAATGATATGGTCGGCGCATTGGAGCTGCCGCATTGACGGTATACCTTTTTCTATGGATTATGATGTGGATTGGGATATGGTGAGCTTTTCAATGGGTGAGAAATATATTGAAAAAAGAGAATATATCGCTAATGCTCTGAAAAAGCTGATTGAAAAAGCTAAAGACTGGTAAGGTAACTACCAATAACGCAAAGAATTACAAAGATGACCATAATGTATTTGGAAGACATAAACTCGGAATGACGATAGAGATCGCGTCTACCGTCATTGAAACGACTGCACCGAGCGCATAGAAAAGCTGCTGAATGAATTGACAGAGGAGCATATAAAATGACCACCGAACTGCAACAGATATTCGCCGAAAACCCGCACTATAAAGCCGCTTATGACGAGTTTTTAGAGCTTCACAAAATCGGCTGGGGAAAGAACAGCACGCCTGAGGAGTTAGCCACATTCGAGGGCTATTACGCACGGGATTTCCTGAACGGATTGAAAGCTCCCGAGGACACCTCTGTGCTGATAAAGGGCGAGCGGCTTACTATCCGCAGGGCGAGCCTTGCGGACGCTGATTTTATGGAAAGCGTGGAGCTTGATGAGGACAATTCCCCGTGGGTTGGACACTGGCTGTTAGGCTGGCGAATTGCGAAATTCGGGGACGGACACATGCTCCAGACCATCATTGAAAAAGCGGACGGAACACCCATCGGCATTATGATCTTCTGTGATCTGATGAACTACGAAGCTGAGCTTCAGTTAAAGCGTATCGCCATCCTTGAAAAGGGCAGGGGCTACGGTAAGGAGGCTCTGTACCTCGCACAGAAATACGCCTTTGAGGTGTTGGGTACAAAGTGCCTCAGCCTCGGCACAAAGGAGCATAACACAAGGGCGCAGAGCATCTACAAGGCGACGGGATTTACTCCTGATACACCTGATCCTTGTACAAAATTCTATATTACGGACAAGGATTATTTCAAACGCACAGGAGGACAGCTTTAATGTACTTCGAAGACATAACCCTCGGCATGACGATAGAGATCGCACCTGCCGTTATCGAAAAGGAAAAGATGCTGGATTTTGCACGCACCTATGACAACATTCCATTGCACACCGACGAGGAATACGCAAAGACCACGCCCTTCGGCAGACTTATCGCTCCAGGCGTGATGAGCTTTATGTCGGTCTGGGCGAGATATCTCGAGGTGGATATTTTCGGTGAGGAGCTTATCGCAGGCAAGTCCACAAAGATAGAGTGGCTGAAGCCTGTTTTTGCCGAGGATATTCTGACAGGCAAGGCGACCGTCACCGCCTGCGTGGAGCGGAATCACCGCAACGGACTTGTGGAGATAACCATCGAAGCCTACAACCAGCACGGAGAGCTTGTGCTGACGGATGTTACAGAGGCTATCGTGAAGCGCAGACCGCAATAAAAATCATTGGTGGAGGTGTGAAATGAGTACATATATATTGACAAGTATGTTCAATGATGGTTTTGATATACAAACTGCTGAAGTTTTTCGTCAAAAGATAAGTAAAAGAAATAAGTTTGCATTTGTTGCATCTGAGTTTGAAAAAATACACGAAAAGACAGATAAGTATTTTCATTTCTTTCTGAATATGTTTGAAAACGCTGGCATTCATTTTGCAGAAGCCTATGTTATAGATGGAAGAATGAGAGCTGATGAAGCACAGAAAAGGCTTGCGGAAGCTGATGTGGTCTGGCTTTCAGGTGGTGATACTCCCACACAGTTCCGCTATTTTAAAGAATATGGTTTAGATACAGTTATTAAACAACATGATGGAATTATCATAGGCATGAGTGCAGGCTCTATCAACATGGCAAAAACATCAATATGTACTTTGTCCTGTGGACACTTCAAACAGGAGATCTATGATGGGCTTGCCTGTGTAGATATTTCTGTAGAACCTCATTTTATCAGAGGTGAAGTATCAGATGAATTATTAGATTTGTCTAATCAATATACAATTTATGGGATGTGTGATGATAGCTTCATTGTATGTTCAGGAGAAACGATCGAATTCTATGGAGAAATATATAAGCTCAGCCTCGGAAATATTGAACGGCTATGAGTGCTATAAATTACGATATGCCAAATGCCATATATCAAGCCGTAACCTATCAAAGAATAAAAATCTGAAGTGGAGAATAAGCAATGAAGATCTACGATATTTCCCAGGAAGTTTTCGGTTGTCAGGTATTTCCCGGCGACCCTGCACCTGAAAAAAAGATAATAAGTTCAATCGAAAAAGGCGACTTGTATAATCTGACCACATTCAGCATGTGCGCTCATAACGGCACGCATATAGATGCGCCGTTTCATTTCCTTGAAGACGGGAAAACTGTGGATGATATATGCTTAGAAGCATTTGTAGGAATGGCTTATGTGGCAGAACATCATGGAATCGTCACGGGAGATGATGCAGCGGAAATAATTGAAAAAGCGAAAAAACAGAACCCTGAAGCGGCAAAAAGAATTCTGATAAAGGGCGATGTCGAGGTATCATCTGAAGCGGCAAAGGTGTTTGCGTCCTCTGGTATTTTACTACTGGGCAATGAACCTCAGACAGTCGGACCGCAGAATGCTCCGATGGAAGTGCATCTTACGCTTTTAGGTGCTGATGTTGTGTTGCTGGAAGGAATTCGTCTGGCGGAGGTTTCGGAGGGCGTTTATTTCCTGAATGCCGCTCCGTTGAATTTGTCGGGTGCTGATGGTTCGCCATGCAGAGCTATATTGATAGCTGATGAGAGATAAAGCACAATTCACAAAACACCATATATCAAGCCGCATTTGTAAAAACGAGTGCGGCTTTTGCTTTTCGGTATTGAGTTTTATAGAAAGACATGGTATAATAAATGAAAAATCACCGAGGTGATCTGAATGAATGAAGAATGTCTGATCTGCAAAGCGCCGCTTGAATACCTTGACGCTGACGAAGCGATGGAGTGCGAGCTTTGCCACAAAAAGCAGAACAGTAAAACAAGATGTGTGAACGGTCATTTTGTCTGCGATGAATGTCACACGAGCGGAATGGACGGGATAATTTCGATATGCCTGAACAGCAGGTCTGACGACCCCGTTGAGATCATGGAAGAAATGATGTCTATGCCGTCCTGCCATATGCACGGTCCCGAGCATCACACGATGGTGGGGTCTGCGCTCCTGACCGCTTACAGGAATGCAGGCGGAGATATCGACCTGAAAGCCGCACTGTATGAGATGCAAAGGAGAGGAAAGCAGGTCCCGGGCGGTGCGTGCGGCTTCTGGGGCGCTTGCGGTGCAGGCGTCAGCACGGGTATGTATGTTTCGGTCGCACTAAAGGCAACGCCGCTTGCGGGAGAGGCATGGGGACTTTCCAATCAGATGACTGCGAGAGCACTGGACGCCATAGGAAAGAACGGCGGTCCCCGTTGCTGTAAAAGAGATTCTTACCTCGCTATCATCGAAGCGGTCAGATTCACCGAGGAGAAGCTGGGCGTAAAAATGAAGCTGGGACAGGTCACCTGCTCACGCTCGCACATGAATAATCAATGCAGGCTGGAGGAGTGTCCGTTTTACAGCAAACCAAAGAAAAAGATAGCGTTTATCTGTGTACATAACTCCTGCCGCAGTCAGATCGCAGAAGCTCTCGGAAAGCACCTTGCGCCCGATGCTTTTGAGTCATACTCCGCAGGAACAGAAACAAAGCCGCAGATCAATCAGGATGCTGTAAGGCTCATGAAAGCGCTGTATGGTATAGATATGGAGCAGACGCAGTACTCCAAAACCATAACAGATATCCCGAAGCCCGATATCGCTATCTCGATGGGGTGCAATGTCGGATGTCCCTTTATCGGCAGAGCCTTTGACGATAACTGGGAGTTAGAGGATCCCACAGGAAAGTCGGACGAGGAATTCATAAGCATAATCAAAAGGATAGAAGAAAACATATTGAAGCTGAAGGATATGTACGGATAAGATCTGAGCCGCATTCGCTGAAACGAGTGCGGCTTTTTGTGTTTACGGTATTGAGTTTTGGATACAAATGTGGTAAAATAAACTTACCGATAAATTAGAATTTGTGGAGGTATCAATATGTTGTTGTACTCTATTATTATGTTTATAGTTGCAGTGATTTTTATAGGAATGGGCATTGCAATATACAGAGGTAAAACTGATTTAATTCACGATTACCACCAAACAAAAGTTACGGA
>JAZQGZ010000071.1:0-25697 GCA_045540255.1 Oscillospiraceae bacterium | reverse complement strand
TTATGGCTGTAAAAAGAAATCTTGATCCACCACTTCTCGCACAGATATCCCCTCCCGCGCAGACGGAAGAAGCTATTGTACAAAAATAAAACACGACCGCACACAAGATCCTGTGTGCGGTCGATAGTTTATGTAGGATTTATTCAGCCATCAGCCTCTTGATCTCATCAGCAAGCTCATTGGATGCTATCTCGTGAGTTGCTTCGGTGGGATGCCAGTCTGCTGCATAGCCTGTGCTGCCGTTCTGGGGAGTAAGACGCAGTGTGGATACCGCAGTATCGCCTGTCTCGGTGGTGTACAGTTCCACTGCCCTGCATACGCCGTTCTTGTAAAGGCTGTCGCCCATCACACCAAGGGCGCAGATGATATGTGCCTCGGGGTTGTGCTGACGCACTACCTTAAGGAACTCAGCATAGCTTTCTGCATAATCAAGGATCTTTTCCTTATCGCTACCGCAATAGGATGCATCATTGGTACCGAGATTGATCACCACATAATCAGGCTGGAATCTGCTGAAATCCCAATCGATGGAGGAAACGTTGAAGATTCCCTCATAGGAGCCGTAGGATTTTGCAAACTTCTCGTAAATATTGGGAACGAGCTGGCTCTTTACCTTTTTGCCATCACCGCTGTAGCCAGAGATTATTCCGTGGCCGCTGTAGGATACAAGGCTGTAATCCGCATCAAGGAGCTGTGCTGCCTTATAAGCATACGCTCTTGTTGCATCCTCGGTGGAGGTGGAGAAGTGGTTCTCCTTGACCTCGTCGTCCACACCGTAGCCGCAGGTGATGGAGTCGCCGATAAACTCTATCTTAAGCTCCTTTTCGGCAGTGGGCTTTACATCGCTGCCGTCAACTGTAATGTTTCTGATACCGAAAGTGGACTCTGCCGCCTCAGAAAGCTTAAGGATCTTTACAGTGGTCTCCTTGGCCTCGTCAAAGGAGCATATCTCATAGGTCTTTTCGGCTGTGTCGATCTGTGTATCGAGGGTCTTTTCACCGTCAACATAGATAGCAAAGCGCGCCTGCTTGTCCTTGCCGCTTGATATCATATTGTCGCCCACGATATCCACAGAAGCGGATCTTCCTGTAAATGTGAACTCAATTCCGCTTGCTGAAAGCGCAAGCCAAAGTATACCGTCCTTTTCTGCAGTACGGCCAATAAGCTTTACTGTCTCGGAACCCGGTAAAAAGCTGAAATTTGTGTCCATAGGTGTTTCACTCTCCATAGTCATTGAACTTGCTTCGGCAGTGCTGCTGTCAGAAGCGGTGCTGCCTGCGCAGCCACTTATCATCATCAACAGCGCTGCTGCGGCAGATAATATGGCTTTTCTCGTTGCTGTCATACTACCTCCAAAAAATCCTTGTATTTTTCACGTACATTTTATTATACTATATTACAGTATGATTGTCAATCACTTTCATTACACAGGTGGGAGTGTGATCACCCTGCGGCCTTTCTGACCGGCGTACTCCACGGTGTACTTAGTGCCGCCGCTCTGACCGTCATACACAGCAAGCAGAACATCACATATATCCACCAATGCGCGGTTACGACGATGCATACAATCTGAGGTATATGACGGGCTTATGCATATAGTCTGATCGCATTGTGTGAGGATATCATGATAGTGCTGCCGCTGTTCCCTGCTCCATTTTTCACTTTGTTCGGGGCAAGGTATCATCGCGGTCAGCCGTATCGCAGGATACTGCTTCTTCAGCTCTATGACAGCCTCGGCACACCACATATCCACGCCCAGTGCCATTCCGCTGTAAAATTCGCCTGCCCCGTCCTGTACAAGTAATTCTATATTTTCCGCCAGACGTTGCTTCAGCTCCGTACACAAAGGATCATCCTCACCGAAAAACGGCAGCTTGTTCGGGCGGTAACCTGTAAAAGAAACTCGATACATAATACGCCTCCGTTCATGCTTTTATTTTACCATGAACCCATCCGAAATGCAATAGCTTTGACCAAAAGTCCGCACACCGCAGTTACAAAATCCTCGTCCGGATCATGATCTATATTTGTGAAAACTGACAACAAAAAAAGACCGGAAATACTTCAATTCCTATTGACAAAGAACGCGGAATGGGTTATAATAATTGAAGTAAAAAATGTTGCGAAAATCGGCACCTTTAAGGCGGCACTGAGAGGTCGGCAAGGTAGAAATGTTTTTCGTCCGTTCGGCATAGCTGTAACTATACCCGGAATGCGCGTAAACTGCCTGTCACCCCACGGTGGCAGGCTTTTTTGATGCCATAAGATATAAGGAAAGGGAGTGAGCTTGCCGTGTGCTGCACCAAAGGACTCGTAGTAAAAGCAGAAATACTTGATGAAAGCGCGATCTCAAGGGCCGTTACCCGTATTTCGTTCGAGATACTTGAACGCAACAAGGGTACAGAGGGTCTTTGTCTGGTCGGGCTTTTTTCGCGTGGCGCGGTACTTGCGAAACGGATAGCCGCAAAGATCGCGGAAGTAGAGGGCAGTGAAGTCCCCGTCGGGCTTCTTGACATCACCCCGTTCCGTGACGACAAGCCCAGAACAGACGCTGAGGACAACAGCCTCATCGATTTTGATATCACCGACAAGCGTGTGGTCATCGTAGATGATGTTATCTTCACAGGAAGAACGGCACGCGCCGCCATTGAGGGGCTCATATCCCGTGGCAGGCCGATGCTGATACAGCTTGCGGCCCTGATAGACCGAGGTCACCGTGAGCTTCCGATAAGGGCAGACTACATCGGCAAGAACCTGCCAACTTCAAGCGAGGAAACGGTAAAGGTCATGGTCTCCGAACTGGATGGCTGTGACAAGGTAGTGATCTACGGCAGATCGGAATGATACAGTTTAATATTAGTTTCAGTATACATGACAGCAGATTTTGGAGGAAGATATGGTTTTGTTTCTGAAAAACGGCTATGTTGTGGACAGCGCAAACGAGTTTGAAGGCAAGGCTGACATCGTCATCAAGGATGGCGAGATACAGAAGATCGGCAAGCGTCTTTCCTGCTCAAAGGCTGACCGCGTGATTGATTGTAAGAACTACGTCATCATCCCCGGTATATGCGATATGCACGTGCATTTCCGCGATCCCGGTCAGACCCACAAGGAGGATATCATCACAGGCAGTGAGGCTGCCGCAGCAGGCGGTGTTACCGCGGTTGCGTGTATGCCGAACACCATCCCCACCGTGGACAACGCCGAAACAGTAAAGTATATTATCGAAAAAGCAAAGCAGGCTAAGACCAAGGTATATCCCGTGGGAAGTATCACCAAGGGTCTTTCAGGCGAGGAGCTGTGCGATTTTGAGGAGCTGCGTAAAGCAGGTTGCGTTGCGGTATCCGATGACGGCAGACCCGTCAAGAACGCAAAACTCATGGCAAGAGCCATGGTAAAGGCTCACTACGCAGGCCTTAAGGTCATATCCCACTGCGAGGATCTTGACATAATCGACGGCGGCATAATGAACAGCGGAAAGGTATCCAAGGACCTCGGCGTGCCCGGTATGCACCGTCTGAGCGAGGACATCATCACCGCCCGCGAGATAACACTCGCCACCGACCTTGAAATGCCTATCCACATCGCTCATGTATCGACAATGACAAGTATGTCCAATATAAGAATAGCCTCCCGTTACGGAACGATGGTGACCAGCGAGACCTGTCCGCATTACTTCATGCTGACAGACGAGAAGCTGCGCACCCGTGATGCAGACTACCGCATGAATCCCCCGCTCAGAACGATGGACGATGTAAGAGCCATCACAGAGGGTATCTGCGACGGCACGATAGACTGCATCGTTACAGACCACGCCCCCCACTCCAAGGAGGAGAAGGAAGACTTCTTAAAAGCTCCCAACGGAGTCGTAGGCCTTGAAACCTCTCTCGCTGCAACGCTTACCGCCTTGTATCACACAGGCAAGGTTAAGCTTTCCAGAATAGTATCCCTTATGTGCGTAAATCCACGCAGGATACTCTCCATCCCGGGCGGTTCCCTCGGTGCAGGCGATGTTGCGGACATCTGCATATTCGACCCCAACGAGGAATGGAAGGTCGTTCCCGACCAGCTCCACTCCAAATCAAAGAACACCTGCTTCAAGGGCAAGGTGCTTAAAGGCAGAGTAAAGTTCACCATCCTTGACGGTAACATCGTCTACGAGGACGACGGAATACACAGTTAACCAAGTAATTAAATAATTTTATATATTGAAAGTGAGGAAGACATCATGTCATTTGACAGACTCATCGAAAAGATCGAGCAGACCCAGAACCCCACCGTTGCAGGTCTTGACCCCAAGCTGGACTACGTTCCCGAGTACATCAGAAAGAAGTGCTTTGAAAAGTACGGCGAGACCCTCAAGGGCGCATCCAAGGCTCTGCTGGAATACAACAAGGGACTTATCGACGCACTGTGCGACATCGTTCCCGCTGTAAAACCCCAGGCAGCTTATTATGAGATGTACGGTCCCGCAGGCATGAAGGCACTGCAGAAGACACAGGAATATGCCCGTGAAAAGGGTATGTTCGTTATCACAGACGGCAAGCGCAACGACATCGGCACAACGATGGAGGCTTACGCAACAGCACACCTCGGCAAGGTAAAGGTAGGCAGCAAGGAGTATGAGCCTTTCATAGGCGACGCCCTGACAGTAAACGGCTACCTCGGCAGCGACGGCATCAAGCCCCTGCTGAACATCTGCCGCGAGAGCGACAAGGGCATCTTCGTACTGGTAAAGACCTCCAACCCCTCCTCGGGTGAACTTCAGGACAGAAAGATCGAGAATATGCCCATCTATGAGGTAATGGGTCATATGTGCGAAGGCTGGGGCAAGGAGCTTCCCGGCAAATACGGTTACAGCGGCGTAGGTGCTGTTGTAGGCGCAACATATCCCGAGCAGATCGTATATCTGAGAGAAGCACTGCCCACTACATTCTTCCTCATCCCCGGCTACGGCGCTCAGGGCGCAGGCGCAAAGGATATCGCAGCCGCATTTGACAAGAACGGCCTCGGCGGTATCGTAAACAGCTCCCGTGGAATCATGTGCGCATACCAGAAGGAAAAGTGTGACGAGCATGATTACGCACAGGCTGCACGCAGAGAAGCTATCCGCATGAGAGATGATATCATGAGCTTTGTAGGAAAGATCACTCTCAGCAAGTAACAGTCAAAAACAAAATTTAAAATAAATATAGTTCGGAGGCAATATATGATCTTAGAGAACAGCAAAAAAGCCAGCCTTGTTCTTGCCGACGGCACCGTATTCGAGGGTAAGTCCCTCGGTGCTGAGGGCAAGGTCATCGGCGAGGTGGTGTTCACCACTTCCATGGTCGGCTATCAGGAGACACTTACAGACCCCGCTTACTGCGGACAGATAATCGTACAGACATTCCCGCTGATAGGCAACTACGGCGTAAACGGCGCAGACGACGCTTCCGCATACAACGCAGCAGCAGGCTACGTTGTACGCGAGTGCTGCGAGGACCCCTCAAACTTCCGCTGCGAGGGCAAGCTTGAGGATTACCTTGTAAAGAACGGCACAGTGGGTCTCTGCGATATCGATACACGCTCCCTTACAAGAGTCATCCGTGAAAAGGGCGTTATGAACGGTGCTATCGTATGCGGCGACTACGACAAGGAATCACTCCTTAAGGAGATAAATGCGTTCGACGCAGGCAGCGTTACCGCAAAGGTAAGTGTAAAGGAAAAGCAGAGCTTTGCCGCTGAAAACGGAAAGTACAATGTTGCTATCCTCGACCTCGGTATGAAGAACGAGCTTAAGGACGAGCTTATGAAGCGTGGCTGCAGCGTTACCGTTATGCCCTGCAACGCAACAGCGGAGCAGGTGCTTGCTGAGTCACCCGACGGCATCATCATCTCGGGAGGCCCCGGTGATCCTGCCGCTGATACAGCAGCTATCGAGACCGTAAAGGCACTCATTGAGAAGAAGCTCCCCCTCTATGCAGTATGCAAGGGACATCAGGTACTCGCTGTCGCAAACGGTGCTAAGACCACAAAGCTGAAGTACGGCCACCGTGGCGCAAGCCAGCCTGTAAAGAACCTTGAAAACGGCAAGACCTACATCACCGCACAGAACACAGGCTATGCTGTTGAGTTCGATACAATGCCCGCAGGTACTGCGGAGCTTACCCATATAAACGGAAACGACAAGGTGTGCGAGGGTATCAGATACCTTAACATCCCTGCATTCTCAACACAGTTCAGCCCCGACACATCGGGAAGTCCTCATGACACGGGCTACCTGTACGACCGTTTTATCAAGATGATGGAGGAGAATAAGTAATATGCCGTTAAGAAGCGATATAAAGAAAGTCCTTGTGATCGGCTCGGGTCCTATCGTTATCGGACAGGCTGCCGAGTTCGACTATGCAGGCACACAGGCGTGCCGTGCACTTAAGCAGGAGGGTCTTGAGGTAGTCCTCATCAACTCCAACCCAGCTACCATCATGACGGACAAGCACATGGCGGACAAGATCTATATCGAGCCGCTGACACTTGACGTTGTAAAGCGTATAATCGAGATCGAAAAGCCCGACAGCGTGCTTTCCACACTGGGCGGACAGACAGGTCTTACACTTTCCATGCAGCTTGCTGAGGAAGGCTTCCTTGCAAGCCACAATGTAAAGCTGCTGGGTGCTGTTCCCGAGACCATCCACAAGGCAGAGGACAGACAGGCGTTCAAGGATACCATGGAAGAGATCAATCAGCCCTGTATCCCCTCCAAGGTCGTCGAGACCGTAGAGGACGCTATGGAGTTCGCTACCGTTATCGACTACCCCGTTATCGTTCGTCCCGCATTCACACTGGGCGGCACAGGCGGCGGTATCGCATACACCCCCGATGAGCTCCACGAGATCGCAACCAACGGTCTGCGCCTCTCCCCCATCACACAGATACTGGTAGAGAAGTGCATCAGCGGCTGGAAGGAGATCGAGTTCGAGGTCATCCGTGACAGCAAGAACAATGTCATCACCGTATGCTCCATGGAGAACATGGACCCCGTAGGCGTACACACAGGCGACAGTATCGTAGTTGCTCCCGCAGTTACACTTACCACCAAGGAGTACGGTATGCTCCGCTCCGCAGCACTCAACATCGTACAGGCACTCGGCGTAGAGGGCGGCTGCAACTGTCAGTTCGCACTCAAGCCCGACAGCTTCGAGTACGCTGTTATCGAGGTAAACCCCAGAGTTTCTCGTTCCTCTGCGCTGGCTTCCAAGGCAACAGGTTATCCCATCGCCAAGGTTGCAACAAAGATCGCTATCGGCTACTCCCTCGACGAGATCGTAAATCAGGTTACAGGCAACACCTACGCCTGCTTCGAGCCTACCATCGACTACATGGTAGTTAAGTTCCCCAAGTGGCCCTTTGATAAGTTCGTATACGCAAAGAAGACCCTCGGCACACAGATGAAGGCTACCGGTGAGGTAATGGCTATCGCTCCCAGCTTCGAGGGCGGAATGATGAAGGCAGTCCGCTCCATCGAGCTTGGCATGGACACCCTCACAAAGAAGGCATTCCTTGAGCTTTCCGACGAGGAAATTGAGAAGAAGCTGTACGACGTTGACGTTGACCGCTGCTTCTGCATCTTCGAGGCACTCAAGAGAGGCATCTCCATCGACCGCATCCACGAGATCACAATGGTGGACAAATGGTTCATCAGCAAGCTGAACAATCTTGTCAAGCTTGAAGCATGGCTTGCAGAGGGCGAGCTTACCCAGGAGAAGTACGAAACAGCCAAGAAGTACTGCTATCTCGACAGCACTATCGAGCGCATCTCCGGTCAGAAGATCAAGGAGCGCAAGCTTGCAGTATACAAAATGGTAGACACCTGCGCTGCTGAGTTCTCCGCAGCAACTCCCTACTTCTACAACACCTTTGACGAGGAGAATGAGGCTAAGGAGTTCATTGAAACACATCCCACAGACAAGAAAAAGATCATCGTATTCGGTTCGGGCCCCATCCGTATCGGACAGGGTATCGAGTTCGTCTACTGCTCCGTTCACTGTGTATGGTCCCTTAAGGAAGAGGGCTGCGAGGCTATCATCTGCAACAACAACCCCGAGACCGTTTCTACCGACTTCGACACAGGCGACAGACTTTACTTCGATCCGCTGACCCGTGAGGACGTTGAGGCGCTTATCGCAACCGAGAAGCCCTACGGCGTTGTTGTACAGTTCGGCGGTCAGACAGCTATCAAGCTCATCAAGCATCTGACAGACCTCGGCGTAAGGATCCTCGGCACGTCCGCAGCGGATGTTGACGCAGCAGAGGACAGAGAGCTGTTCGACGAGCTGCTTGAAAAGTGCGGCATCCCCAGACCTCAGGGCTCCACTGTTTTCACAACGGAAGAGGCACTCAAGGTAGCAAACCAGCTTGGTTATCCCGTACTGCTGAGACCTTCCTACGTTCTCGGCGGTCAGAATATGATAATAGCTCACTGCGACAACGATGTTCAGGAGTATATGACCATCATCACCGCAACAGAGCTTGAGAACCCCGTGCTTATCGACAAATATATGATGGGTACAGAGGTAGAGGTAGACGCTATCTGCGACGGCGAGGATTTCCTCATCCCCGGCATCATGGAGCACGTTGAGCGTGCAGGTGTTCACTCCGGCGACTCCATCTCGGTATATCCCTGTCAGACCCTCACCCCCCACATCAAGCGCGTTATCATCGACTACACCGAGAAGCTTGCAAAGGCTCTCCACGTTATCGGTCTTGTAAATATCCAGTACGTTGTATACAACCACGAAGTATACGTTATCGAGGTAAACCCCAGATCCTCCAGAACAGTTCCTTATATCAGCAAGGTTACAGGCGTTCCCATGGTAGACCTCGCTACAAAGATACTGCTGGGCAAGAAGCTCAAGGACATGGGCTATCAGAGCGGTCTTTACCCCTCTGCGGATTATATCGCAGTAAAGGTTCCCGTATTCAGCTTCGAGAAGCTGCATGACGTGGATAACCAGCTCGGCCCCGAGATGAAGTCCACAGGCGAGTGCCTTGGTATCGCAAAGACCTTCGGCGAGGCTCTGCTCAAGGGTCTTACAGCCGCAGGCTACAAGATGTATGACAAGGGCGGCGTCCTTATCTCTGTTCGTGACAGCGACAAGAATGAAGTCATCGAGATAGCAAGCCGCTTCGAGGCCCTCGGCTTCGACATTTACGCAACAGGCGGTACAGCTTCTATCCTCAACCGCAACATGATCGCAACCAACCACGCTTACCGCATCGGCAAGGGCGACCCCGATGTTATCTCCCTGCTTGAAAGCGGCAAGATCAACTACGTTATCTCCACATCCGAGACAGGCAGACAGCCCTCCCGCGACAGCGTTAAGATGCGCCGTAAGGCTGTTGAGCGTTCTATCGCCTGCCTCACCTCCATCGATACCGCAAACGCACTGCTTGAGTGTCTTGAGATGCACAAGAGTGTGGATGATGTTGAGATGGTAGACATCACAAAAATCTGATACGGCTGGCGTTAAGGAGGCATCTGCTTCGTCAACCGCCGACCGACAGGCACAAAGCCTAGTCGGTTGGCAGTTTCCTTGCATCTACCACCTTTCCGCCACCCTTTAAGCACAGACCAATCACATATCTGCGAGTACATTTCTTGCATCTGTGTGCTTCTCACTTGTCTGAGGGTGGATCTTTAGCAGACACAAAGAGCTCTGCTATCCTGCCACCCTTTAAGCGTAATTTCTATTCAAATTGTACGACAGTACGAACTACAACCCAACGGCGGGACTGGCTCTCGCCGTTTTCGGGTATATGACCCCTGTTCTGTGAAAGGAAAACAAATGAAGATCGGCAAATATCCCGTAAAGCATACATATAAGGTGTCACGTCTGGTTGCGGATGTTCTTTCGCTGGGACTTGTGGTGCTGATAGTATCGTCAACGATAAGCTTCTTACAGCGCTACGATGACTTTTACAAACTGATCGACACCTCAAACCCCGAGGTGCTGGCCACACTGACAGCGAATGATCCCAACTATCAGTGGAAGCAGTGGCTTGCTCTGATATTCCCCATGCTTGCAGCGGGAATACTGGCGGCATACATAGTGCTGGTGCTCAAGAGCCATAAATTCAGCCGTTATGCAGTCACAAAGCGTAACGCCCAAGACTGCTATGATGCACTTGCTTTCTGCGCCTCGCTGTGTAAGATACCTGCACTTGTTATAGTATTTGACATCATGTGTATCGCGCAGGACAAGCTGCTGCCCCAGTACGGTTTTTCGTGGTTCAGCTGGTCGGTGATACTGTATGCGCTGCTGATAGCTATCGTTATCCGCTACACCTCCCACAGAATAGCCACCATAACCGCAAAGCCCGAAAAGGCCGAAAGCAACACCATCAAGGTAAAGGCTGTTGCGGTATCAGAAAAAGAAGATACGGCGAGCAAGGACAACGCTCCCGAAAACGATAAAAACACCAAGGAGGACTTATGAGTTATTTCTGCGACAAGTACCCCGTAATTGAAAAAAAAGCCCTCGCAGGAGGGATATTCTCCATCACTGTTAAGTGTCCCGATGCAGCAAACGCAGCAGAGGTAGGACAGTTCGCCAACATTCTGGCAGACGGCTACACTCTGCGCCGCCCCATCTCGATATGCGAGATAGACAAGGATCAGGGCACGCTGCGCTTCGTGTTTGAAGTACGTGGCAAGGGCACAGAGGTCATCTCCCATGCAAACGTGGGCGATAATCTGGATGTTCTCGGTCCGCTCGGCAACGGCTTCAAGGTGCCCGAGAGCAAGAAAGTGATCGTTGTCGGAGGCGGAATCGGCGTTCCTCCGCTGCTGGGCATTGCCAAGCAGTGCGGTGCTGACTGCACAGCCATCCTCGGCTTCAGAAGCTATGACAAGGTAATACTCGACAAGGAGTTCGCAGCATACGGTGCAAACACCATCGTCTGCACCGACGACGGAAGCGTAGGCTATCACGGTGTTGTGACAACTCCCCTCACCGAGGAGCTTGCAAAGGGCAACGTTGACCTTGTATGTGCCTGCGGTCCCGAGCCTATGATAAAGGCCGTTGTAAAGGAGTGCGAGGACAACAACATCCCCTGCCGTGTTTCCCTCGAGCAGCGCATGGGCTGCGGCGTGGGTGCCTGCGTCGTATGCAGCTGCATGACAGTAAGAAACGGCAAGGAATACTACGCAAGAGTCTGCAAGGACGGACCTGTATTTGACGCAAAGGAGGTAAGATTCGATGGCTGATCTTTCTGTAAAAATCGCAGGCGTTGATTTCAAGAACCCTGTAATAATGGCTTCGGGCGCTTACGGTAACGGCGAGTGCTACACCGACCTCTACCCTATCTCCGAGCTTGGCGGTATCTCCTGCAAGGGCATGACTATCGAGCCTAAGATGGGCAACATCCCTCCCAGAATTGCAGAGACGCCCTCGGGTATCCTTAACTCCGTGGGACTTCAGAACATCGGCGTGCGCGGCTTTGTTGACTATTACCTCGACACTCTCAAGGAAGAGGGCAAGGGCACTGTTATAATCGCAAACGTTGCAGGTGCAACCCTCGATGACTACATCGCGGCTGCCGAAATACTGGAAAGCAGCAGCGTTGATATGATAGAGCTTAACATCTCCTGTCCCAACGTAAAGGCAGGCGGTGCTACATGGGGCGTTACCACCGAGGGCGCGGCAGCCGTTACAAAGGCTGTGAGAAATGCAACAAAGAAGCCCCTTATCGTGAAGCTCACTCCCAACGTAACAAGCATCGCTGACATCGCAAAGGCAGTCGAGGCAGAGGGTGCCGACTCCATCAGCGTTATCAACACTCTCCTCGGCATGAGAATAGACATCCGCAACCGCAGACCTATCCTGCACAACAACGTGGGCGGTCTGTCAGGTCCTGCTATATTCCCCGTGGCTGTGCGCTGCGTATGGCAGTGCTTCAACGCTGTAAAGATCCCGATAATCGGTATGGGCGGTATCTCCACATGGGAGGACGCTGTCGAGATGATGCTGGCAGGCGCTTCCGCCATCCAGATGGGTACAGCGATATTCACCGATCCCTATGCCCCCCTCAAGGTTACCGAGGGTCTTGCGAAGTATATGGACGACAACGGCATAAAGAGCCTTAGCGAAATAGTTGGACAAGTTAAACCGTGGTAAGACTTAATGCTTCCTACAGCAAAAACTCAACGGCAAGCACATAGCCTTGCCGTTGAGCCTTTTCCGGCCTACAAACACGAAAGCGATAAAATCATCCTGTACAGGGAGGACATATATGAAAATAATGGCAGTAGACTACGGCGACAGCCGCACGGGACTTGCAATGTGCGACAAAAGCGAGATACTCGCCTCGCCGCTTAAGATAATCACCATGAAGGACTTTGACCGCTGCATTGAGATGGTAGCGGAGGAAGTAAAGCTGAACAAGGCTGAAATGGTGATCGTGGGCAATCCCATCAACATGAACGGCACTTACGGTCCCCGCAGCGAAAAGTGCAATCTCTTTGCCGAGAAGCTACGTGATCTTGTGGATGTTGAAGTTAAAATGTGGGACGAGCGAAGCTCCACCGTTTCCGCTATCGGCATTATGAACGAGAACAACAAGCGCGGCAAAAAGCGCAAGGAGACCCTCGACGCAGTGGCGGCGGCGGTGATCCTTGAAAGCTACCTCGCCTATCGCAAGAACCATCCCGATGAGTAAAGCAAAAAGCACCTTTGCCTTTCGGATAAAGGTGCTTTTCTCTGCGCAAATAACTTGTTCTTTCAACAGAAAAACGGCTTCCGTATCCTGTACGGAAGCCGTTCTGTGTTTTGTTTATTCCTTTGTGACCAGTTCCTTTATGAATCTGAGTATCTGGGTCAGCGCAAAGGGTATCACTGCAAGTCCCAGCACCTGAAGCGCATTCATAAGTGTAAATGCGCCGTCAATGTCCATAAAGCCGTGTACGGGAGTAATGAACAGCGCCGCAGCAAGCAGCAGTGCACCCGCCGCAAACGCGCCTATCGAGAACATATTTGTTCTGAGTCCGAGCTTTGCAAGGGAGTGCTTACCGCGGCTGTCAAAACCCTCGAACAAACGCGCAAGGCACAGAGTAGCAAACGCCATGGTGCTTGCCATGCCTGCGGATATCTGATTGCCTAGTACAAATGCGATCATTACGCACACAGCTATAACTATGCTGTGAAACAGGATATACACGCCTGTTTCCTTGTTGAGGATAGACTCATTGGAGGGACGTGGCTTCTCCTTCATAACCCCTGGCTGCATCGGCTCCATACAGAGTGCCAGCGCAGGCAGGGAGTCTGTCAGCAGATTGATGAACAGCAGGTGTACGGGTGTAAAGGGCAGCGGCAGATTGAAGAATGTCGTGATAAGCACCACTATGATGGCCGCGGTATTACCCGCCAGCAGGAATTTGATGGCATTCTTGATATTGCTGTAGATGCAGCGGCCGTTTGCGACCGATCTTACGATGGTGGCGAAGTTATCGTCCGCAAGTATCATCGAAGCAGCATCCTTGGATACCTCTGTGCCTGTGATACCCATCGCAACACCGATATCCGCCTTTTTAAGTGCAGGGGCGTCGTTTACGCCGTCGCCTGTCATGGCTACGACCTTGCCCTTCTGCTGCCAGAGGTCAACTATCCTTATCTTGTGCACAGGCGAAACTCGTGCGTAAACAGATATCTGAGGAAGCAGCCCGGACAGCTCCTCGTCAGAGATGGCGTCAAGCTCGGTTCCGTCAAGACATCTGTCTCCCTCGCTGTATATGCCTATCTCCTTTGCGATTGCAACAGCGGTCAGCTTGTGGTCGCCTGTTATCATTATCGGCTTGATACCCGCCGAGATACAATCCGCTACTGCTGCCTTGCTCTCCTCACGGGGCGGGTCGGTCATGGCGGTGAGTCCTATGAAGATATAGTCGTACTCGTCCTCTGTAGTGATATGCTCAGTGGTGCTGAATACTTTCTTCGCAAATGCCAGCACACGCATACCATTCTGTGAATAACCAAGGTTCGCAGCCTTGATGTCCTCGATGTCCCTTTCGGTGATGGGACGTACCCCATCCTCGTCAAGGATGTGGTTCATCCTCGGCATCAGTACATCCATAGCGCCCTTTGTGTAAGCAGTGCGCTCGCCGTCTATCTCATGGACGGTGGTCATCAGCTTTCTGTCGCTGTCAAAGGGTATCTCGTCAAGTCTGGGGAATTCATCACGGATGCTGTCGTACTCTGTTTCGGTGAGGTACGCCGAAAGTGCGGTCTCGGTGGGATCGCCAAGCCAGTTGTCGCCCGACTTAGCCGCATCGTTACACAGAGCCATAGCAAGCCTCAGCTCCTGCGAAGCCTTAGCACAGGGCGCTGTGATGTCACGTACAGTCATCTTGTTCTGTGTAAGAGTACCTGTCTTATCCGAACAGATTATCGAAACGCAGCCAAGTCCCTCGACTGCCTTGAGGTCCTTTACAATAGCTTTCTGTTTCGACATCTTCTGTGTACCTATCGCAAGGGAGATAGTGATGATGGAGCTGAGCGCCTCGGGTATAGCAGCTACCGCAAGGGCGATAGCGAACATCAGCGCATCGTCAAGGGGCTGCTTGTTTACGAAATAGGACAGCAGCATCACAACGATACAGATACCGATGATTATTATGGACAGCACCTTGCTGAATTTGTCAAGGCTAGCCTGGAGCGGAGTCTTTTTCTTCTTTGCGTTCTGCATAAGAGAGGCGATCTTGCCTATCTCGGTATCCATGCCTACGCCTGTTACTGCCACAACACCTCTGCCGTTGGAGATATTGCTGCCCGAGTAGATCATGTTAACCCTGTCACCGAGGGGAAGCTCCTCAGCGTCTATCTTATCAACGGATTTCAGCACGTTGAGTGACTCGCCTGTGAGGGCGCTCTCGTTCACCTGAAGCGAAGCCGCTTCAAGAATACGGCCGTCTGCCGCTGCAACATTTCCTGCCTCGATAAGCAGGATATCGCCCACTACCACCTCGGATGCGGGGATCTCTGCCTGCTTGCCGTTTCTTATTACACGAGCACTCGGCGAGCTCATAGCCTTAAGGCTGGCAAGGGACTTCTGAGCCTTTACGTGCTGCGCTGTGCCCAGTATTGCATTCATGGTGATGACCACAAGGATAACGATGGCACTCTCTGAGTTGCCTGTCAGCATAGAGATCACCGAGGCAACGATAAGGATCACTACAAGCAGATCGGCGAATTGCTCCAGAAAAACACGGAAGATGCTCTTGGGCTTTTCCTCTGCTATCACGTTTGCGCCGTGCTTTTCACGGCTCTGTCCCACACCGCTGTCGGTAAGGCCCTTTTCACGGGTGGTCTGAAGCGCATCAAGCACTTCATGGGGTTCTTGGTTGAAATAGTTCATAGCCTGCTCCTTTTCTGTCGGATGTTTTGTTATGGCTTTTGCGGCAACAAAAAAAGACCCTTATTGCAGCAAAAAAGCCGCAATAAAAGTCTTGCTCAGATCAATAAGACCCTGCCCGCCCGACAGCCTTTAAAAGCTAGTGTGATGACGAAACGGAACACTGCCGTGTATACACGGCGAAGCTACTCCCCTTTATTACACTGATATTTTATCACCATGCTCCGATTTTGTCAAGCGTTTGGGATTTTTTACAACATAGAAAAACACCACCTCGGACAACCCTGATTTGTGCAACAACACAAAGACAGGCTGACGAGACCACCTGTGTAACGTTTACATAGATTATGTGTAATATTCCTATAACATCACATAAAAAATATACAACACTCATCAAATTCGCAAAATCTCATTGACAAAATATAGGGTATTGATTTATAATAAGTATAAGTCTTAACAGACGAGCTATCATTTTAGGAGGTTTTATTTATGAAGCTTAAAAAGCTTGCGGCAGGCGTTCTTGCCGCTGTGGTGGCTGTGACTTCTGCTGTTGTCACGCCTATAATAGTAACAGCTGAAGACACAGTAGAGCCACTTTGGTCCGAGTCGACATCACTGTATATCGATAACAGTATGCTTGAGATCAGTGATCTATCCGCAGTTACCGAAGTTGTTGCCAATGTAACGTACACTAACTGTGGCGAATGGTCCAATGGCGGTGTATATGTTAACTGTGACGGTGCTTCTACAACATATTTCGGCACTGGCACTCAGACAGTGGGTGGCATGACAGCAGATACCGCTACTGATGTTTCAGTGAATGTAACTGTAAGCAACTGGATGCAGGTTACTGTATCTGAGTATGGCGGTGGCACACTTGTCGTGAACAGCATTACATTTAAAGACGCAAATGGTACTGTATTGGATACATATATTCCCGAAGCTTCTGAAAAGACTTTAAATGCATTCACGTATACATTTGGCAACAGCGATTTTGAATTTTTCGGAAACGATATGTCCGATATAGCTAAAGCTGTTGTAAATCTCGAATATTCATCTGTTAATGGTCAATGGTCAAATGGTCAGGTTTATATGTATGCAGATACCAATGCCAATAGTGTTTCTTTTGGCGTTGGAGATCAGACCTACGGCTCGATGGTAGCTGATACCCCTGTTGATGTAGAGATATCAGGAGCAACAGTTACAAACTGGTTCCAGATTGGATTCCAAGAATATGGAGGCGGTGCAGTCGTTATCAACAGTATTACTTTATATGATGCTAATGATAATATAATAACTGCCCTTCCCGTTACATACGCAACCGAGATCACCCTCAGCGAAACCAAACTTGCGCTGAAAAAGGGTGATAATACCGATAATACCGTTCTTACAGCGACCGTAGGTCCCGAGGACGCTACCGACAAGACCGTTACATGGTCTTCTTCTGACAGTGACGTTGTAAGCGTAAATACAGACGGTACTCTCACCGCAGTAGGCAATGGTACCGCTACAATAACCGCAACCGCAAACGGTGCAGATCCCGACGGCACACCCGTTTCTGCAAGCTGCGAGATCACAGTTACAAACCCCGCTCAGTACATTTCACTGGATAAAACATCTCTTGAGCTTAAGACAGGTGAAACCTATACCTTCACAGTTACTCCTACTCCCGAGGACGCAGACGAGTACGAGCTTGAGTGGACAATAATCGAAAACACACCCTCCCACGATGAGGGCGTGGACGTAATAAGCGTTGACGAGAACGGAAAGGTTACCGCTCTCAACCCCGGATCTGCAGCTGTAAGGGCAGCTGTCAAGGGCAATGAGAATGTTTCTATCGACTGTATGATCATAGTAACAAGCCCTGTAACAGGAATCACCTTTGAACAGGAAACAATGGAGCTCATCAAGGGCGATGTGGCAGGTATCACTTTTAACGTAGCCCCCGAAAACGCAAACAACAAGACAATTACCTGGAGCTCTGACGACACTTCCGTTGCAACCATAGACGAAAGCGGTAATGTGACCGCAGTTGCATCGGGTACCGCAACAATAACAGCTACAACAGAGGATGGCGGCTTTACAGCAACCTGCAAGGTAACTGTCACAAATCCCATTCAGATGATCGATCTCACTCAGCGTTCCTTAGGTATCGTTGCAGGCGAGACCGCAGAGCTTACTGTTATCACTACTCCCACAGACTGCGACCCCTTTAAGATCAAATGGAGCACTGACGATGAAAGCGTAGCCACCGTTGACGAAAACGGCGTTATCACAGCCGTTGCAGAGGGCAGCTGTGTTATCAGAGCGACCGTTACCGATGAAATATTCATTGAGTGCGTTGTCACAGTAACCGCAGACGTGGTTGCAGCAGATGGCGTATCACTCAACGAGACCGAGTATACGCTCGACGCTGTCGGCGATACCGTTGCTCTTGTTGCTTCCGTAACTCCTTCTGATGCTACAAACCAGGATGTGACATGGACATCCTCCGACCCTGACGTTGCAACAGTTGACGAGTTTGGTATCGTTACAGCAGTTGCAAACGGAACTGCTGTTATAACAGTAACAACAAAAGATGGCGACTATACCGCTACCTGCAATATAACAGTTGATATTGCTGTTGAGGACACTCCTGAGGCACCCGAGGAAACTCCTGAGGCTCCCGAGGAAACTCCCGACGCTCCCGATGTTCCTGTGGCGCCTGAGGCTCCCGAAACCGAAGAGGCACTGGATGAGGGCACATACGGCGATGGCGAGTATGCACAGCTCCCCGAGTCTGAGATCCCCGAAATGATCTACGGACCTGTTGATATCAGCGACCAGTTTATCAGCACCAAGGCCGAAACATCTGCAACCTACACCGATGGCAAGCTGTACATTTACAGCCAGTACGAAGAGTCTGATCTTGCACAGTACGACAGTGCCTATATCGTTGTAAAACACAACAACGGCAAGGCACTTAAGATCACAACAGGCTGCGCTTATACACGCCTTATGGAGGGTGTAGAGGCTGCCGATAATTGTCTGTATATTGCATTCGTTATCAGTAATGTTTCCAACGATGCAAACGATCCGCTCTACTTCGGCAACTTCGAATGGACAGACATCGTGATGGAATAAGCAAAGGAGGACAACCGATATGAAATTTGAATACACCGCTCCCGAAATGGAGATCACCCTCTTTGCAACAGAGATCATCATGGATAGTTCTGTCGGAGGTATAGAAGAAACAGCAGGCGATCCCGCAGAGATCGATGCTAACATCTTCCTGGATTAACAACAAAGAGAAAGGCGCCATCGAAAGATGGTGCCTTTTTTGTATTAAAACGCCGAAAAAGCGAATACATTGAGTATATTTTAAAAGAAATATATCAGATAGTATCGGATAATGCACGATAAAGGCTGCCCACAGGCAGACCCATAACATTGTAATAATCTCCGTTTATGCGCTTTACAAGCAGTGCGCCCCTGCCCTGTATTCCATAAGCACCCGCCTTGTCCATAGGCTCACCCGAGGCAACATAATCCTCTATCTCCTGCTGCGTAAGCTGCCAGAATTCCACCACGGTCTCCTCGGCAAAGCAATTCTCACTGCCATCGGGAGCTATGATGCACACTCCTGTGAAAACGCTGTGCATTCTGCCCGAAAGAGCGTACAGCATATCCGCTGCATCCTTTTCATCCGTCGGTTTTCCAAGTATCCTGCCGTCAATAGCTACAACTGTATCAGAGGCGATTATCGTCTCATTTTTATACTCTGCGTATATTTCTGCCGCTTTTTGTCGGGAAAGCAATATTACTGCGTCCTCAGGAGAGATACCCTCTGGGAGTATCTCCTCTCCCTTTGCAGGGATAACACGGAAATCATCTGTAATGAGCGAGAGAAGCTCACGGCGGCGTGGTGACTGACTTGCAAGTATCATTTTTTGTTCTCTGCCTTTGTATGTTCGGGGTTGAAAGGATGATCTGCGCCATAGATATCATTATAGTTCTTTATGCACTGCTTGATTACCTCGACGGCCTGCTTCTGACCCATAACCTCATTTACGGCAGTGGTCTTACCCTCAAGCTGCTTGTACACAGAGAAGAAGTGGCGCATCTCCTCAAAGATGTGGCTGGGAAGTGCCTCTATTCCACGATAAGCGTTGTAGTTGGGATCCTCAAAAGGTATGGCGATGATCTTCTCGTCGTTCTTGCCATTATCCAGCATAGTGATAACGCCGATAGGATAACACTGCACCAGCACCAGCGGATCGATAGGCTCGTTACAAAGCAGGAGCACATCCAGAGGATCGCCGTCATCTGCAAGGGTACGGGGGATAAAGCCGTAATTCGCAGGATAGTGGGTGGATGTATACAGGATACGGTCAAGGATGATGAGTCCTGTCTGCTTGTCAAGCTCGTACTTCTTCTTGCTTCCCTTTTCAATCTCGATAACAGCAAGGAAGTCATTAGGAGTGATCCTTGCGGGATCAACGTCATGCCAGATATTCATAGTTATTCCTCTTTTCTTTATATAAGTACCTTTATGTGTATATTATACTGCTTTTACGTGGGAAAATCAACAGTCTTTTTAAAAAAATCAAGCGCCATCGGAGTTATCAGCTCTGACGGCGCATTTTATATCACTTTTTCCAGGTAGCAGGTGTGAAGAGTACAAGCATCGGGAACAGCTCAAGTCTGCCTGCCAGCATATCAAAAATGAACACCAGCTTCGACGGTATGGAGAAGAACCCAAAATTACAGGTGGGGCCTACCATCTCAAGACCGGGTCCGATGTTGTTTATCGTAGCGGTAACGGCTGTAAAATTCGTGATGAAATCGTGGTTATCAAAGGATATCGCAACAATAGAGAACACAAATATCAGCACAAAGCTTACCATATACACGTTTACGGAGCGCAGGGTCTCGTGCTCCACGATATGCCCGTCGATCTTGAGTTTCTTAACCTCTCTCGGATGGATAAGAGTACGAAGCTCCTTACCAAGGCTCTTGAACAGGATGATGATACGTGAGACCTTGATACCGCCGCCCGTACTTCCTGCACAGGCACCGATGAACATGATAAGCACCAGCACATTCTTGGAAAACTCAGGCCACAGGTCAAAATCCACCGTGGAAAATCCCGTGGTGGATATCAGCGATGCAACCGTAAACGATGAGTGTCTCAGCGCCTCTCCCACCGACTCAAACAGCGGTGAGATATTGATGGTGATGGCGGTTATAGCGGTCGCCACGATGATAAGGAAGGTCCTCACTTCAGTGGTAAACGCATCCTTGAATCTGCCCAGCAGGATAAAGAAATATGAGTTGAAGTTGATGGAAAACAGCAGCATGAACACCGTAATAACTATCTGGATATAAGGTGAAAAGCTTCCCATACTGGAATTGAGGAAACCAAAGCCGCCTGTTCCCGCTGTCGCAAATGCTGTGTTTGTCGCTTCAAATATCGTCATTCCTCCGCAAAGCAGCAGAATAAACTCTATCACCGTCAGCACGAAATATATTGCATAAAGGATAAGCGCAGTAGTACGCACACGAGGTACCAGCTTACTTACGGATGGACCCGGGCTCTCCGCACGCATGATATGCATATTCTGTCCGCCTGAAAGCGGCAGAAACGCCATAATGAACACAAGCACGCCCATGCCGCCTACCCAATGGGTGAAGCTTCGCCACATGAGCATACACTTAGGTAGTGCCTCAACATCAGACAGGATAGAAGCTCCCGTAGTTGTGAAGCCTGAAACCGTTTCAAATAGCGCGTCCACATAATTGGGGATCGCACCCGAAAGCCAGAACGGCATCGCACCGAAGATACTGAGTATCGTCCAGCTCAGCGCAACGATAACAAAACCATCACGTGAATAAAGCGTTGTGTTTTTACGCTTTTTAAAAGTCAGCAGCCTGCCCACGATAAGACAGAACACTGCCGTACCCACAAAGTGCCATGCTTCAACTTCGCCGTAAACGGCAGCAGTAATAATCGGAACCACCATAAACGCCGCTTCAAATGTAAGCAGCCAGCCTATGACATAGGTGATCATATTAAAATTCATCAGACCCTCCGCTTACTTAAGGATATCCGTAATATCGTGCATCTCAATGTGATTTGAAACTATCACCACAGAGTCGCCGGGCTGGATGGTGTCATTACCACGGGGGATGATGACCTGTCTGCCACGGAGTATCGCAGCGATAAGCACGCTGGCATTGAATTTCAGCTTAAACAAGGGCACTCCCACAACAGGAGATCCCTCCTTGATATGGAACTCCGCCGCCTCTATCTTGCCCTTTACGATGTTGTACAGGGTCTCCACGTTGCTGCCGATGGTGTTCTTCATAGCGCGGACATAACGCACTATAGTTTCACAGGTGATGTTCTTTGGGTAAATGATCGTATCAAGATCAAGGTGCTTTATTACATCATCAAAATCGATACGGTTTATCTTGGTTATCAGCTTGCCCTTGCAAACACGCTTCGCAAACAGAGAAAGGAAGATGTTCTCCTCATCAAGATTGGTAAGCGCAACAAAACCGCCTGCGCTTTCCAGACCCTCCTCGATCAGCAGAGCCTGTTCGGCCGCATCGCCACAGATTATGCTGACATCCTCAAGCTGTGAGCAAAGCTCATCACAGCGCCTTGGATTCTTCTCTATCACCTTTACGTTGATATTGCCTGAACGTCTCAGTATCCTGCACAGATAATTCGCTACTCCTCCTCCGCCGATTATCATAACATCCTTGACGGAATTCAGCTTATAATCTATCTTTCGGAAGAAATCGTTGGCATTCTTGGGCGTTGCAATAAGGGAGATAACATCCTTTTCCTCAAACACAAGATCGCCGTTTGCGATGAAAGCATCGTCCTCGCGCTCAACAGTGCAGATGAGGACATCACACCTGAATTTATTCGCAAGCTCCTTTACCGCGCAGCCTACAAGGGGACTGCCCTCGGGCAGACGGAACTTCATCATCTCCACCCTGCCCTTGGCAAAGGTGTCTATCTTCATGGCCGATGGGAAACGCAGTACACGGGCAATCTCCGCCGCTGCCGCAAACTCAGGGTTTATTACCATCGCAAGGCCCAGTTCATCCTTAAGGTACGGGGCTTCGGTATTGTACTCGGGACTTCTTACGCGGGCGATGGTCTGACAGTTACCTGCTTTCTTCGCAATAAGGCAGCACAGCAGATTAAGCTCATCCGAATCAGTTACTGCGATAAGCAGATCGGCACGGTCGATATCCGCCTCCTGCAAAGTGGCATGAGTAGCACCGTTGCCCACGACACCCATTACATCAAACTTTGAAGAGACCTCGTTCACCTTTTCAGCTAAAAGATCCACTACTGTTATATTGTTGCCCTCTTCGTTCAGCTCTCCTGCCAGGGCTGCGCCTACCTTGCCGCATCCCACAATGATTATATTCATAAAACGATCCTCCATAGATCTTAGCCATTATACAGAGATATAATACACTATTTTACCGAAAAAGTCAACCTTCATATTATTGTGCACTGTCAGGTGCCATATATTTGAAATATCCTCAAAAAACTATTGCATTTATCCCGAATATGTGTTATTATTTTAACAGATGCTTATGCTATCGGAGGTGAAGTAATGAATATCGGTGTTTCTACAGCCTCGCTGTATCCGCTGCATGTGGAAGACGCTTTCAATGAGCTTGCCGTTCTTGGTGTAAAAAATATAGAGATATTTGCAAACAGCACCTGTGAGGGACAGGAACCGTATATCTCAATGATAAAGAACATAGCGGATGATAACAACATATCAGTCACATCCTTTCACCCGTTCTCCTCTCCGATGGAGTCGGTGTTCCTCTTCTCGGAGTATGACCGCAGGATAGACGAGATGCTCTCACTGTACCGTGGTTTTTTTGAGAGTATGAACAAACTGGGTGCTGAGATATTCGTACTCCACGGCGCGATAGCAAGCTCAAAATGCGATCCGCGACATTATGTAAAACAGTTCCGTATGCTTGCCGAAACAGGCAGAGAATACGGCGTTACTGTGGCACAGGAGAATGTTTGCTACTGCCTCAGCGGAAAGCTGGATTTTCTTAAGATGCTGAAACGGGAGCTTGGTGAGTACGCTGCTTTTGTACTTGATCTTAAGCAGGTTCGCCGCAGCGGAGATAACGTATCCGATTATGTTGATACTCTCTCGGACAGGATAATTCACTGCCATGTCAGCGATGCAGATGCAGACCGGGATTGTCTGCCTGTCGGTAAGGGATGTTTCGATTTCAGGGATCTTTTCAAACGGATGGCAGCAAACGGATTTGACGGAAACTGCATTGTAGAGCTGTACCGCAGCAATTATGACACGTTTTCCGAGCTTAAGGACAGCGCCGACCGCCTGCTTGAAATAAGCAGCTCACTCGATTTATGATACAGCAACTCCCCGTGAGGTTACTGCCTCACGGGGAGTTTTATTATTCGGGATCCTGTCCTGCAATATCCGCTGTCTCGCCTGTTGCTTCAACAGGTGCTGTCTTTTTGCCCGACATAGCATGGCAGATCAGTATCATTATCACAAACAGCAGCACGCCGCTGAATGTGAATATCAGGCCAAGCTTCAGCCCTGCGGGGAAGAAATCCAGCGTGATGGTATGCTCTCCCGCCGTGACAGGCACTGCGATAAGCGAACCATCCATAGTGGTCGTCAGCGTTGCTTCCTTGCCGTCGACAAAGGCTGTCCAGCCCTCCTCTGCGGGGATGGAAGTAAACAGCACGCAGTCCTCTGCGGCATTCACTTTGAGCTCCATGCTTTCGCCCGATGTACGCTCAAGCGTGGTGGCGGAATTCTTCTCTGCCATAGCAGCAGCAAACTGCTCCATAGCCACCGTGTCGGCATAGTAGAACTGAGCCTCCTTGAAATACACCGCATCCTCATAGAGTGTCAGGCGCATCTCAAAGCTATCTCCCTCTTTATAAGTGCCGAGATACTTTATACTATAGTTTTCATATTTGAAATAAGTGCCTTTGTATTCTCCGTCAATAGTGAGCTTCGTCTGACGCTCATACTTTGTAGGCAGATACATATAGATCGGACCGTCTGCCTGTGCAGTGACTGTATAGGCGATCCACGCCTCCTCGTCCTCTGCTTTTTTACGGTAGCTGTGATGTGCATCAGTAGTCGTGCCTACACGGATGTTTTCACTGTCGAACTCAAGATCAGTCACAGGCAGGAATATGTCCTGCTGCTCTTCCCCTGACAGTGCTCTTGCAAGCTCGTTCTGTAGCAGGAAAGGTTGTTCCACCTCAATTATCTCGGTGTCTGTGGTCTGGTTTACTACATAGTTCTCAACAGGTATCGACAGCACCGCGCTGTCAGCGAGATAAGCCATTCCCAGCGCATCTGAGTTTACAAACGCAAATATATCCTGATCGCTCTCCACATCCAGCTTTTCAATATAAGGAACAGTAGTATCGTCTTTTGCAAGCACATACTTCACGCCGAAGATGTCATCCGTCAGCACAGTAGCACCATCGTAGCGGGAGTAATGCTCGCGGGAGGAGAAGCCAAGCCATTTAAGAAGCTCAAGAGACCTTGAATTCAGCGTGCTGGAGCTGTGGCTGAGGCCGTACATCTGAAGTGCTATTGGATCGTTCACACAACGGTGATAGGTCTTTTCCATACGGAAAAAGCCATCGTCAAGCTTGTGCACCTGCTCTGTAACCTCTCTTGTGTAGGGGATGTCCCAGCGATAGGTCGCACGGTTGCTGAAAACTATATCCTCGTGCATCTGATACAGCGACATTGTCGTATTAAGCAGACACTCCGCACATATCAGCACTGTAAGGGATATCTTCATTCCGATGGTGTTATGGTATTTCTTGTAGCAGTAAGCCGAAATGCAGATGATAGCCAGAACCACAAGCGGAAGTGCTACCGTCAGCACCGCATCGTAATACTCGCCCTCATTGTTGAGGTCAACATACAAAAGCACCGCCAGCAGTATTCCGAATGTTATGCCGAAGCTCTTTCCGCGCACGTTCTTTATCTTGTCAAACGCCTGTGCGCCGAAAAGTATCACTAAAAAGCTTACTACAAAGGAATATCTGTAGGGGAGCCAGTTCGGCATCTGTCCGCCGTGCCACATCATATCCACGGGGCGGATATACATACACAGCACGAGTACGCCGATAAGCACGCCGCCCGAGATCCGCTCACGGGCAGAAAACTTCCTTGTAAGGAAATATATCACCATAAACACCAGCGCAAGCGTACCTGCGTACAGGATGGGCATTCCCTCCATGCGCACAGTGTCGTATGTGGTGGGAA
>JAZQGZ010000070.1:0-1547 GCA_045540255.1 Oscillospiraceae bacterium | reverse complement strand
GAGAGAGTCGACAGATAACCCTATCAGTGATACGTTGATCTTATCGAACTCTTCCTGCATGGAAGCAAGCGTCATGAATTCTGTGGTACATACAGATGTGAAGTCGGATGGATGTGAGAACAGCAGTACCCACTTACCTTCGTAATCTTCCGGGAAGTTGATAGTTCCTGTAGTTGTAAGGGCCTTGAAGGCAGGCGCTTTGTCTCCTATAAGGGGCAGTCTGTTTGTTGTTTCAGTTGTTACGTTATTCATTGCTAAGTTCCTCCAATTGTGTACACAGCTTATCTACCGCTGCAAGGTCGTCTTCCCTGAATGCTACAGTGATGTTTTCTTCGATTTCTTGTTTCTTCTTATCTGTTTCAAGATACTTTTGATCGAAGTACTTGTCATATACCATCTTACGGAATTTTCTCGTACGCATCCTTCTTACAGTGTTATCCTCAACGATAAGCACATAATCTGCGCAGTTGGCTACAAGATAGAAATCATGGCTGACCATCAGCACTGTACCCTCGTATTCTGCCAATGCTCTTTCGAATGCTGTCTGGGCAAATATGTCGAGATGGCTCGTAGGCTCATCCAGGATCAGCAGCTCAGCCTGTGAATCTGCCAGCTGCTTGATCTGATACAGGTTCTGCTCACCGCTTGAGAGTTTGTCAATGGTATCACCGTGCAGCTGTGAAATGCATGCGTACTCTATATTTTCATCGATGTGGATCGATGAATCATCATTAGCCAGTATGTCTTTTATAAGCGTCGTCTTGCCTGTTCCGTTGGCTCCTACAATAGCAACTTTCTCGCCCGGCATCAATTGGAAATCCACGTTTTGGAGCAGTTCCTTATCGAAAGAAACTTGGTAGTCAGATACTGTCAAAACGGGACGGATCTCTGCGGTACGGCTTGCGCTATCCGCTGCAGCCTCCGGCTGCGTGCACGCCTCGGCATCGCAGAGCTCTGCCTTTTGCACCTGCGGAAGCCTTATCTCCGGCTCGCTTATCTCGATGAACGGGGCTTTGATCTGCCTTGCCAGCAGTCGATCCAGCTGTGACTGCTTGGCGTTTACCGATCTGCCAATGACAGGGTTGACCATTTTCGATGCTCTCGTACGGAGGATGTCTACCATCTCTTCTGTGCGGGCGATCTCGTCTTGTTCTTCTATATATTGAGCCTGCAATCTCAGCTTTTCTCTGAGCTGCGCACATCTGTACTGAGTATAGCTGCCGTCAAATTCCTGCAAGTCGCATCCTTCCAGATGGAGGATCTTGTCGAAGCAGTGATTAAGCAGATATCTGTTATGGGTGATCACAAGCAGCGTACCTTTGTGGCTGTTTATCATCTTGGCAAGGCTGCCAAGGTTGGCGAAATCCAGGAACACGTCGGGCTCGTCCAGTACCAGCAGATTCGGCGCTGTCAGCATCTCCTTCATGATCTGCAGCAGCTTGTATTCTCCACCGCTTATCTGCGAAAGCATGATATCTGCAAGGGCTGTCATGCCTGCTGTGTGGAGCTGCTTATGGATATTCGATTCGAAGTTGTCTGCATCCATG
>JAZQGZ010000069.1:0-161171 GCA_045540255.1 Oscillospiraceae bacterium | reverse complement strand
CTGCTTTCGCAGACTATGAAAACTTCGTTTTCATGACATATATTATAGGAACCGCACGCCGTTTTCCGAATCAAAGATTCGGACGGCTGAGCGAACCCTGAAATATATGTTTCGTTGCTTCGCAACTGACAGCTTCGCTGTCGCATCGGAATTTCATTCCGATGACATATATTATAAGAACCTCGGCTGTTACCGAAATCAGAGATTTCGAACAGCGGCGAGAACCTTTGAATATATGTTATGTTGCTTCGCAACGGTCTGCTTTCGCAGACTATGAAAACTTCGTTTTCATGACATATATTATAGGAACCGCACGCCGTTTTCCGAATCAAAGATTCGGACGGCTGAGCGAACCCTGAAATATATGTTTCGTTGCTTCGCAACGGTCTGCTTTCGCAGACTATGAAAACTTCGTTTTCATGACATATATTATAAGTATAACATATATCGTCCTATTTTTCAAATGTTTTTTGACGATTTTTCTGCAAGTCCGAAATTTTTTCAGCCGCAATCATAATGCAAAATATACAAGCATATATTTCACTGAAAGAGCCAAACGAGCCTTTGGACTAAAAGGAGGAACCACGGAATGGAAGAATTACGAAGAAAAGAGGATATGGTCTGCATATACGAGACCGTATTTGACGGACAGGCGGAGCAGGGCGTGGAGCTGGATTACGTGCTGCCCGACTATTACCCCGAGATATTCAGGATACTGAGCTGCCGCCTTACGCCGAAGATAATGTCCTACAGCATACTCTCGGACAGCAAGCTGATGCTGGACGGCAAGGTGGAGATAAAGGTGATGTACCTCGCGGAAAACAGCGGCGAGCTGCACTGCATAGAGCAGTATTACACATACACAAAGACGGTGGACCTTGGCAAGAGCTCCCTGCCTGCCGACGGCAGCGTTACGGTGAAGCTCAGCTCCAGAACCGATTACTGCAACTGCCGCGCGGTAAGCGGCAGGCGCATCGATATCCGCGGCGCGGTAAGCACCAAGATATGCATCAACGCCGTAAAAGGCTGCACCATGCCCCTCGTTCCCGAAAACGTACAGGTAAAGACAAAGGAGATCACCTGCTGCGGCAGTATGAGGTGCGCCGAAAAGCAGTTCAGCATCCACGAGGAGATAGAAACAGGCGCAGGCGGACTTGGATTTATCATCAGAAGCACCGCTTCACCCAAGGTAACGGATGTAAGGGTCATCGCAGACAAGGCGGTGGTAAAGGGCGTTGTGACCGTCACCGCAGCCTACGGTCTCCACGACAGCGAGCTTCAGGGCTGCAGGGCCGTAGAGCGCATGAGCGCAGACATCCCCGTAAGCCAGATAATAGATCTGGACGGCATCGACGAGGACCACGCCTGCACTGCCGAGATAGATATCCTCAACTGTGAGCTTACCTGCAGCAGCGACAGCGGTATAGTGGGCTGCAATATGCTGGCGGTATGCCGTATCTCCTGCCGCAAGGAGAACGCAGTGCGCATCCCCTGTGACGCCTTCTCCACCGAGTACGAGGTGGAGCTCACTCCTAAGCAGATAAGGCTTATGCAGAACTGCCGCAATATCGAAAAGCAGCTAAGCGTGCGCTGCTCCTGCGGCTATGACGGCGGCGAGATAGAAAGCGTACTGGACTGCACCGCCGAGGTGTTCAACATGAGCTGCGCAAGAAACAGCGAGGGCGGCATGACGCTTTCGGGACTTATCTGCTGTCAGGCACTCTGCCGCAACACCGAGGGCATCCCCTGCCACATCGAAAAGCAGGAGGGCTTTGAGTGCAGCATCCCCGCCGAGGACATTCCGCAGGATGCTGCCATAAGATTCAGTGCCGCCTGCACCGAGGCAGACTGCACCATCCGCTCCGACGGGACGCTGGACATCACCGCGGGCATCAGCTTCAGTGCCGAGGTCTGCGGCAGCATTACGGCTGATATGGCAGAGAACATCACCGTCATCGCG
The DNA here is from genome assembly GCA_045540255.1 of Oscillospiraceae bacterium. GTDB lineage: Bacteria > Bacillota > Clostridia > Oscillospirales > Ruminococcaceae > CAG-115. The sequence goes on along the minus strand of JAZQGZ010000069.1, from coordinate 159,211 downwards.
GATAAGCCGAAGCACCGCGACAACAGCTATGCGCTTCGTATCTACTACGCGGACGGCACCGAGACCTGCTGGAACATCGCAAAACGCTACAGCACCTCGGTAGAGGCCATCATGGCAGAAAACGAGATAGAGGACAAGGATGCGCCCCTCAGCGGCATGATACTTATTCCTGCGATATGAAAAGGAGAACAAATATGAACAATTCCATCTATTCCGATATCGCCCGCCGCACGGGCGGCAATATATACCTCGGCATCGTGGGGCCTGTGCGCTCGGGCAAATCCACGTTCATCAGCAGATTCATGAACACCCTCATCATCCCCAACATCAGCGACGACTACCGCAAGGAGCGCGCCAACGACGAGCTCCCCCAGTCCTCCGCGGGAAAGACCATCATGACCACCGAGCCGAAATTCGTCCCCGAGGAGGCAGTGTCCGTAACCATCGAGGAGGGCGTTGCGATGAATGTGCGCCTTATCGACTGTGTGGGCTACATAATCCCCAGTGCCATCGGCTATATCGAGAACGAGGCCCCGAGGATGGTGGCAACTCCCTGGTTTGAGGATGAGATCCCCTTCAACATGGCGGCAGAGGTGGGCACCCGAAAGGTGATTACCGAGCACTCCACCATCGGTATCGTAGTCACCACCGACGGAAGCATCACCGATATCCCCCGCGCCGAGTACGAGGCCGCCGAGGAGCGCATAATCGCGGAGCTTTCCGAAATAAACAAGCCCTTTGTGGTGCTCCTCAACTGTCAGGAGCCGTCATCCGCCGACAGCACAAGACTCGCCGCAGAGCTGACGGAGAAATACGGCACATCCGTCATCCCCGTAAACTGCCTTGAGCTGGACGAGGAGAAGATAAAAGCCATCCTCGGCGAGGTACTGCTGAAATTCCCCGTGTGCGAGGTGGATATCAGTATGCCGAAGTGGATAAACGCCCTTGAAAAGGAACACTGGCTGAAACGCGCGGTATTCGGTTGCATAAGGGAAGCCGCCGCTGACATCCACGGCATCAGCGATATCAGAAAGGCCGCCGAGAAAATGTCGGAGTGCGAGTATATCGACAGTGCTTCGCTTTCCTCCCTCGACCTCGGCACGGGCACGGGAGTCATCGGCGTCACGCTGAAAAACGAGCTGTTCTTTAAGATACTGGGCGAGGCAACAGGACTGGAGCTTGCCGACGAGGGAGACCTTATGGCGTGCATGATAGAGCTTGCCGCCACCAAGCGCAGATACGAGCGCGTGCGCACCGCCCTCGACGAGGTAGAGGCAACAGGCTACGGCATCGTGCTTCCCACCATGGAGGAGCTGAGCCTTGAGGAGCCCGAGATAATCAAGCAGGGCGGCAAATACGGCGTGCGTCTTAAGGCGAGTGCGCCCTCTATCCACATGATGTCCGCAAACATCACCACCGAGATAAATCCCATAGTCGGAAGCGAAAAGCAGAGCGAGGAGCTGGTGTCCTATCTCCTCACCGATTTCGAGGAAAATCCCACAAGGATATGGGAGAGCAATATCTTTGGCAAATCCCTGCACGACCTTGTCAACGAGGGTCTGCACAACAAGCTTTACCGTATGCCCACAGACGCCCGCATGAAGCTGCAGGAGACCATCCAGCGCATCATCAACGACGGCTGCGGAGGGCTTATCTGCATAATCCTGTAAAGACCGACCGCACAGGAGATCCTGTGCGGTCCTGCCATTTTCAGCCATGCTATTGACAAATACTATCTGATATGCTATAATATCGATAACAATTACTATTATGCCTATCGGAAAGGACAGCTATGAAATTTTCAAAACAGCGTGAGCTGATATTAAATCAGGTAAAAAGCTTCCCTATACATCCCACTGCGGATCAGGTATACTCTGCGCTGAAGCAGAGCAATCCAAACCTCAGCCTTGGCACGGTGTACCGCAATCTCAATCTTTTAAGCGAGATGGGTATGCTGCTTAAGATACGCATCGCCGACGGCAGCGACCGCTTCGACGGCAGGACGGACTGCCACTATCACATGGTGTGCGACAAGTGCACCCAGGTGTTCGATGTGGAGCTTTCGGAGCTTGACTCGCTGAGTCAGGCGGTCTCGGACAGGTACGGGCACGAGCTTACGCTGGTCACCCTGAACCTCAACGGCATCTGCTGCAACTGCCGCAAGGCTGCACAAAACTGACAGAACGCCCTGTGAGGAGCCTCACGGGGCGTTTTCGCGCTGAAAGAGCAAGACCTCCCCGCTATTGCGGGGAGGCCGTTGGCTATTTGGGTGGAATTAGCTGTTGGAAGAGGAATTGCCGCCGTTCTGCTGCTTGTAGGAGTTGATCATATCCTTTACCATCTGACCGCCGATGGAGCCTGCCTGCTTGGAGGTAAGATCACCGTTGTAGCCGTTGTTAAGAGCTACGCCTACTTCGCTTGCTGCCTGCATCTTAATGCTGTTGAGTGCGGATTTATTCTGCTTGTTGGATGCCATAATTATAATCTCCTTAAATTTGTTCATAATATATGTTATGAAAACGAAGTTTTCATAGTCTGCGAAAGCAGACCGTTGCGAAGCAACGAAACATATATTTCAAGGTTCACTCAGCCGTCCGAATCTTTGATTCGGAAAACGGCGTGTTGTTCTTTAAACAAGAGCACATATACATAAAACTCTGTAAAGGCTCGTTTTTCTCAAGGACCTTTTTCGTCCTTGCAGTAGTATTATTGTCGGCTTCAAAAAAAATATTAAAGGAAATTGTATGAAAAAAAATCGCACGTTTCCTTTTATTTATAAAAAAAGACCGCCTCCGAAGATCGGAAGCGGTCGTTGTTATTTTTTGTGATCGGATCACTCTTCTGTCTTGAAACGCTCCACCTGGTTTGCAAGGGAGATAGCAAGGTTGGAGAGCTGTTCGCTGGATGCAGCAGACTCCTCCGCGGTGGCGGTGGTGGTGTGCATTCCTGCGTCGATACGGTTCATGCCTGTTGTGATCTGCTCTACCGCAACGTTCTGCTCGTTCGCAGCAGTTACGATGTCCTCCATGTAGCTTGCAACCTCGTTTACGTCGGCTGCGATGGTCTTGATGGAGTTCTCAGCCCTGTCAGCGATCTCAGTGCCCTGCTTAACGGCATTGATGGTGTCGTTGATAAGGACGGAGGTCTGCTTAACAGCGTCAGCAGACATATTCGCAAGGTTTCCGACCTCCTCGGCAACCACGGAGAAGCCGCGGCCTGCCTCGCCTGCTCTTGCAGCCTCGATGGAAGCGTTGAGCGCAAGGATGTTGGTCTGGAACGCAATGTTGTCGATAGTCTTGATGATCGCGCTGATAGCGTTGGATCTCTCGCGGATGTTCTCGATAGCTGCAAGCAGCTCCTTCATCATGTCCGCGCCGCGCTGAGCGTTGTCATTAGCCTCGTTGGTGATGCCCAGTACCTTCTGGGATACCTGAGCGGTGGCGTTAGCCTTGTCTGTGATTCCGCCGATGGTGGAGAGGATCTCGTCAACCGCCTCAGCCTCTCTGGTGGCTGTATCGGACAGATGCTTGGAGCCCTCAGCAACCTGTGCTGCGCCCATCTTGAAGGTGTCAACGCTGTCCTTAACGGCTGTGAAGGACTCGTTGAGGGAGCTTGTGATCTGCTCCAGCGACTCGCCGAATGCCACGAAGTCGCCCTTGTACTCGATAGAGGACTTTGCGGTGAGGTTGCCCGAAGCGATCTCGGCAAGCACCGCCTTGATATCGGTAATGTACTTGTTAAGCTCTGTGATAGTATCGCTGAGGGAGTCTGTAAGTACCTTGGTCTCATCCTTGGGAGCGTTGATAACGAACTCGGAGGAGATATCACCCTCAGACAGCTTCTTGAGTCTGCCTGCTGTGATGGTGATGGGCTTGGAGATCTTGTTTGCAACGCCGATAGCGATACCGGCGGTAACAACGATAACGATAAGCGAGATCACCAGCGAAGCCACAAGGCTGATGATGATATCGGAAACAACAGTGTTGTAGTTAAGGCTTACTGCGATGGTCCAGCCGTCTGTCAGCTCGATGGGGCTGTAGGCAGCGAGGTACTCGGTACCGCCCGCATTGTAGCGGATAGTGCCGGGCTCGTTGGACATCATAGCGTTTGCGAGGGATGCAAGACCGCCGTCAGCGTTGTCCTTGTAGCACACGGACTCAAGCACCAGCGACATATCGGAGGCACCCACTACGACGCCGTACTTATCGAGGATGACAACGTTGTTGCCCTCGGAGATGCTGTCCAGACCCTCTGAGAACTCTTCGGGCTTAAGGCCGCCTGTGATGACGCCCGAGAAGTTTTCGTTGATGAACTTTGCAGCAAGGACCATTACGAAATCGTCAGCGGCGTCAGTTGCAGCCATACGTCTTACAAGGGGAGAAGACAGTGTGTTAAGGCCGCTGAGAGCACGCTGATAGTACTCACGGTCAGAAACGTTTGATTCTACAAGGGTGTTACCCTCCTTGTCCGCGAGGTCAAGCCACTTGAACATAGTGGAGGTAGCCACCTGTGTCATAGCCATCTTTCTTGTGCCGACAGCGAGGTTGGGGTTGGTGGCATTGGTAACGGAGGGGTTGGATTTCAGGCTGTTGAGCTGTGTGAACAGCGCATCAAGCTTTGTGTTGATGGTGGTCTGGTAGGATGTAACCAGTGCCTGTGCCTGCTGCGTATAGGAATTATTGTAGGAGTTGATGGTGCTGAAAATGGAGTAAGCCTGCAGTACCAGTACCGATGCGATAACGCTGACAACTGTAAGGCGCAGGATCCTGTACTTGATCTTGGTGCTGCCCTTTGAAAGCTTGATATCGTCATCGTCGCTCCTGAATCTCTTGAAGAAATCCAGCGGGTTGAACTTCAGCTTCTTCTTTTCGGCCTTTGCGGGCTGCTCTTCGCCCTCGGCAGCAGCCTCCTCAACGGGAGCTGCCTCGGCAGCCTCTGCGGGATCCTCAGCCTGTGCCTCGGCGCTCTCCTGTACGGGAGCCTCTGCAACAGCCTCTGCGGTGATCTCCTCAGATATCGCCGCTACGATCTCCTCTGCAACAGGCTCTGCAGCAGGCTCTTCCTTTACCGGTGCCTCTGCTGCGACCTCTGCGGGCTTTTCCTCTGCCTTTTCAACAGGCTTTTCTTCCTTTTTCTTTCCCCAGCCGAACAAAGATTTCTTTTCAGCCTTTTCGGGCTTTGCAGGCTTCTCGGCCTTTTCGGGCTTCTCTGCCTTTTCGATCTTTGCAGGCTTCTCGGCCTTTTCGGACTTCTCTGCCTTTTCGATCTTTGCGGGCTTTTCAGCCTTTTCGGGCTTTGCGGGCTTTTCAGCCTTTGCAGGCTCCTCAGCAGGAGCGATGTCTGTCTTTATGGCTCTGATGCCGGAGACCTCGTCATCCATAGCATACTTATCATCGTATGCCGCAGAAGTGGCGATGCTTTTTGCTTTATCCTCCGACAGATCGGAATTGAATTTTTTCTTCATAAGGGGTAAGACCTCCCAAGAATTTTTGATATAATTATGCTTATTATATATAATAGCATTTTCTATCAATTATTGCAAGTGGATAAATTTATTTTTGTTGATTTGCAACAAAAAACCCCCTCATCAACTAGCGAATAAAACGTTATTATTCCGATACAGCGATAAAATAAGCATATCCACATAAAAATCGCACCCGAAAACTGCTGTTATCGGGTGCTTTTCCTATCGATCATGCTCTGTAAGCCTGCCTGCGGTATATCCCAGGTCGACTATCGTCTTTTCTTCTGCGCGTCTGTCAGCATTTCTTCTCCGTTTTTTCGTCATGCTGTGCGTGGCACAGCCCCGCATTGGGACAGCCCGAGCATCCTCCGCCGCAGGAGGATCTCCCCTGCTTTTTGTCCGATATCATCTTCCATGCCGCCAGCGCAAGCACCGCCAGCACCAGAAGCCCTACAACTATTGTACCGATGTTGTTTACGATAAACTCAGGCATTACCACACCTCCTCATGCGGGAACAGCAGGACGGCATCAGCCGCCCCACGCCCGTGCAAGCTTACTTTACCTTTACTTTCTTTGTTAGCTTTGTGCTCTCTGTATAGGGTCTGAACAGCAGGAAGCAGATGCCCGCAAGCACCAGTACCGCGAAGATCAGACCGATAACGTTCACAGCACCTGTGAACAGCAGACCGAACTGGTATACGATAAGTGAGATCGCATAAGCGAATACGCACTGATAAGTGATGGCGAATGCGGTCCACTTTGCGTTGTTCATCTCACGTCTGATCGCGCCCATAGCCGCAAAGCAGGGTGCGCACAGCAGGTTGAAGATAAGGAACGAATAGCCTGCAAGCTGAGTCATGCCCATGAAGTCGGTAACGCCGAATACCGCAACTACCTCCTCCTTTGCAACAAGGCCCATGATGGTAGCCACTGCCGCGGTAGGCTCGCCGAAGCCGAGGGGCGCGAACAGCCAGCAGATAGCACCGCCGATCATATCAAGGATGCTTACAAAGCCCTCACCGCCCTCAAGGGACATACCGAAGCCGCCGTCGGGAAGCTGACCGAACACTGCGCCTGCCCAGAGGATAACAGTGGACAGCAGGATGATGGTGCCTGCCTTTTTGATAAAGGACCAGCCGCGCTCCCACATGGAGCGGAGAACAGTACCCACAGTGGGCAGATGATATGCGGGAAGCTCCATTACAAAGGGAGCGGGGTCGCCTGCGAACATCTTTGTTTTCTTGAGCATGATACCGCTGACGATGATAGCGGCACAGCCGATGAAGAACGCACTGGGAGCCACCCACCACGCATTTCCGAACAGTGCGCCTGCGATAAGCGCGATGATGGGCATCTTTGCGCCGCAGGGGATGAATGTGGTGGTCATGATGGTCATGCGGCGGTCACGCTCGTTCTCGATGGTACGGGATGCCATGATACCCGGAACGCCACAGCCTACGCCAACCAGCATGGGAATAAAGGACTTGCCCGAAAGGCCGAACTTTCTGAATATCCTGTCCATTACGAACGCAACACGCGCCATGTAGCCGCAGGACTCCAGGAATCCCAGCAGAATGAACAGTACGAGTATCTGCGGAACAAAGCCGAGAACTCCGCCAACACCTGCGATGATACCGTCAAGCACAAGGCTCTTGAGCCAGTCGGCACAGCCGATCGCGTCAAGTCCCTGCTCTGCCAGCACGGGAACACCGGGTACCCATACGCCGTAGGCGTCGGGAGAGGGCATATCCTCGCTTTCGATAGCCTCGTCAACAAGTGCGCCTACGTCAAAGCCTGCCTCGGCGAGGGCGTCGCCGTAGCTTCCGTAAGCCTCCTCAAAGCCGCCGAAGTCAGCCTCCTCAACTGCGCCGAGTATCTCATCTGCGCCCACTACCTCAGCGTCAGCGGCAGACTGTACAAGTGCTGTAAGCCCCTCGGAGAAGATGTTCTCCTCAGCATAGGCGGAAACAGCGTCCTCATACTCGCTTGCACCGATATTGAACAGGTGGAAACCGTCACCGAACAGGCCGTCATTGGTCCAGTCCGTTACCCATGTACCCACCGTTGTAACTGCGATGTAGTAAACAAGGAACATTATCACTGCAAAAATAGGCAGTGCAAGGATACGGTTTGTAACTATCTTGTCTATCTTGTCGGAGGTCGTAAGACCGCCCTTGTTCTTTTTCTTGTAGCAGCCCTTGAGGATGTTTGCTATGTAGATGTAACGCTCGTTGGTGATGATGCTCTCGCTGTCGTCGTCCATCTCCTCCTCGGCAGCGGCGATGTCCTTTTCTATATGCTCCATCTTCACTGCGGGGATGTTCAGTATCTCCAGCACCTTTTCGTCACGCTCGAATATCTTGATGGCGTACCATCTCTGCTGCTCCTCGGGGATGTCGTGCAGGAACGCCTCCTCGATATGGGCGATGGCGTGCTCCACGGCACCGCTGAAGTTGTGCTGGGGTCGCATGGGCTTTTCGTTCTTTGCGGCTGCCACAGCCTTTTCAGCCGCCTCGGTGATGCCTGTGCCCTTAAGGGCGGATATCTCGCACACCTCGCAGCCAAGCTGCTTTGAAAGCTGCGCTATGTCTATCCTGTCGCCGTTCTTCTTCACGATGTCCATCATGTTGATGGCAACCACAACGGGGATGCCTATCTCAACAAGCTGGGTGGTGAGGTACAGGTTTCTTTCAAGGTTGGTACCGTCGATTATGTTGAGGATAGCCTCGGGACGCTCGCCGATAAGGTAGTTTCTTGCAACCACCTCCTCGAGAGTGTAGGGGGAAAGCGAGTAGATACCGGGCAGGTCTGTTATTATAACATCCTTTTCGCCCTTAAGCCTGCCCTCTTTCTTTTCGACAGTAACGCCGGGCCAGTTACCTACGTACTGGTTGGAGCCTGTCAGCGCATTGAAAAGCGTGGTTTTGCCGCAGTTTGGATTGCCGGCAAGTGCAATTCTGATCTCCATGTCGTTCTCCTTAATATTGTTAGCCTCTTCTAACTCCGAGGCCGATGTTATCCGCCCCGAAAGGGACGGTATGTCGTATGTTATTCTACCTCGATCATCTCTGCGTCGGCCTTTCTGAGGGAAAGCTCATAGCCGCGTACTGTGACCTCGATGGGATCTCCGAGGGGAGCCACCTTGCGCACGAATACCTCTGCGCCCTTTGTGATACCCATGTCCATGATCCTGCGCTTTACCGCGCCCTCGCCGTTCAGCTTCTTCACTGTAACGGTCTCACCGATCCTGACATCCTTTAAAGTTGCCATATATGTTACCTCCTTATTGATTACTGTATAATGATCATACCATGATCTTCATAGCCATCTCTTTGGAAACGGCAACGCGCGCTTCCTTTACATTGACTATCATGTTTCCTGCGATCTCGTTGATAACGATCACAGAGCCTCCCGCAACGAAGCCGAGGCTTTCAAGGAACTTGCGGGTCTCGGGACTGCCGCCCACCTTTTTTATAATGTTTTCTTCACCGATATTCGCCATTGTAAGGGGCATCATAAGAAACCTCCGTATATATAAGGAACGATATCATCCGTCCGTAGCTGTAATTATATGGTTAGCACCACCTAACCCATTAATATAATACATTTTTTCCTCGGAAAAGTCAAGTATTTGCGAAGATTTTCCCACGGCACGACCGATTTTCTACAAAACAGGTTAGTTTACGCTTACTAAAAGGTCATGTTTTGGTGATTTTGCACAATTTCCCCTGCCCTGTACTGTAGCTCATAACTAACCGCAGGGGCGGACCTGCCGTGAAACGGCTCCCGACAGGTCCGTATTCTGTCTTACTGCTTCTCCCATGCGGACAGCATCGGCGCGGTGCTCTCGCCGCAAAATGTCCTGCGGCAATAGTTCCGCGTTATACCGAACACCTTTGGCGAAAGCAGGAACAGGGCTGTGATATTCGGTATCGCCATAAGGCCGTTTATCATATCGGATATGCCCCATGCCGCAGAAAAATCCGCCGCCGCGCCTGCCGCGGTGAATATCACGAATATCCACATGAACGGCCTGCGCGCCATGTCCCCGAAGATATACACCGCCGCCTGCGCGCCGAAGCAGCTCCAGCCGAGCACCGTGGAAAAGGCGAACATCGCCACCGCCACGGAAAGCAGCATCCCTGCCGCACCTCCGAAGGTCTGCGAGAAAGCGTATGCCGCAAGCTGTGCGCCTGTCACCTCGGATATCACCACACTGTCGATGAGCGGCACCTTTCTGTCCGCGTCAAGGAACACGGGCTGTCCCGCGCTGTCCAGCTTCTGCACGCCCTGTATGCTCATGAGATTTGAAAAGGTGTGCCCGCCGCGGGAAACTCCCACCGTGAAGCCCGTCTTGTAAACGGTGCGGATGCTTATCTCCTCCGTGGGATGTTCCGTGCCGATGAGCCGCGCCCCGTCGGTTATTATACTGTCGCTGTCCGTAAGGCGGAAATACTGCGGTTGCGTGGAAACGGACGCAAATGCCTGCTCCGCCGTGGGCGCGTTGCACGGGCTTGCAAGAAGCACCACCGCCGTAAGCGTGCACATCACGATGGTATCGAAAAATACCTCGAATATGCTCCACATCCCCTGTATGCAGGGCTCCCTCACCTCCGCGGCGGCGTGCGCCGCCACCGATGTGCCAAGCCCCGCCTCGTTGGAGAACACTCCCCGTCTGAAGCCGATGGATATCGCCTGCTTTATCAGATATCCGCTGACTCCGCCGCCTACGGCGTCGATGCCGAACGCGCCCTCCATTATCGTGCCGAATACCGCAGGGAGCCGCGGAAGCTCCTCCCCGATGAGCCACAGCGAGCCTAATATGTAAAACCCCGACATGAACGGCACCAGCTTCGCCGTAACACTGCCTACCCGCTTCACTCCGCCGAAGATTATCAGCGCCTCCGCCGCCGCAAGCACCACGCCAGTCACTATCGGCGGCACCGAGAAGCTTCCCTGCAACGCCCCCGCCGCCGAGTTCATCTGCGCCATGTTCCCCATCCCGAAGGCGGACAACACGCACAGCACCGCGAATATAACAGCCAGCGGCTTTGCCAGCGGTCTTGTGAACCGCTTTTCACTTAGTCCGCCCTCTATGTAGCACATCGCACCGCCCCGCCACTCGCCTTTTGCGGTGCGCCGCCTGTAATATATGCCAAGCACGTTCTCCGCGAAGCCTGTCATCATCCCGAACAGGGCGGATATCCACATCCAGAACACCGCGCCCGCGCCGCCTGCCGCCAGTGCCGCCGATACCCCCGCGATATTCCCCGTGCCAAGCGTCGCCGCAAGCGCAGAGGACATCGCCTGAAACTGCGATACCGAGTTCTCGCCGCTCTGCTTTTTCGCATCGGAGAACACCGTGCATCTCAGCCAGTGCAGAGGATGCCTCAGCTGAAAAAATCCCGTCCCCGCTGTGAACAGCACCCCCGCCGAAAGCATCATAACAAGCGCGGGAGTGCCCCACAGGATGTTGTTTATACTGTCGATGATAGTCATTTGTATCCCTTTCCTTTTTATCTATTCTATGTGCGGGAGCGGCGGAGTTGTCCTGTATATCCTGACGAATAAACACTGCCTGCTTTAAGTTATGAAGAAAAAACATAACGCCTGTCGCATAAGGTCATATAAAAATAGTATCGTGTTGAAAACAGCACTTTATTGTGATAAAATTCTGAATGTTTACTGACTAAAATTGATAGGACACAGATATGATAAAAAGAAAGATACTGATCGTCGAAAGCAACGAGGGGATAAGCGCTGAGATCAGCGATGAGCTTACGGTGAAAAACTACGATGTGATAACGGCTAAGACAGGTCGGATGGCAAAGGAGGCGGCACAGTCCCATTGTCCCGACCTTATGCTGTTGTCCTCACAGCTTGAGGACGCCGACGGACAGGAGGTGCTGAAGGACCTGCGGGAATGGTCATCCATGCCCGTGATAATGCTGATGGACCGCTCGGAAGAGAGTGATATGGTAAACGCACTTGAAAACGGCGCAAACGACTGTCTGTTCAGCCCCTACACCTCGGCGGAGCTTGTTTCAAGAGTGCGTATGGCACTGATGGAATCGGTGCTGGAGGGAAGCAACGCGGAGAACATACACTCCAGCACATATCAGGTGGGGAGCCTTGTAATAGACTACGACCGATACTGCGCCTATGTTTCGGGCAGGGATGTACTGCTCACCCAGAACGAGTTCAGGATCGTCGCGCTCCTGGGGAAATACGCAGGCAGGGTGCTGTCCTATGACTATATAATAGAACAGCTCTGGGGACCTAATGCCCGCAAGGACAACCAGATACTGAGGGTGAATATGTCGAATATCCGCCACAAGATCGAGATGAACACCTCAAAGCCCCGTTACATCCTGACAGTGGCGGGAGTGGGATATCTGATGGCAGACGAATGAGCCGTTACGCGGTGCAGGAGCTTAAGTTTTGCGGTGATACTGTAAAGTTTGAAATTTAGCTATTGACTTTTCTGCTTTATTATGATAAAATATAGCCAAGGTAACTATTTGAAAATGCAGTGCAACAGTTTTATGCTGTTGTACAAAAACACGGAGGTATCACCTATGATGAAAGACGAAAATATGGATTATCTGTTTGAGGCGATCCTTACACTCAAGTCCGTTGAGGAATGTTATGCTTTTTTTGAGGATCTCTGCACACCTCAGGAGCTCAAGGCGATCTCCCAGCGACTTCACGTTGCAAAGCTGCTGACAGGCGACTGCGTCTACAACGAGATAGTAAAGAAGACAGGCGCAAGCACCGCTACCATCAGCCGCGTCAACAAGACCCTCAACTATCAGGCTGCGGGCGGATACAAGATCGTATTCGACAGACTCAAGGACGAGCAGAAGTAATGTCCGGCTACGGCGAATTTGCCGCGGTCTATGACCTGCTTACCGAGAACGTCCCCTATGACGGGATAGCAGAGTATTACAACGGCATAATAAAGGAGCTGGGTGCCCCGGGCAATTATCTGCTGGATATGGGCTGCGGCACGGGCAACCTTACGTTAAGGCTGGCAGCGATGGGATATGACATCATCGCGTCCGACGCCTCGGCGGAGATGCTCTCCATCGCAAGCTCAAAGCTGTGCGGCGAGAGCATACACTACATCTGTCAGAGCATGACACAGACCGAGCTTTACGGCGCGGTGGATATAGCAGTGTCCACACTGGACAGCATAAACCACCTCGACAGCGAGGAGGATATACTCGCCTGCTTCACACGGACGGCGCAGAACATGAACGAAAACGGGCTGTTCCTTTTCGATGTGAACACGGTGTACAAGCATCGGGAGATACTGGCGGAAAACACCTTTGTCTACGATGTGGAGGGTGTCTACTGCGTATGGCAGAACTGCTATGACCCCGCAGACGACAGCGTGGGGATAGAGCTGGACCTGTTCTACGAGAACGAGGACGGCAGCTACGACAGGGGCTATGAAAGCTTCCGCGAGATCGCACTTCCCCGTGAGCGTATAGAGGAGCTTCTTACCAAGGCAGGCTTCGAAACGCTGAGGGTGTACGAATATCTCACCCACGATGCGCCCCGCGACAACAGCGACAAGCTGATGTTCGCGGCAAGAAAGAAATAAAAAACACAGCCGCTTCCGTGCAATACGGGAGCGGCTTTTGCTGTCTGCAACAAAACGGTGACCCGCCCGAGGAAAGGGACTCGGGCGGGTCTGCGGTCTATATAAGCAGCACAAGATGCGTAAGCTTCCATGTGCCGTTATCGCGTTTTATCGTGATGACCCTTGAGGCGGGCTGATAGCCCTGATCGGGATACACCATGCTGTCGATGCCTATCGAGAAGCAGATCATGTCGCCGTTCTGGCTCAGTATCTCTATCGTGTCGCTGCCTGCGTAGCTTTCTATCGGGAAGCCCACGCTTACGGGCGTGGCGTAAAGCCTGCCGTCCTTGTCGCTGAAGCGGTCGGCTGCGACAAGCTTCTCCCTGCCGACGCAGGCGTACAGCCTGTCTGCCTCCGCCTGCACCTGCGCCACAGTGGTGTAGCCGTTGACATTGAACTCGGAGTCCGTAACGTCCAGCCTGCCCTCATGCAGCATCTCAGACGAAACATTGTCGTAGCTGCAGCTTAAATAGAACAGCTTTTCAAGTGCAAGCGCGTCCGAGAGGTTCTCCTCCACCCACTCGCTCAGCTGCTGACGGGTCATGTACTGCTCCTCCCTGCCGTTGAACGCACGGGAGCGCAGGTAGTATTCCTCACCGTCCCGCCACAGCAGGAAGCAGGGATTGCCTTTAATGCCGCTGAATGACACCGAATCTCCGCCCATAAGCTCGTACATCTTACCGAACCACGCAAACTGTCCGTCCGGCTCGACTATCCACGCCTCCTCAAAGGCGCGCTCCTCGGCGGTGACGTTCCACTTGCTGTCTTCGGTGAGGTCCGCCACGGGGTACAGCTTCGCACCGTCAATGTGACAGTAATGCACGCTGAAGGTGCGCTCCACATCATAGCCGCTGCCGTAGCCGTTCAGGTCCTCCATATACATCTGCACCATGAGCGAGCCTATGATATCAAGCTCGGCAGAGGTGCCGCTGACAGAATACACCCTCGGGTTCTCCATAAGCGTTGTGTAGCCCTGTATATCCTCCGCGTATTCCGACATGGTGAGGTCCCTTATAAGCTCTGCGTATCTCTCCTCCGAAACATCGCCGTAATCCACACCGATGGCAATATCGTTGTAGTCCCAGCCCCTGCGCCAAAACTCCGTTGTAAAGGGCGATGCGATGTCCGTGTAGCTTATCGTGCCGCTTGAGTACAGGTACACGCCCTCGTAGCCGTTGTAGTTCTTTTCTATCCGCGCGTAGACATGGGCGGTCATGGCGTTGCCGCTGTAATCGAACTCGTAATACCAGAAGTTTCCGTTCTGACCGCTGTAGGGCTTCAATACGAAATCCTCCCCCACGAACCTCATGCCGCTTGTGACAAAGCTGTCCCGATGCAGCAGACCGCCCTTGTTCTCGTAGATGTACAGGCGGTTGGTTCCGCCTGCATCCACAAGGAAAACCTGCTCCTTATCGTTATCCCAGTCGATATCAAGCTGCTGAGTCGCTCTTACGGTCATGCCCTCGGCTTCAAGCTCCTCGGTTATGCGCTGCGTTTCGTTCGGGACAAGCTCCTCAGCCGCGTGCTTCGTGACCTCGGTATGGACAACGCCCGAATAGACCTCGTCCTGCCTGTAGGTTATCTTTATGATATAATCCTCTCTGTCCTCCCTCAGGGTGAAGTACAGGAACTGTCCGCCCTCGCCGTCATAGCTTTGCAGCGTATCCCATGTAAGCGCAGTGATGGCATCGAAAAGCTCGCTCTTTATCTCGGTCTTGTGCTGCCAGTAGGTGTCATCGATACATTCCATCACCTTTATCCTGCGCTCGCCCCTGAAATTGTAGCCGATAAGCAGCTCCTTTGCACCGTCGAAGTCTATGTCGATCTCGGCCGTGCCGATCACAATGCCGCCGTCCTGCTCGATAAAGCCGCACTGGATATCAACGTAGCTGCGTCTTTCGCCTGCCCTTGCAATACCTGCCTCGATAAGCTGTTCGCGGTTTTCTGTGCCGTACTCGTTGCCGAGGTGTGGGCGTATCTGTGTTATCAGCCACTCGCCGCCGAGCTTTTCAAGTATCATCTCGGAGTGCTCGTACCAGTAGCTGTTCCGCGAGGAGTATCCCTCGCCCTCTGCGGGGAAAAAGGTGCACAGCCGATATACTATGCGGTTCCCGCTCTTTTCCGTCATACCGTCTATGACGGTCCAGGTCTCGTCCATTTCTGGATCGCTGTGCTGTACATACACCTTGTCGCCCGAAAGCTTCATCTTGCCGTTGAGCGTGCTCCACAGGGTGGATGCCGACCTGTCGCTGTCCGCCATCCACGGGGTGGTGGAGGGACGGGAGGTCGCGTAATATGCGCCGTCATAATCGTACATATCCGGGGCAAAGGTGCTGTTGTACAGCTTTTCGATCTCCGCAAAGCCGCCGTACTTCGAGGCTATCGCAGCATAGCTGCTGTCGCCGCTGTAGGTGTCGCTCTCCTTGCGGGAGGCAAGGCCGTTGTTTATCTG
Source organism: Oscillospiraceae bacterium (assembly GCA_045540255.1). Taxonomy (GTDB): domain Bacteria; phylum Bacillota; class Clostridia; order Oscillospirales; family Ruminococcaceae; genus CAG-115. Next base: position 143,646 of record JAZQGZ010000069.1, on the reverse strand, counting down.
AAACAGCTTTACGGCATCATTGAGCTTTGAATTTCCAAGCTCCATAAGCTCGGTGTCGATGTCGGAGATCTGCTCCCACATATTATGCTCCACCTGCGTGGTAACGCCCGTTTCGCTTGCCCTGTAATGAGGGTACATCTTTCCGTTGATATAGCTGATGCCGTAGCCTGTGCTTTCGTTGCTGATGATCTCCATATCCGAGTTGAACACCAGATTGTCAACACGCTCCACCTGAGGGTCATACCCGAAATAATTCAGCTCAACGTAAAGCTTATTGCGTTTTCCGCTGAACTGCTTATTGAGATACATATTGGGGTATCCGTCCCACGGCTCGCTTCCGAAGGACGGTATCTCAAGGGTCGCGTCGTACAGCTCCTCGATATGGGCAGCCGCCCCGACAGCGGCAGGCTTTATGCGGAAGAGCTTGTCGCTGTTTTCAACTGTGTTCCTGTACATATAGTACAGATACTCGCCGTCGCAGACAAAGCCCGAATACACCATGCCTCCGTCAAGGCGGTGCAGCAGCTTAAAGCCGTTTTCATCACGGAAATAGAACTCGTGATAACCCGAATCCATTCCCATATACTCGGCGTATGATTTCATCCAGAACTCGCCGTTGTCTGCCTTTACATAATACGGAGTGTTCGCATAATACCCGAAAGTTCCGTTTTCCATCAGATGCTGAACAGACTCAGGGTCATAATGTGTATCGCCTGCAAGGGCGTCTTTTATATACTGCTCGTTTCTCTTTTCCATTTCGGGGCTGAGAGATGTGCAGAACTCCAGAAGCTCGGGGTCGTTGCCATTATACAGCTCCATCACGGGCCATGCGGTGGGGTCGGGGAGAGATATCTCGGGGGTAGCAGAAACATATCGCTTTTCTGCCGCAAAGTCCACAAGGGATATCTGTCCCATATCGTAAACAAGCAGGTATCTTCCCACAAGGCGCGCCTTGTGACCCTCACTGCCGTTCAGCTTGTACTTATATCTCATGCCGCTCTGCACGAAATGGCAGTACACCGTATCCGTGCCGTCGGCATTCTCGCGGTACCATACCACGCGGTTTCCGTCGGCGTCGATAAGGTCAAAACGGTCGGAGGGACAGCCTGTTTCTATCTCCTTTATGCCCTCGCCCGAATTTGCATCTTTGTCGCAAAGGCATATTACAGCAAGTCCGTTTCTGTCAATAGTGTAGCAGCTTAAATCTGCGTGGCTTGTCAAAATTGCGACCGTTGTGGTATTAAACTTAAGCGAGCAAGAATTATTGTGGGCAGCGTCAAGGCTTACCCTGCTTATATTGCCATCCTTGTCAAACCATGTTATCTCGTCCGTTCCCGTGCGGGTGGGGGTATGACACGGTACAGCGCCCCAGCCCATATCGGACTTTTCCATCGGGAAGAACACCTTGCCGTCAGAAAGGCTCATCACCGCGAGTCTTGGCACAGACTCGTCCGCTGCAGCAACGCACCAGAAGATATAGTTCTCCGTTATCACGGGGTCGGCATGGGAGGAGAACTGCTTTCCGTCCAGCTCAAAGCAGCCGAGATACACGAACTCGTAATCCTCACGGTCGAAGCTGCCGCCCGTCTGATTGCTGCGGTAAACGTCATAGCGTTTTGCGACAGTGGTCATGAGGTCCTGCTTATATATGCCGTAGACATGGTCCGAGCTTTCGTCAAAACGCAGGGTATGCAGTGCGCCTACCTCGGCTTCGGAGAGGCTCCCGCGCTGCTCATCGGTGAGGTAGTCCATCAGCGAAAGCTCCGCGGGTATCCTCGGCATCACGATATCGCCGAACTGCTCAGCGGTGTAGCCGCTCTTGTTATCCTTAAATTCCGCCCTGTAGAAATCCGTCATGGAGATGGCATTGTCCTCGTATTCATCGGGGACCACAGGCTCGGCGGTGTCGGGGACATCGGTGGTGTCGGTGCTGTCGGCGGTATCTGTCGTTACATCGTCGGGCTGGCTCGCCACGATATCGGGGCGGTTGAAGTGCACCATAACAACGGTTCCTATCATGATAAGCACCGCAGCAGCCACTGCGCCTATGCCTGCGAACAGCTTGATGCGGCTGTTCTTCGGCTGCTCTCCGCCCGTCTTTATCTCGGTGGGGATGCCGCGGTAGTCGGTGCAGTCCTCTGCGCCCAGCTCCTGCGGTGCGTGGGCTGCGAAGTATTCCGCTGCCTCATCGGTGAACCTGTCATCGATGTTCTCTGTCACTCTGTTCCAGAATTCCATGCTCATACTTCAACACCCCTTTCCGAAAGATACTTCCGCAGTGCCTTACGGCTGCGAAGCAGGCTGCTCTTTATGGCGGTGAGGCTCATTCCCGTGTTCTCCGAGATGTCCGCGAGGCTGAGGTTATAGAAGTACCTCGCCACAAACACCACCCTGTTCTTTTTGCTCTGCTTTTCAAGGAAGCTGTTGATGTACTCGGATATCTGCCTGCTGTCGAAGCGGGACTCCGTGGTGCTGCTGTCGGGGAGTATCTCGGCAAGCTCCTCGTACTGCTCCTCTATTCCCCTGCGGGCGATGACGTCGCAGGCATTGAGCGCAGTGTTGCGCACTATCCTGCAAAGATAGCCGCACAGCGACTCGGGACGTTTCGGCGGTATAGCGTTCCACAGCTTCACATAGCTGGTGCTGACGCACTCCTCCGCGTCCTCGCGGTTTTTCAGTATTCCGTAGGCTATCCTGCCGCACAGGCTGCCGTATTTCCCCTGAGTTTCGGTAAGCGCCTGCTCCGAACGCTCAAAGAAAAGCTCGATTATTTTCACATCTTCCATTACCGCACCTCCCGTTGGAGATAGTTTTATATCAACGTCGTTTGACGGTGTTATCATCTCTTTTAATGTGTATCGCTGCATGGGAAAACTTTGTTCTCCCTTCATATATTATAAGTTCCTTGAAATATATGCTCACCGCTTCGCAACTGCTGACTCCGTCAGCCCGAGGAGGATTTCATCCTCCTCTCATATATTATAAGAACCGCACGCCGTTGCCCAAATCAGAGATTTGGACGGCTGGGCGAACCTTGAAATATATAAATCCAATTTGCTTCGCAAATTGCTGCAGCCATTCGGCTGCACGGGAGTACTTCGTACTCCCTTCATATATTATAAGAACCTCGGCTGTTACCGAAATCAGAGATTTCGAACAGCGCGAGAACCTTGAAATATATGCTCACCGCTTCGCGGTGGTCGACTTCGTCGACTAGAGGACTACGTCCTCTCATATATTATAAGTTCCTTGAAATATATGTCCGTTGCTTCGCAACTGCTGACTCCGTCAGCCCGAGGAGGATTTCATCCTCCTCTCATATATTATAACAATTAATCTCCTCTTTTGGTTGCGTTTTTCAAAAAATAATTTTCACATAAAAGAGCCGCCCGAAAAGCACTGCTCCACGGGCGGTCTGATGTTAAATATGTCTGCTCTTTTTCACCGATATGGCGGCGTATTTCTCTTTGGTCGCCTGGCCTCCCCGCAGGTGACGCTCCTGCTTGTTGCGGTCCAGCACCTGCTTGACCTCGTCGTGGAGCTGTCGGTTAACCTGCTCAAGCTTTGAAGTGATATCCTGATGCACCGTGCTTTTGCTTATTCCGAACTGCTTTGCCGTGCTGCGCACAGTGGCGTTGTTTTCTACTATGTAATGTCCGAGTATGACACATCTTTCCTGATTGGAATCCTCAATTAGACCGGATCTGGCTTTCAAACTGTTGCACCCCCATAAAAGCTGCTTGTGTTGGACGTTTCCTTTTTCACAATTTTATGCGGGAACTTACCGAAATATGAACACAAAACGCACTTCCGGGGATATAAAACACATCGCCCCGCGGCTCGTTTCCGACCACGGGGCGAAAGCTTATGCTTTTTTCTTTCTGAGTATCAGCAGGATTACCGCCGCAACGACGACCACCGCCGCGCCTGCCGCTAACCATACTGCCGCGTTGCCTGAGGGAGCCTCGTTAAGCACGGATACCTCGCAGGTAACGGTTGCACCGTTTGCCGCATAGGCAGTGACCGTAGCGGTGCCTACCGCCATGGCGGTGAGAGTGACGCCTGCATTTCCGTTTTCGTCCGCAACAACTGCCGTGCTCTGATCCACAGCGCACACCGAGCTGTCCTGCGATACGAATGTGATGACAGCACCTGCCGCTGTCTTTACTTTAAGGGTCGCGCTGTCGCCGATGGCATCCATCGAAAGCTTTGCGGACTCTGCGCTTATCGGGATGTCATCCTTTGCCTCGGGGATGTCCTCATCCTCGGCGGAATACACCCTTACCGTCCGCGAAACGCCGCTGTCGGCAGTGACGGTGATGTATGCAACACCTGTTCCCACTGCGAATATCCTGCCTGTGGGGCTTACGGTAACGACATTCGGATCGGAGGTCTTATAGGTGAGGTAGCCCTCTGCACCCTCGGGGAGTCCTGCGTCCAGCATCAGCGACTTTCCCTTGACAACAGCCACCTCCGCGGGGGCTGTGATATCCTGCGCCCTGTTCTCTCCCGAAGCCGCATTGACGGTGACGGTGATCTCCTTTGCAACAGTGCCGTTCTGGGTATAGGCTCTTACAGTTGTCCTGCCTATGCCCCTGCCGCGGATGATGCCGCGGGTAACGGTGGCAACGGTGTCGTTGTCGGTGCTCCACAGCACAACATCGTTGCTGTCCGCGGGAGCTGTGGTCGCTGTCACGGTGAGGCTGTCGCCGATGGTGAGCATTACCTCCTCTGTGCTGAGCGCAAGCGAGGTTATCGGGATGATCTCGGGGGACTCGGTTATGTCGGTGTAGTCCCAGTTGTCGTGCTGTTCGTTATTGGGGAGGTATGTGCCCCTGAGCATGGCATCGGTGATGCTTTTGAAAAGCGGCACGCAAAGCTCTCTGTCCCAGTAGGTGAAAAGTCCCGTCTGGTATTTGCCCTCGGTGCCGTAGCCCTGATCCCATACCACGGGCACCACGCCCGCCGTCTGGCACGCCCTGTGCACTATCTCGGAGAAGTATGCCCTTGCGGCATCGTTATAGCCTGTTGCTGTGCCCTCCTGCTCCTTGGTGCGGTTGCCGTACTCGCCGAGATACATGGGCACATCGAACTTGTCCGCCATCATCTTAAGTCCGTTCACCACCTGATACACCTCGTCGTAGGTCCATGTGGTGTTGGTGTTTGCCTTGTAGATGTGCGCCGCGAACATTATATGCGGAGTATCGCTTACATCCGTGGGAAGCAGGAACTGCTTGTGGTTGCCGCTGTTTGCATAGTGAGCCACCGCCGCAAGCCATCTCTTTTCGTTGTTGGAGCCTGTGGAGCGCACCACGTTCACGAATATCTGATTAAGGTTTACGATTATCGGAGTATCCTGATCCACTGCCTCCTGCGAGTTCTTCTTGTCGTCCCTCATGCAGGTTATCTCGTTCATGGACTCGAAGATAAGATGCTCGTCGTAGTCCTTGAAACGCTCGGCGATGTTGCGCCACACGCACTCGAACTTCTCATACACCGCGTCGATGTCCTCAGCGGCTACCCTGAGCCAGCCCGACTGCTCCGCGCCGTCGTGGTGGATGTTGATGATAGCGTACATATCCTGCGAGATGCAGTAATCCACTATCTCCTGAACACGGTCCATCCAGCGGCCGCTGATCTCGTAGGTGTCGCGGTCGATGGTGCCGCCCCAGGTAACGGGTATCCTCACGGTATTGAAGCCCGCATCGTGGAGTGCCTTTATGTAAGCCTTTGTGGTCCTTACCGACTGCCACGAGGTCTCGTTCGGGGAGAAATTGGAGTGTCCGTCCATCGTATTGCCGAGGTTTATTCCAACGCCCATCTCATACACTATCTCGTCTGCCGTAAGCTCTCTGTAGGGGAGCGGAGCCTCCGCCGTGCCCGTGGGGGTGAAAAGCATGGCGGTCTTTACCTTTTCAAGTGCCGCCCGCGCTTCGATATAAACGGAGTCCTCCTGACCCTCCTTTTCGTAAACAGACTTTGCCTCGGAAAGCGCGGTCTGCAGTGCCTGCCATGACTGTGGCTGATATTTCGCGCTGTCCATGCCCTCGCAGTAGTCGAGGGTCATTTTAAGCAGATCCCTCTGCGTCTTTACGATTATATCAAAGGATGCCGACTCCGTCACGATATCCCCGGGCGCGAAGCCCTCCTCGTAAGCGTACACCGCGCCGTTGCCGAACACTATTCCGAGAAGCTCGCAGTCGGTCTTTTCGGTGTCTATGGTAACGGTGAGGGTGAACTCGCTTTCGTAGGCTTCAAGCCACTCGCCGCCGTCCTGACACTTGCGGCTGAGCTTCACCTCGGGGAACTGATACAGGCCTGTGCCCGCAAGTCCCACGATGTTGTCCTGTATCGCGTTGCCGACAAGCACATTTCTGCCCGAAAGCCGCTTGGTGGACGCCTTGCCCACGCCATCGGGGCCAAGGTACGCCGAGGCACTGATCTTTGAATCGGGGCCGCCCTCCGTCACCCTTGCGTATATAACAAAGCTCTCACTGCCCTGCCACTGCACGCCCGCCGCGTCAAGCTCCGCCTCGGTCAGCGTGTATTTTGTAAAGGGCACCGCCGTTTCCGCCGCCGCAAGGGCTTTCACAGATGCGGTTATATCGCACAGCACCGCCGATGCCGCAATTACAGCCGCAAGCACAAGCGCGCCTGTTCTTCCTTTTTTCATGTTATCCTCCTGTGTTTCAGATGCCGAAGCTATATATCCTATTCTACCACATTATGGTTATATTTGCAACAAAAAAGTAAAGCCGCACCCGAATACAAGGTGCGGCCCGGTTTTTATTTACTTAGCGGAACTGCTTAAGAAGCATCTCCTTTGGCATCATCAGCAGTGTGGTTATCTCCGAGGCGGAGCGGGGCCTGCTGTAGTAATAGCCCTGTGCGAGATCACAGCCGATGTCCGTGAGGAACTCGTTCTGCTTCTCGGTCTCAACGCCCTCAGCGAGGATGACCAGCTTCATCGCCTTGCCGAGGTTCACGATAGCACCTGTTATCTGCTTGGAGACCTCGTTCTCGTCCAGGTCGCAGACAAGGCTGCGGTCTATCTTGAGGATATCCAGCGGGAGCGTCTTGAGGGAGCTTAAGGAGCTGTAGCCGCTGCCGAAGTCGTCCATAGAGATGGTAACGCCCATGCTGCGGATGCGCCCGAGCACACTCTTTGTGCGCTCTATATCGTGCATAGCCATCGTTTCTGTTACCTCTATCTCAAGCCACTGCGGGTCAAGTCCTGTTTCCTCCAGGACGTTTGTGACGGTGCTGATGACATCCGTGCGGTAGAACTGCGCCTGCGACATATTGACGGATATCTTCACGGGGGGAAGCCCCTCATCCTGCCACTGTCTGCACTGACGGCAGGCGGTGCGAAGTCCCCACTCGTCTATCTGGGTGATAAGCCCCGTCTGCTCCGCAAGGGGGATGAACTCATTCGGGGGAATGAAGCCCTTGGTGGGATGGTGCCATCTTATCAGCGCCTCAACGCCCATTATCTCGCCTGTCCTGAAGCTTATCTTCGGCTGATAATACAGCTCGAACTGACCCTCCTCAAGGGCAGTCACCATCTCGGCGCGGAGTATCTCATCCTCCACCATGCGCTTTTCCATCTCCACGGAGAAGCGGGTGACCCTGCTGCCCTCGTTCATGATAAGGCAGAGGTTTGCCTTGTTGAACAGCGTGTATATATCGTCGATGCCGTCATACACAGCGATGCCTGCGAAGAAATCCACCTGATCCATAACGGAGGTGCCGCTGAATATACCTGTCAGCGCCTCGCGGAAATCGGATATAAAAGCGTCCACCTCAGCGTCGCGGGTGTAGTCGAGAAGCACTGCGAAGTCGTCATTATCCACGCGGCTTGCAAGGAACCTGCCCTTTACCGCCTGCTTTACCGCCTCGCCGAAGCCCTTTACAACACCGTTTCCCACCTCTGCGCCGAAAAGCGTGCTGATCTTGCCGTGGCCGTCCACATCAAACACCACCATGGCGATGCGCCTGCCCTCGTCGGAGTTCTTTTTAAGCTGAACGGAGCACTCCTTAAGGAAACGCTCACGTGACAAAAGCCCTGTCATGGCGTCGATGCCGAGATCGGGCTTTGAACTGCGTTTTATAGAAACAAAAAGTACAGCAAAAAAAGCAACAGCCAAGACTGCCGCCAGTGAAAGAGCTATTATTGCAAAGCCATCCATCTGCCACACTTCCTCACACTAAATTTATACTTATATTCTATCACATTTTAATGCTGATTACAAGGATAATAACGTCAATTTATGTCGTTTTATACAAAACGCCGATACGATTTCAGCAATTTTCACAATATGGGACCCGTAAATCATTCACAACAAGCACGCTTTTGGGCATTTTTGAAACAAAATCGTCATAATGAACAAAAGCGCCCGTTTTCACGGACGCTTTCATTATTGATATTACTGGTTGTCTTCGATATACTTAACGATATCGCCGACTGTCTTGATGTTCTCAACCTGATCCTCGGGGATCTCTACATCGAACTCATCCTCGATACCCATAACGAGGTCAACTACGTCGAGAGAATCTGCGCCGAGATCATCGGTGATGGAAGATGCCTCTGTGATAACATCCTCTTCAACATCGAGCTGCTCTGCGATAAGCTTCTTTACCTTTTCAAATATCATGGTCAATAACCTCCAAATTATTTGCCACAATTACCTGTAGCACTTCATGTAATATTATAAAGCATTAATCAGAAATAATCAATATCAAAAGCACATTTTTTTCAAGTTATTTTTCACAAACTTATTCGGCAAACATACCAATTTTTCTAAATTTGTGATAACGCTGCTGCAAAAGTGTGTCGATATCCATTTTATTCAAACGGTACACCGCGTCCACAAGATACTCATAGATATTGTCTGCGGTGATGTCCTTGCTGAGGTGCGCGCCGCCCTCGGGCTCGGGGATTATCCTGTCGCAGACTCCGAAGTCGGACAGGTTCTCCGCGGTGATCTTAAGCACCTCGCAGGCCTCCTTCTCTCTTGTTCCGTCCTTCCACAGGATGGACGCCGCGCCGCGGGGAGAGATAACGGAATACAGTGCGTTTTCAAGCATCGCAAGCTCGTCGCAGACAGCAAGCGCAAGCGCGCCGCCGCTTCCGCCCTCGCCAAGCACCACCGAGATAACGGGGGTCCTGAGGGTCATGAACTCGGCAAGGTTCTTTGCGATAGCCTCGCCCTGTCCGCGCTTCTCCGCCTCGATACCGCAGAAAGCACCGGGGGTGTCAACAAGGCAGATAACGGGTCTGCGGAACTTCTCCGCCTGCTTTGCAAGGCGCAGTGCCTTGCGGTAGCCCTCGGGATGGGGCATGGAGAAGTTGGACTTCTTGTTCTCATCGAGGTTCCTGCCCTTCACCTGTGCGATAACAGTGACGGGGGTCTCGCTGAGGTATCCGATACCGCCGATTATAGCCGCATCGTCGCCGTAAAGGCGGTCGCCGTGGAACTCCATAAAACGGGTGAACATCGCGGGGATGTAGTCGTTCACCGTGGGACGGTCCTTGTGGCGGATTATTTCAAGCCTTTCGCAGGCTGTAAGCTTACTCATCTGCCTGTGCCCTCCTTCGGAAAACCGTGGATCTTAAGGATATTGGATATCCTCTTGCGCATCATGCCGCGCTCTACGATCATATCAACGAAGCCGCACTCCTGCAGGAACTCCGCCGACTGGAAATCATCGGGCAGACGCTGACGGATAGTATCCTGAATAACACGTCTTCCCGCAAAGCCGATAAGCACCTTGGGCTCGGCAAGGATAACATCGCCGAGGCTTGCAAAGGAGGCTGTGACGCCGCCCGTGGTGGGGTCGGTCATTACGGTGATGTAAAGTCCGCCCGCATCGCTGTGGAGCTTCACTGCGCCGCTGGTCTTAGCCATCTGCATGAGGGAGATGATGCCCTCCTGCATTCTTGCGCCGCCCGAGGCGGTGAACATGACAACAGGGAGCTTCTTTTCTGTGGCATACTCGAAAGCGCGTGCGATCTTCTCGCCCACCACGCTTCCCATGCTCGCCATCATGAAGTGGCTGTCCATGATACCGATGACGCAGCGGTAGCCGCGGATGGTACACTCGCCCGTCTTGATGGCATCGTTCATGCCTACCTGTTCGGAGAGCTTCTCCACCTTGTCCTCGTACTTGGGGAAGCCGATGGGGTTGAGGGAGTGCATACCCTCGTCAAACTCTCTGAAGCTGCCCTTGTCCACAGTGAGGTCAAGGCGTTCCTTCCATGTAAGGCGCGCGTGGTAGCCGCACTTGGGGCAGACCTTGAGCGCACCGATGAACTCTTCATTATATATCACATTGGAGCAGCGGGGACATTTGAACAGCAGATCCTCGGGGATCTCCACCTCTTTTTCATCGGTGACAGGATGAGCCTGCTGCTCAGCACCGAAACGCTCCTTTACGACTTTAAACAGATCTTCAAGTGCCATTCAGACTCACTCTCCCATCACATTTTTTCTGTTAAGGAACCCGATATCGAAGTTGCCCTTCTCAAAATCCTCGTCCTTAAGCAGGCAAAGCTGGAAATCAATATTGGTGTCAACGCCCTCGATGATGAACTCGGACAGGGCAACACGCATCTTCATGATCGCTTCCTCTCTTGTGGGGGCGGTGACCAGCATCTTGCCTATCATACTGTCGTAATAGGGAGTTATCTCGTATCCTGCGTAGACTGCGCTGTCTATCCTCACGCCGAAGCCGCCGGGAACGTGCAGGGACTTTATCTTGCCGGGGCAGGGACGGAAGTTGTGGCGGGGATCCTCCGCGTTGATGCGGCACTCGATAGCGTGGCCCGAAAGCTTCACGTCATCCTGTGTGAACCACAGCTTCTCGCCTGCGGCGATGCGTATCTGCGCCTTTACAAGGTCGATGCCCGTAACAAGCTCGGTCACGGGGTGCTCTACCTGTATTCTTGTGTTCATCTCCATGAAGTAGAAGTTGCGGTCGCTGTCCACAAGGAACTCTATCGTTCCTGCATTCTGATAGCCGCTCACCTTTGCGGCGGCAACAGCGGCACTTCCCATGCGCTCGCGCAGATCGGGAGTCATGATGGGACTGGGGCTCTCCTCCAGCACCTTCTGGTTCTTTCTCTGCAGGGAGCACTCACGCTCGCCGAGGTGAACTACGTTGCCGTGCTCATCTGCAAGCAGCTGTATCTCCACATGGCGGGGGTTCACGATGAACTTCTCGATGTACACCTCGTCATTACCGAAGAACTGCAGTGCCTCCTGCTGTGCGGCAGTGTACTGCGCCTCGAGATCCTCCTCGCGCTCCACAAGGCGGATGCCTCGTCCGCCGCCGCCCGCGGATGCCTTTACCATCACGGGATAGCCTATCTCAGCGCAGATCTTCTTTGCCTCGTTTATGTCTGTGACCACTCCGTCGGAGCCGGGGACCACGGGAACGCCCGCGGAGACCATGGTCTTTTTCGCGTTTGCCTTGTCGCCCATCGCGTCCATTACCTCGGGAGAGGGGCCGATGAACTTTATTCCGCACTTTTCGCACAGACGCGCGAAGTTTGCGTTCTCGGAAAGGAAGCCGAAGCCCGGGTGTATCGCCTCGGCATGGGTCAGCTCGCACGCCGCAAGGAGTGCCTTGGTGTTAAGATAGCTGTCCTTGGTCGCGGCAGGGCCGATGCAGACAGCCTCATCCGCGATCTGCGCGTGCAGTGCGGAGCGGTCGGCTGTGGAATACACCGCCACGGTCTTTATGCCGAGCTCACGGCAGGCGCGCATTATCCTGATCGCGATCTCGCCGCGGTTAGCAATAAGTATCTTGTTAAACATTCTGTTCTGTCAACTCCAAATATATTTAGGTGCGGGGTCGCTTATGCCTCGGGAGCGGGGTCAGCCACCGCAAAGGATATCTCAGCGGTAACTACTTTCTTTCCGTTTACTGTCGCAACAGCCTTGCCGAAGCCGATGGGGCCTTTTTTGCCCACCATGTCCACGTGAAGCTCAAGGGTATCTCCGGGCTTTACGGTGCCGCGGAAGCGCGCCTTGTCGATGCCTGCGAAGAACGCGATCTTGCCCTTGTTCTCGGGGAGCACCAGTGCGCATACCGCGCCTGCCTGCGCCAGCATCTCTATCATCAGCACGCCGGGCTGAACGGGCTGTCCGGGGAAATGACCCCTGAACCAGTCCTCCTCGGGTCTGAGGTACTTCTTAGCCGTTACGCTTACACCGGGCTCCAGCTCTGTTACCTCGTCGATAAGCAGAAAGGGATCGCGGTGGGGGATTATCTCTTTTATCTGTTCAAGATCTAAAGTCATAGCTACTCCTTTATTCGATGCGCATTATCTTCTGTCCGTACTCAACGGGCTCGCCGTTGTTCACATATATCTCAGCCACTCTGCCGCTGAACTCACAGTTGATCTCGTTCATCAGCTTCATGCTCTCGATGATGCACACAACATCGCCTGCGTTCACTGTGTCGCCCACCTTAACAAAGGGAGCCTTGTCGGGCGAGGGAGCCGCATAGAATGTTCCCACGATGGGAGAGGTAACGATATTGCCGCTTTCAACAGCAGCAGCCTCTGCAGCAGGTGCGGCAGCGGGAGCCGCAGCAGCCACGGGAGCAGCCATAGCGGGCATTACAGGCATGGGAGGAGGACACTTTCTGCCCTCGATAACGATCTTCAGCTCGTCAGTGCTGATCTGAAGTCTGCCGAGGTCGTTCTCCTTTACGATCTTAGCCAGTGCCTCTACGCACTCCACTGTATCGGTGATAATTGTTTCTTTTTCTTTAATGCTCATGTCCGTTGTTCCTTTCGATCAGTCGTTGACGGGCTTCATGCAGATGCAGCCGTTGTGGCCGCCGAAGCCGAGGGAGTTGCTGAGTGCGCCTGTTATCTTCATATCGCGTGCGCCCTCTGTTACATAGTCAAGATCGCACTCGGGATCCGCTACCTTGTAGCCCCTTGTAGTGTGCACCTTGCTGTTCTTTATGGAGAGTGCCGTTACAACAGCCTCAACACCGCCTGCGGCGCCGAGGAGGTGTCCTGTCATGGACTTGGTTGAGTTTACGGCGATGTTCTTTGCGTGATCGCCGAATGCAAGCTTTATCGCCTTTGTTTCGGTCACATCGTTCATGTGGGTGGATGTGCCGTGGGCGTTGATGTAGTTGATGTCCTCGGGCTTCATGCCTGCTTCCTCATAAGCGAACTGCATTGCCTTTGCACCGCCGATGCCGTCGGGATCGGGGCTGGTCTCGTGGTGGGCGTCGCAGGTGGAGCCGTAGCCGCAGATCTCTGCGTAGATCTTCGCGCCCCTCGCCTTAGCGTGCTCGTACTCCTCCAGAACGAGGATGCCGCAGCCGTCGCCGAGTACAAAGCCGCTTCTCTCCGCGTCAAAGGGGATGGAAGCCCTGTCCACATCCTGAGAACGTGTAACAGCGTGCATATTGTTGAACGAAGCGTAGCAGAAGCCGATATCGCTGTGCTCTGTACCGCCCGCAACGGCAGCGTCAAGATAGCCGTGCTTGATGGAGCGGAAAGCCTCGCCTATAGCCTGTGTACCGCTGGCGCAGGCTGTGGTCACGCAGAAGTTGCTGCCCTTGAAGCCTGTGCGTATCGCAACGATACCCGAAGCCATGTTGCCTATCATCTTTGTGATGGTGAATACGGAAACCTTGCGGTTGCCCTTGTTATGATAAGTAAGCAGCTCCTCCTCGGTGGTGCAGATGCCGCCGATGCCGCTGCCGATAACAGTGCCCACCCTGAAAGGATCAAGGTCCTTGAAATCTGTTCCCGCATCCTTGAGGGCGTTCATAGCCGCATAAACTGCGTACTGTACGATAACATCGTTTCTGCGCAGCTCTTTCTTGTCAAAATACTCGGACGCGTCAAAGTTCTTTACCTTGGCAACGATGCCGAGATTCTCGGGGTCCTGCTCGCCGAACCAGGGAGCAAGCTCAAAGCCGTGGTTGCCTGCGATGAGGTTGTTCCAAAGCTCATCCACCGTGTTGCCGCAGGGGGTAACTGCGCCGAGGCCTGTGATTACTACTCGTCTTTCCATCTGATGAAGATCCTCCGATATCTGTAGATTGTTCTGTTCTGATGTCTCTTTGAATTTATATAGGTAAATATTGCCGTTTTGTGTAATTCTCGGACACGGCACGCCGTGTCCCTACGAGGTGCGTGCATATCGCCGCTATATGATCCGCGCTCCCGACGACGGGGAGAAGTGCATCGTAATTTTCGGACACGGCACGCCGTGTCCCTACGAGGTGCGTGTATATCTCCGATGTAAGATGCACGTTTCCAACGGCGGGGAGAAGTGCTTCGTAATTCTCGGACACGGCACGCCGTGTCCCTACGAGGTGCGTGCATATCTCCGATGTAAGATGCACGTTTCCAACGGCGGGGAGAATTGTGCTTCGTAATTTTCGGACACGGCACGCCGTGTCCCTACGAGGTGCGTGTATATCGCCGATGTAAGATGCACGTTTCCAACGGCGGGGAGAAGTGCGCAGATTCGAGGCACGCATACCGACAGCGTACTTTGTGTACGCCGAGGTATGCGTAACGAAGAAGATGCGTGCTTATCGCCGTCGTTACATGCTGAGGCCGCCGCTGATCTCCACTACCTGTCCCGTCACATAGGATGCGTCATCGCTGCAAAGGAAGGATACGACGCCTGCGACCTCCTCGGGCTGGCCGTAACGCTTCATGGCGATCATCTGCAGCATGGCTGCCTTCTGCTCGTCCGTGAGCTTATCCGTCATGGGAGTCTGGATGAAGCCGGGCGCAACTGCGTTGCAGGTGATTCCGCGGCTGCCAAGCTCCTTGGCGGTGGTCTTTGTCATGGCGATGACCGCGCCCTTTGAAGCGGAATAGTTTATCTGACCGGGGTTTCCGTAAAGTCCCGCAACGGAGGCGAGGTTTACTATCCTGCCGCTCTTCTGGCGCATCATAACAGCACCGCACAGCTTTGTCATGTTGAACACGGACTTCTGGTTGATGCGGATTACCATGTCGTATATCTCCTCGTCCATGCGCACCATAAGACCGTCACGGGTGATGCCCGCGTTGTTGATGAGGATATCAACAGAGCCGAACTGCTCCTTTACCCACTTCACCATAGCCTCGCACTGTGCATAGTCCGAAACGTCCGCAGCATAGCACTCTGCCCTTACGCCGTAAGCACGGCAGGCCTCTGCGACCTCTGCGCCCGCTGTGTCCAGCACCTCCTGCGAAACGTCGTTGATAACGATGTCGCAGCCGTCCTTTGCAAGACGCTTTGCGATAGCAGCGCCGATTCCCCGGCTGGAGCCTGTGATTATTGCTGTTTTTGCCATAATGTGTATTCCTTTCGTTGTCGTATATAAAACTTATATTTCCATTATTATCGCGCCGTAGGTGAGTCCCGCACCGAAGCCCACAAAGCATATCTTCATGCCGCTGTGCAGTCTGCCCTGCTTATTCAGCTCGTCAAGAGCCACGGGAATGCACGCGCTGGATACGTTGCCAAGCCTCCGGATGTTGGTGTATACCTTTTCGGGGGCGATGCCAAGCATCTCTGTGGACTTCTTGATGATGCGCAGGTTTGCCTGATGCGGCACCACAATGTCGATGTCCTCTACACTGTATCCGCTCTGCTGTGCAACGTTCCTTACAGCCTTGCTCATGGCGTTTACCGCGAACTTGTACACCGCGTGTCCGTCGGACTGCAGGTACTTCTGCTTTGCCTCGGTATCGAAGAGGTTGTTGTAGAACGGCATATCATCGCCGTGGAACGGGCAGTTGGCATCGTAGTTCACCTTGCAGTACAGAGCCTCGAACTCATCTCCCGAGGCACCCAGCATTGAGTAGAAGGGCTTGTCGGACTTCCTCAACACAGCCGCGCCCGCCGCATCGCCGAAAAGGATGCACATGGAGCGGTCGGTGTAATCGAGATGGTTTGAAAGCTTCTCTGTAGCCACCACGAGGATGGTCCTGTAGTGGTCTGTTGCGAGGTACTTATGCGCTATATCCATAGCGGTGATGAAGCCTGTGCAGGCACTGTTGACATCGATCGCCGCGGCGTTCTCCGCGCCGATGGCTTTCTGCACGAGGCACGCCATAGAGGGATAGAAGAAATCGGGCGAGCAGGTGGACACCAGCACAAGATCGATATCCTCAGGGTCGATCTTCGCATCCTCAACAGCCTTTTCTGCCGCCTGAACGCCCATGTAGTAGTTGGGCTTGTCCGTCATTATACGGCGCTCTTTTATTCCCGTGCGTGGTGTTATCCACTCGTCCGAGGTGTCGAGGAACTCCGAAAACTTGTTGTTGTCGGCGATAAAATCGGGTACATAGCTGCCTGTTCCGAGGATCTCAATTCCGCTCATCAAAAATTCTCCTTGATTTTATTTTATTATCTTGATTTTATTTGTTTAATAATGTATAATATGATAGTGTCATAACAAAGTACTGACATCAGGAGTTAAGCGCAGGGCATAGTACCGCCTTGCACAAACATACCATTTTATATTTTACCCTATAATCGGCTTTTTGTCAACATATTTGATATGTTTTTTTAAACTAATCGTATATTTGAGTCGATTTTCGGGGAACAAAATGATAATTTTTTGGTAATTCTATATCATTCGGAGGTATATTTTATGAAAACCGTATTTTTATTTTCAGGACAGGGCAGCCAGTATCCCGGCATGGGCGCGGAGCTTGCGGAAAAGTACTCCGCAACGAAGCAGATACTGGAGTGCGGCTCTGACATCATGGGCTTTGACCTGATGAAGAAGATAAGCGGGGCAACTCCCGAGGAGCTTGCACAGACAAGGCTCTCACAGCCTGCGATATTCACCGCTTCCCTCATCGCGCTGACAGCAGCGAGGGAGAACGGCATCGAAAACTGCGCCGTTGCGGGACACTCCCTCGGCGAGTACGCTGCGATGTACGCAAGCGGCGTGCTGTCCCTTGAGGACTCCTACAAGGCTATAAAGCTCAGAAGCGAGGCCATGGCAAAGGCTGCCGAGGCAACAGGCGGTGCGATGGCTGCCATCCTGCGCAGCGACAACGCCACCATCGAAAAGGTGCTTTCCGAGGTGAACGGCTTTGCAGCCCCCGCAAACTACAACAGCCCCGAGCAGACCGTCATCGCAGGCGAGGCTGCCGCTATCGACGAGGCTATCGAAAAGCTGTCCGCCCTCAAGGCACGCTGTGTGAAGCTTGCCGTATCCGCTGCGTTCCACACAAAGCTGATGGCAGGCGCAGCTGAGGAGTTCAAGGCTGCCGTTGCTGGCTTCAGCTTCAACGCGCCCAGCTGTGATTTCTACGCAAACCTCTACGGCAGAAAGCTTGAAGATTTCTCAGATATGCCCTCCTACCTTGCGGCGCATATCTGCTCTCCCGTGAAGTTCGTGGACGAGATGAACGCCATGAACGACGCAGGCATCGAGGCCTATGTGGAGCTTGGTCCCAACAAGGTGCTGACAGGCCTTGTGAAGAAGACCTTCAAGGGCGCAAACGCTGTGAACATCGAGAACTGCGAGACCCTTGAAAAGGCACTGGAAGCATTAAAATAATCAATACATCAGGTTATATACCAAGGAGAATATACAATGCGTAAATTCGGTTTGATAGGTCATCCCCTCGGACACTCCCTTTCCCCCCAGATACACACAAGGCTCTTTGAGCTTTCGGGAGAAACAGTGGATTATCAGCTTTACGATATCGCCCCCGAGGAGCTTGCGGACAAGCACGATTTCCTTAAGTCGCTGGACGGCTTCAATATTACTATACCCCACAAAGTGGAAATAATAAGCTACTGCGACAGACTTTCCGAGGGCGCACAGCGTTACCGCTCCGTAAACTGCGTGGCAAACGGTGCCGAAAAGGTCGGCTACAACACCGATGTCATGGGATTTACAAAGTCCATCGAGATGATGGGTGCCTCCCTGGGCTCCAATGTGCTGCTTATCGGCTGCGGCGGAGTCGGCAGGATGATGGCTATCGAGACCGCGCTCAGCGGCGGAAAGCTGACGATCGCTGCGCTCAGGTCGGACGAGGCCCTCGCACAGCAGGCAGTTAAGGAGATAAAGGACAAGAAGCCCGATGCGGATGTGCGTATAGTGTTCATCAACAACGGTGCGCTGTCCCTGTCCGATTTCGAGGGCGATATCCCTCAGACAGACCTGCTGGTGAACGCCTGCCCCGTGGGAATGTACCCCAAAAGCGACAGGATGCCCTGCACCCCCGAGGTACTGGAGGGCGTGAAGTTCGTGTTCGATGCCATCTACAACCCCAGAGAGACCCTGCTTGCAAGGACCGCCCGCGAAAAGGGCGCAAAGGCTATGACAGGCATGGCTATGCTGGTGCTTCAGGCGGTCGCCGCCCATGAGATATGGGACAACGCCACCTACAACAAGGAGGACATAGATAAGCTTATCTCCGATATGGAGGCACTGGTATGAGTTCAGTATATCTCTGCGGCTTCATGGGCTGCGGCAAGAGCCATATAGGCAGGATGCTCGCCGCCGTAACAGGCAGGCAGTTCGTTGACCTCGACCGTGTGATAGTCGAGCGTGAGGGCATGAGCATCCCCGATATCTTCGCACAGTACGGCGAGCCGCATTTCCGCACCCTCGAGGCGAAGTACATCCGCGAGCTTTCCGACGGCTACATAGTGGCAACGGGCGGCGGCGCACTGATAAACGACAGCACCGCGGAATTCGCAAAGCAGAGCGGACTTTCGGTGTACATCAACACCTCGTTCCATAACTGCTATCAGCGCATAAAGAACGACACCAACCGCCCGCTCGTGGTGAACAACACAAAGGAACAGCTTGAAGAACTCTACAACACCCGTGCCGTCATCTACAAGCGCAACAGTATGTGCATGGTGAACGGCAACACAAAGGACTTCATAATCCGCGGCGAGATAAAAAAGCTGCTGGAATACTATGAGGAACACGGTACTATATAGATAAAAAGGAACTATCAATGGTAATCACAAACGTAAAAATAAAGTCAATGTCCTCAAAGGACTACGAAAACGGCTACGTTCGCTTTGAAAACGGTGTATTCACCGAGATAGGCGATATGGAGGACTATGTCCACCACCTCGACGACATAATGGACGGCGAGGGCATGACCCTCTACCCCGGCTTCATCGATGCCCACTGCCATATCGGAATGTGGGACGACGGACTCACCTTTGAGGGCGAGGACGGCAACGAGGACACCGACCCCACCACGCCGCATCTGCGTGCCATCGACAGCATCGATGCGATGGACCGCTGCTTCGGGGACGCTGTAAGCGCAGGCGTCACTGCTGTCTGCACAGGCGTAGGCAGTGCAAACCCCATCGGCGGCAGCTTCGTGATCATGAAGACATGGGGCAGCAAGCGTGTGGACAAGCTTGTGGTAAGATCCCCCGCGGCGATAAAATTCGCCCTGGGCGAGAATCCCAAGAACACCTACAACGACCGTGACGAGTCCCCCGTGACCCGCATGGCAACCGCCGCTGTCATCCGTGAGCAGCTCTTAAAGGCAAAACGCTACCTCTCGGACAAGCAGGAGTACCTGCGCCTGAAGGGCACCGACGACGAGGTGTCTGAGCCTGACTACGATATAAAGTGCGAGGCTCTCCTCCCCCTCTTTGCAGAGGAGAACAGGCTTAAAGCGCATTTCCACTGCCACCGCGCGGACGATATCTTCACCGCCATCCGTATCTCGGAGGAGTTCGGACTTGACTATGTGCTGATCCACTGCACCGACGGCGGTGTTATCGCGGACGAGCTTTCCGAGGACTCCCCTGCTGTGGTGGTGGGTCCCCTTTTCGGCGACCGTGGCAAGCCCGAGCTTCGCAATCACGACATAACCACGCCTAAGATACTTTCGGACAACGGCATAAAGTGCGCGATCTGCACCGACCACCCCGAGACCCCGATACAGTACCTCCCCCTCACTGCGGCTCTTGCGGTAAGGGGCGGACTCTCCCGCGAGGAGGCTCTGCGCGGCATAACTATCACCGCCGCTGAGACCATCGGCGTTGCAGATATACTCGGCTCGGTCGAGGTGGGCAAGCACGCGGATTTCTCCCTGTTCAGGGGCGACCCGCTGGACCTCACCGTTACCCCCGAGATGGTATTCGTGGGTGGAAAGACAGCATTCAGAAAATAACGACACACGGGCGGGTATCTTATCCGCCCATACATGATACAATGAAACATATCGAAGATCTTAAAAAACTGCTGGCGACCGAACTCAACTGCTCTCCCGGGGACTTCGGGAAAAGCGGGAATATCCTCACGCTTTCCGCCGCCAACGAGGGACGCAGGATATATCAGCAGGAGCCTTACTTCTTCCACATGGCGACCCTCGGAGGGAACGCCGTCATCACCGCGGACAGGCTGCTCCACCCGTTCCTCAGGGAATGGAGCGGCGGCAGGACGGGGCACTTTCTTTTCGAGCAGCCCAACCTGCTCCCCCTTGAAAGGGAGCTGAACAGGCACGGCTATACCCTGTCCCAGAGCCACCACATGTTCCTGCCTTGCGGGAGTTCATCCCCCGTTGGCAACTTTGAGACCAAATGGTTCTTCGGTGAGGAAATACACCGTTTCTACGGGGATGAACGATTCCCCAACGCAATATGCGACCGCTTCCGACCCGAGCGCCCCGATACCCTCGTTGTCTGCGCCGTCATAGGCGGAGAGATAGCAGGAATGGCAGGCTGCTCCGAGGACGCCAAAGGCTGGCAGCAGATAGGCATCGATGTGATGCCGCAGTTCCGCTCAAAGGGCATCGGAGCGTACCTTGTTTCGCTGCTGAAAGCAGAGATAGAAAAGCAGGGGGATATCCCGTTCTACGGGACAAGCCTTTCCAACCTGCACTCATGGAACATCGCAATAAAATGCGGCTTCCGTCCTGCATGGACCGAGATAGGCTGCAAAAAGCTACAGACCTGAAAGGAATGATATCATGCGTGAGATAAACGCTTCACTTATTACCGAGACCGTAAGCCGCCTTTGCATAGAGGCAAACCTGCACCTGCCCTGCGGCATGAAGGAGTGCATAGCCTCCTGCATCGACAAGGAGGAGAGCCCCCTCGGAAAGAGCGTGCTTTCGGACATCATCAGCAACATCGACTGTGCCGACGAGCTAAGCGTGCCGATATGTCAGGACACGGGCATGGCAGTGATATTCGCCGAGGTGGGACAGGACTGCCACATTACGGGCGGCCTTTTCGAGGATGCAGTGAACGCAGGCGTTGCAGATGGCTACATAAAAGGCAGGCTTCGCCTTTCGATAGTGGGCGACCCGCTTCTCGACCGAAAGAACACCAACAACAATACCCCTGCCGTTATCCACACAAGGATAGTGGAGGGCGACAGAATAAGCCTCACAGTAGCTCCCAAGGGCTTCGGAAGCGAGAACATGAGCCGCCTTAAGATGTTCACCCCCTCCGCTTCGAGGGAGGATATCATCGGCTTCGTCACCGAAACGGTTTCCCTCGCGGGAAGCAACCCCTGCCCTCCCATCGTGGTGGGAGTAGGCATCGGCGGCGACTTTGAGTACAGCGCGTATCTCGCCAAAAAAGCACTGTGCCGTGACCTTTCACAGCGCAACCCCGACCCCGCCTACGCAAGTATGGAGCAGGATATGCTTCAGGAGATAAACAGGCTTGGTATAGGCTCGCAGGGCTTCGGCGGCACCGTCACCGCGCTGTATGTCAACATCGAAAAGAGTGCCACCCACATCGCAGGTCTGCCCGTGGCGGTGAACATCGGCTGCCATGTGACAAGACACGCCCACACCGATATATAAAAGGAGAACGCCTATGAGATACACGGAGCTTCCCGTACACTGGCAGCGGATATTTCAGCTTGAGTGGCAGTCCCTGTGCGAGGGCAGCAAGGCTATCGCGGCAGTGATCACGGACAGCGAGGGCAACATCCTGTCCGAGGGGCGCAACCGGATATCGGAGTGCAGCGTGCCCAACCCAGCCACCGCCCATGCCGAGGCGGAGGCGATACGCAACCTTGACGTAAGCAGGTACCCTCACCCGAAGTCCTATACCCTCCACGCAGGACTTGAGCCCTGCATAATGTGCATGGGCACCCTTGTGATGGGACACATCCGCAACGTGGAGATAGCCGCAAGGGATGACTTCGGCGGCGCGATGAAGCTGATAGAGCTGAGCGATTTCGCACGCGGCAAGGGCATAAAGGTAACGTGGCTTGACAACGGGCTTTCGGATATGCAGCGCGCATTCCAGACCCTGCGTGAGCTTCTGTACAACGATGACGAGGAC
Organism: Oscillospiraceae bacterium; assembly: GCA_045540255.1. Classification (GTDB taxonomy): domain Bacteria; phylum Bacillota; class Clostridia; order Oscillospirales; family Ruminococcaceae; genus CAG-115. Next base: position 121,360 of record JAZQGZ010000069.1, on the reverse strand, counting down.
AAAAAGCAGCGTATGCTCGAGGATTTCTCGGTGTACAACAAGGTGGGCGTGGACGCGGCTGTAAGGCTGTTCAGCGAGGGTCTCTTCAGAAAGGACAGGCTTTCGGAGCTTTCGGCGCAGGTCGTGTTCGACAGGCTTGCGGAGTATTTCTAGAATCATCTTTCTCAACATCACAGCAAGGAGTTTTACAGATGGACTGGCATTTCAGACAGGACGACAAGATATGCAGCTTCCGCGCCGCGGGAGTGTTTATAAAGGACGGCAAGGTGCTGTTGCAGCGTGACAGCAAGGAATATGCGCTTCCCACCGTAAGGGTGCGTGTCGGTGAGACCGCCGAGCAATCACTTGTCCGTGAATTCCGCGAGGCAACAGGGCTTCGCATGACCTGCTCACGTATGCTGTGGGTGGACGAGAGCCTGTGGAGCTGCCGCGGAAAGGACTACCACTCCATCGTGTTCTATTTCCTTGTGGAGAGCGCGGAGGACTTCCCGTTTGAGAAATTCTCCTCGCAGAGCATAAGCGGGAGCCTCCTGCTGGAGTGGGCAGATATCGGCAGCGTAAAAAGCATGAATATCTACCCTGAGTTTATCAAAACTAAGATAACGGATATCTCAGACGGCATTGAACACTTTGTAAATATAGAATAATGCGGGGAGAAAATGCCCTGCAAAAATTTTGTAACCATTTTGCAACTTTTTTGCAACCTTTTTGTCATAAACGGAGTTTTACTTATGAATTCGGACGGTGAAGTAGCTATGGACACAATATCGCTGAAAACCAGCGAAAGCTTTGAACAGGTGATGGAATCCTATATGCCTATGGTGTACAGGATAGCCTTTTCGCGCCTCGGAAGCGCCCACGACGCAGAGGATATCACGCAGGATGTGTTCCTGAAATACTATAAGGCGGATATCACCTACAACGACGAGGAGCACCGCAAGGCATGGCTCATCCGCTGTGCGATAAACTGCACAAAGACCCTTGTGACCTCCGCGTGGTTCAGGCACCGCGCCTCGGACGAGGGGCTTGAAAACATGGAGGAGGCAGGTCAGATACCGGGCAGCGACGGCGATATCGAGAAGATAGAGCAGAAGAATGCCGTGATGAACGCTGTTATGCAGCTCCCCGAAAAATACCGCACCGTGATTCACCTTTTCTATTTTGAAGATATGTCAGTTGCGCAGATAAGCAAAGCCACGGGCATAAGGGAGACCACCGTCAAATCCCAGCTCAGCCGTGCGCGGGATATGCTTAAACCACTGCTGAAGGAGGTAGATTTCTGATGAACTTCAGAGAAGAATACAAAAAAAGCGCAGAGATCATGACTCCCTCGGCCGAGGCGATGGAGCGCATGAAGAAGAATATACTCGCACAGACCATAAGTGCACCCACCAAAAAGGCGATACCCTTTAAAAAGATATCCATGATCGGCGGAGCCGTGGCAGCCTGCGCTGTCATCTCCGTTTCGGCAGTGACACTGCTGCCGATGATAAAGACACCCGATTCCATGGTGGCAAACGGAACAGGCTCGCTCTCCATGGCGGCAGAGAATGTAAACAGCATCGCCGACCGCAACCTCGAAAGCGAGGCTGGCAAAGAGGAGATACACCTCAATTCAGATACATCCCCCTCAAAGGAAGGCGGCATGGCAGACGATAAGGACGTGGCTGTGGATGACATGAACACCGTCATCCCTGACGAGACCTGCGACTGCGCCGAAACAGGCGCGGCGGCCGAGTCCTGCGAAGCATCCACCTACCCCTCCGTGTTCCCCAATGACGTCACAGGCGGAAACGAAAACAGCACAGAGCCTGTGGAGGATACCAACGAAGCACCCACCGACCCTCCCGAGGAAAGCACGGGCGGCACAGGTGAAGCCATAGTCGAAACAAGCGAGATAGCCTTCGAGACCGCCGACTCCCCCGAGATATGCACAGGCGAAGCAGGTGAAACAGGTGAAGCAGGCATTACAGGCGACGCAGGAGAAACAGGCGATGCAGGCGAAACAGGCGACGCAGGCGAAACAGGCGACGCAGGAGATGATACTGTCGGCACCGAGGATACCGACGCTCCCGAGATCACCATCGAGCTGAACTACGATCTCAGCGTTGCAGTGCTGGACGGAGTAAAGTATGTCCTCACAGATGACGGCACCTCGCCGCCTCAGGACACGGATATGGAGTTCTCCGACCGCTTCGACGGTTATACGGAATACTGGGTGGATATTTACGGTGGTGAATATTTCGTGCTGTCGACCATGGACGGCAGGATAATCGGCGGATATAAAAAAGCAGAATGATTGGGGTTTTAATAAAAACGGTAAGTACTAAAAAGATAACGTACCGCATAAGAATATCGGACTTCATGGCAAGTCCGATATTCTTTTTCGCATTTTCAGAGTTTTGTGTGAAATTTTCATAAAAACGACAAAAAACCTCTTGAAATGTTGAAAGTTTTATGATAAAATAGATACATAGAAGTAAAAAGCAAATAGTCATGCATAAAAATTGACAATGTTTTAACGATATATTCCAGTCCCCCCGAGACATAAAGAGGTGATCATCTTGACGCAGTTGGAAAAAGCAGTTGCCGCCAGCGGTAATATAGCATTCAGTATGAAGTTCAGTCTTGGCTTCCCCGCTGAGATACTCTCTGCAACAAATCCGTTCTCGGATGAAACGTTCATCAGATTCGGTGACATCGTCCATCCCGACGACTATCAGCCCTTCTGCGAGGTAATAAACGACATTGTAAACGGCTCCGTCAATGAGATACGTGTGCACTCCCGTATAAAAACGGGCGGTGAATATATATGGTACTACATCACGGGCGAGGCTGTGCGCAGCGACAGCGGTATCCTCCAGAGCATAAACGGCATGATGTTCAATGTTTCGGGCTACCTTGACTGCGACGCAGAGGACGCCGTGATACGCCGCTTCCGCAGCAAGCACGCCGCAGCCCTCACAGCAGGCGAGCATAACTATACCCTGCGCGATATACTGGGTGAGGATTACCTGGTGCGGATACAGAACCCGTTCGTCCATATAGACGGGCTTTATTCCGCGATAGTGGACAGCAGCGGCAAGGTAATCCCCGCCACAGGCAAGCAGGATAAGCACTTCAACATGAACAAGCTGGACTTCCAGCGCAAGAAGAACATCCGTGTGCGCCACAAGACCATAGCCTCCTGGGTCATCGCAGGAAACGACCAGAGCATCGTTGACGGAAACGCCCAGCTGCTGGAGACCATGGCGCAGACCGCCGCAGGCGTTGCAAACTCCTACGTGGTACTGGTGGAGGAGATGGAGAACTCCCAGAACGCAAACAAGCTGCTGGGTCAGACCTTTGAGGACCAGATACTTGTAAACAACACCTACTCGCTTATACTCAACAGCCCCGATACAAGGGCGGCGATGTCGGGAATAATCCCGCTGATATCCGAGTACTTCGGGCTTTCGGACATGATGTTCTGCAGCGAGGCGGACGACCCCGTAAAGGTGTACCGCTGGGACGACTCGGGAATGCTGCTGCCCGTGGTGTGCGCAAACCACGATATAAAATCCCTCAGGGATGAGCTGGACTACAGCGGCATCGTCTGCACCGACCGCAGGACGATGGAGGCAGACCACGACGGAAAAAACCTGAGCTGCGTACTTGTGCGCACCTATGACGGCGGCAGGAACAGCGGCGTTATCGTATACACCGCCGACACAAGCGGACGTACCTGGTCAAACCGTGAGCGCAAGCTTTTAAAGAGCATCACGCAGATAATCTCCACCGTGATATACAAGGTATTCATGGAGGATGAGCTTGCCACCTCGCAGGCAAGGCTTGAGCGCATCGCTTATTACCACTCCGCCACAGGTATCCCCAACCGCAGTATGCTGGAGCGGGACTTCCCGAGGGAGATAGCCGAGGGCAGGAACGGTGCCGTCATCGCCTTTGAGATATCAAATATAAAATCCATTTCCGAGATATACGGCTACGAATACGCCGACGATGTGCTTAAAAGCTTCGCGGAGTATGTTTCGGCAGTTCCCTGCTCCGCCGTCAAAAAGGTGTACCGCTTCAGCAGCGATATACTGTTCATGACGCTGAGCGGCGCAGAGCGCGAGGAGGCAAGGCAGTTCGCCCAGGCGATACTTACCAAGTTCCGCTCGCCCTGGTATCTCGATGACAACGAGCAGCGGCTGCAGGTGTACGCAGGCCTTACCCTCTACCCCGCCGACGCCGCCGATATCGACCACTGCATAGCCGCCGCTACCCAGACGCTGCGCCTTGCAAAGGAAAAGGATCTGGACGACGCAGCCTGCTACTCCGAGGGACTTGAGGAGCAGCTGATAAACAACCGCATCACCAAAAAGCTGATATCCGAGGCGGTGGAGAACGATTTCGAGGGCTTCTATTTCCTGTATCAGCCCGTTATCGATATCAACACAGGCGCGCTGCACTGCTGCGAGGCAAGCCTGTTCTGGGAGAATGACGAGCTCACCATCCCCCGCGACCAGATAATGCCGATAATCGACCAGCTTGGTCTGTCCAAGGAGATATACCGCTATGTGGTGGATAATATCTGCAGCTTCTGTGCCACTGTCCGCGAGGCAGGCGCGGAGCAGTTCCGCGTGAGCTTCCCCATACCCGAGAACATCCTCAGCACCGAGGTCAGCATAGAGGCACTGCGAAGCGCACTGCTGGAATACTCGCTGCCGCCCAGTGCCGTAAGCATCTCGGTCTCCGAGGACGAAAAGACCCTGTACGCGGGCAATATGTTCCTTAATCAGATGGCAAAGATAGGCGTGAATATCATAGCGGACGACATCGGCGGAGGCTATTTCTCCATCGCGCCCCTTGAGAACTCCGCTGTAAAGACGATAAAGATACGCAGCACCCGTTTCAGCGACGATGCCGTGGCGGCCTCGTTCCTGCAATCGGTGATACGGCTCGCCCACGAAAAGGGCATAACCGTCTGCGCCCGCGGCGTGGACAGCGCCGCCACCTTCCAGACGATACGCAGGTTCAACGTGGACCTCGTTGAGGGAGTGTTCAACGGCAGGCCGCTCCGCGACAAGGAGTTCGTGGAGAAGCTGGTATCCGCCCCCGTCAGGAGGTCGGTGTACTGATTCCCCGACAGCATAACGACGCGACCCGTGAGGATTGACTCACGGGTCGTTTTTTATGGATCTGCAGTACCGCGAATAAAACCTGTCCCCCCTGCGTACAATCACAGCAGGGGGGATATCTCATGTTATACAACAGTCTGCATCATCTTATCAGCAGAAGCTCGTCCTCGAGGGCGTTCTTCCTGTCACTGCCCGTGCCTGTGCAGATGGCACTGCACAAGGACAACTTCAACATCCACACTCAGCTACAGCTCCGGCACAAGGCGGAGATAGTGCAAAGCCTCATCCGCAAGGAGCTTCTTTAGAGGTCACAGTATCTTCCACAGCGTGGGTATCTGCGTGTCGCGGAACATCTTTATCTGCGCCTGCGCCCTGTCGCAGGAGGTGTACAGCTCCTCGTCCATCTCGCGGGCGAAGCTGTTTATCTCCGCCACCGAGGAGGTTATCTCCACCGCATGACCCAGATCGGGCACGAGTATGCAGTACTTCATCATTCCGTCCCACAGCTTGTCCAGCTTCTCAGCGGCGTAGACGCAGGTGCCCTTGTCGTTGTTTTCGAAAGCGTATTCCACCGCCTCTATCTGCTTCGACATCTCGGCGGCAAGCCTGTCCGTCGCGAATACCGAGGCTCCGCACCCCACCGCCATCACTGACAATATCGATATACTAACTGCAAGTCGGTTCATAGCTTGTTGCCCTCCTGCTTTCTTCCAGTGTTCAAGCCACCTTTGTTGTATGCCAGGAGGAACACACCTCCTGCAGTCACCGCAAGTCGGTTCATGCCTTTCTGCCCTCATGCTTTTTTATGATGTTCACGCTTCCTTTCTTGTCCGCTGTCATGAGGAACACATCCTTTGCGCTGACGTTGTGCTCCCTCAGCTTCGCGTTGAGCCAGCCCTGACCCAGCCCGAGGAGCCGCATCTGCTCCTTGTCCTCAAGTCCGTCACGGATGACCACCGAGGGCGGGTCGTCGGTGCTCCCTCCGCCCGATACATCACAGCGGCGCGCGTTCTGCATATCCGTTTTCTGCATGAAGTTTATCTTTCCCGTGGTCTCCACGATGGCGTAGTACACCTCGCCGATATCGAATATCTGTTGCTCGCGCATGGCTTCCACAAGGTCGTCCACCGTATAGCGGAGCCGTTTCATCTCGCTCTGCTGTATCACGCCCTCGGAGATTATTATGCGCGGGCTTCCTATTATCACGCGGCGGAAGCGGGGGGACCTCAGCATTATCGCCGATACTATCACATCAAGGCACACCAGCGTGAATATCGGCACTATACCCATCAGCATCGGGATGGAGGAGTCCTCCACGGGGATGGACGCGATATTTGATATAAGTATCGTCACCACCAGCTCCGAGGGCTGAAGCTCCCCAAGCTGACGCTTTCCCATCAGCCTCAGCGAGAATGTGATAACGACATAAAGTATACAGGCACGGATAAGTACTATCGCCACTGAAAATACGCTCCTTTCGGGGGTTTGTATTATTATGGCGTACATCCGCGGTATTATTCAGCGATATCAGCTCATGACCGTTTCAAGGCTGTGATATATCTCGTAAAGCTGTTCACCGATACGGCTCAGGTCCTTGTCACGCACAGCCTGATACCCTGCCTCGCCGAGGGACGGCAGCCTGCCCGAGGAAAGCGCGCCTATCCTGTACTTGAACTCCGGGAGGCTCCGCGCCTTGTAGCAGTCGGTGCCCTCTTTCAGATAGCCGAACACGGGGATATCGCGGACGATCACGTCTGCACGGCTTGCAAGTGCCTCCAGCAGGACTATGCCCTCGGTCTCCTCGTAGGTGGGGAATATATACACATCCGCGCCCGCGTAGGCTTTTTTAAGTTCCTCGGGCGGGACGTATCCTGCGAATATCAGATTGGGGAGCTTTGTTTTTACCGCCCTGCGCACCTTTGCGGGTACGCTTATCAGCGGAGTCTTTCCGAACCATATAAATTTATGGTCGGGCATGGCGTAGGCGAGCCTTACAAAATCCAGTATGCCCTTGCGCTCGAAATAAAGCCCCACCGCCATCACCACCTTGTCCGTTTCCGAGAAGCCGTATTTACTGCGGAATCCGGCGCGGTCCGTGTCGCAGGGCTGATAGTCGTCAAGCTCTATGCCGTTTGAAAGTGCATATATCGGCTTTTCGATGCCATAACTAATAAGAAGCTGTTTCGAGTACTCGGTAGGCGTCAGGATGACATCTCCCAGCCTGTAGCAGGAGCATATCCAGCGTCTGTACAGCCCCGATACCAGATTGGACCCCGTGAAAGAGTTCCTGAAATCCTCCTGCGTGGAGTGGGCATGGTACACCACCGTTTTGCCCTGCTTTTTAGCGGTCTTTGCAAGTCGCCTGGAGCGAAGCCCCAGTGTATTGATGTGCACCACATCATACTCCTCCCGCGGGTCGGTGGTGCAGGGAACACCGCAGTAGTCCAGTGCGCGCTTCTGGTGCAGTATGGCGCGTCCCAGTCCCGATATCTTAATAAGGCGCATGGCCTCGGAATAAAGCAGGATCTTCATGTAAAGCTGTCCTCCGTTATGTTGCTGGATATATTATAAAGTACGGAGGACCTCCGTTCAATCGGGGGATGCCTTAACAATTCTTACATTTTTCTTAACTTCGGACGCAGGATGTGATAATTTGTCACAAAATGAAAGTTCGGATACAAAAAATTGCAGAAATTTATTGAAAAACCATCGAAACAGGTATATAATAGTACCGTACAGAAGCAGAGAGGATATCTCTCCTGCAAAAACACGCGAAAGGATGACCTTATGGAACGTGATACTCTGAAGCACCTGTGTAAGCTCAGCAGGCTGAGCTTTGACGAGAGCGGGGCTGAAAAGCTCCTGTCCGAGATGACGGACATCATCGGGCTTATGGACACGATAAAGGACTTCGACCTCACCTATGACGACAGGATGGACCACAACAGCATAGCATATACGGACGTACGGGAGGATATCCCACAGCCCTCGTTTCCTGCGGAGAAGCTTCTTTCCAACGCGGTCAGCGCGGAGGGATGCTATGTCGTGCCTAAGGTAGTGGAGTAAGGGGGCGCGGATATGGAAATAACACGTGCAAGGATACGGGACCTGAGAAAAGCCCTTGACGAAAGGAAGATAAGCGCAGTTGAGCTGTGCGGAGAGTATTTCAGGCGCATTGAGGAAAAGGACGGCATACTGCAGTCCTACATCACCGTCACAAAGGCGGAGGGCATGAGCATGGCGCAGGAGGCGCAGAAGCTTATCGACAGCGGCAGTGCGACTGTCCTTACGGGCATACCGATTGCAGTAAAGGACAATATATGCACCGACGGGATAAAGACCACCTGCGCAAGCAGGATGCTTGAAAGCTTTGTCCCGCCCTATGATGCGGATGTCATCGTCCGTCTTAAAAAACAGGGCTTCGTACTGCTCGGAAAAACAAGCATGGATGAATTCGCCATGGGCGGCTCCAGTCAGACCTCCGCCTTTGCAAAGACCAAAAACCCCTACGATACCGACAGGGTACCGGGCGGCTCCTCGGGCGGAAGTGCGGCGGCGGTATCCGCCTCCCTCGCGCCCTGCGCCCTCGGCTCGGACACGGGCGGCTCGATAAGACAGCCCGCCTCTTTCTGCGGAGTCACGGGGATAAAGCCCACCTACGGCAGGGTTTCACGCTACGGCCTTGTTGCCTATGCAAGCTCTCTTGACCAGATAGGCCCCATCGCAGACAGCGCGGAGGACTGCGCACTGCTCCTTAACGCGATATGCGGCGCAAGCCCCAACGATGCAACCAGCGCAAGGCTCGCTGTGCCCGATTTCTCAGGGAAGCTGGGACAGCCCGTAAAGGGCATAAGGATAGCCCTGCCTAAGGAGTTCTTCGCTGACGAGACCGACAGCGCGGTGCGAAGTGCGGTGCTCAGTGCCGCAAAGGCACTGGAGGCGCAGGGCGCGGTGCTTGAGGAGTGCTCCATGCCCTCGCTGAGATACGCCGTGCCTGCCTATTATCTTATAGCCTGTGCCGAGGCGGCATCCAACCTCTCGCGCTTTGACGGCATCAAGTACGGCTTCCGCGGCGAGGGAAGCACCTTCGAGGAGCTTATCTGCGACAGCCGCTCAAAGGGCTTCGGCGAGGAGGTAAAACGCCGCATCCTGCTTGGAAACTACGCCCTCTCCAGCGGCTATTACGACGCCTACTACAAAAAGGCACTTGCACTGCGGCAGGAGATAATAAGGGAGTACGACGAGATATTCCGCACCGCGGATGTGATACTGACCCCCACCGCACCCACCGCGGCATACAGGACAGGGGAGCAGGAGCGCGACCCCGTGCGTATGTACCTTGCGGATATCTGCACCGTCACGGTGAATATCGCGGGACTTCCTGCCGTCTCCACCACCTGTGGCTACACCGCCGAGGGTATGCCGATCGGTATGTCGGTGGTGGGCAGACGCTTCGACGAGGCAACTGTACTGCAGATCGCCGACGCATTCGAGCGGGGCTTTTCGCCCGTGCTTCCGCGGCTTTAAGGAGGTTTCACAATGAGATATAGACCTACTATGGGACTTGAGATACACGCGGAGCTTCTCACAAGATCAAAGGTATTCTGCGGCTGTTCCGCACAGTTCGGCGGCGAGCCTAACTCCCGTTGCTGTCCCGTGTGCAGTGGCTTCCCGGGGACTCTGCCCGTACTCAACCGCCGCGCGGTGGAGTACATCATCAGGGCAGGCTATGTGATGAACTGCGATATCAGCCGCTTTACAAAATGGGACAGGAAGAACTATTTCTACCCCGACCTGCCCAAGGCATACCAGATATCCCAGATGCCGCGCCCCGTCTGCCTTGACGGCTATGTGGACATCGGCGAAGAAAAGCGCATCCGCATAAACCGCATCCACCTTGAGGAGGATGCAGGCAAGCTGGTCCATGATGAGGGGCTTAAGATATCCCTCGCGGACTACAACCGATGCGGCATCCCGCTTATCGAGATAGTCACCGAGCCCGACTTCCACAGTGCGGAGGAGATAGTGACGTTCTTCGGGAAGATAAAGCTGTTGCTTCAGTACGCCGGGATATGCGACTGTAAAATGGAGCAGGGCAGTATCCGCTGTGATGTGAACATCTCGCTCGCCCCCGAGGGCAGTAAGGAGCTGGGCACCCGTACCGAGCTTAAGAACCTGAACTCCATGAGGGCGGTGACAAAGGCTGTGGCGGCGGAGATAGCCCGTCAGGCGGAGCTTCTGGACCGCGGCGAAAAGGTGGTGCAGGAGACCCGCCGCTTCAGCGAGGCTCTGGGCGAGACCGTGGCGATGCGTTCCAAGGAGGACGCCCACGATTACCGCTACTTCCCCGACCCCGACATTCCGCCGATACTTTTCACGGAGGAGGAGCTTCGGGGCATCCGCGACGCACTCCCCGAAATGCCCGAACAGCGCATGGCGCGCTACACGGAGGGCTACGGGATAAGTGAGAATGACGCGGTGATAATCGTCGGCGACAAGCGCATCAGCGACTTTTTCGACGAGGCGGCTCGGGACTGCAAGGACCCGAAGAACGTTGCAAGCTATCTTGTGGGGGAGTTCATGCGCCTTGTGAATCTGGGCGGGATCGACCCTGATGCGCTGAAATTCAGTGGCAGGGAGTTCGCACAGCTTGCGGAGTTTTACTACTCCGACAGGATCTCCCAGAGCAACGCAAAGCTGATCCTGAGCGAGATGGCGGAGCACGGCGGCGATCCCAAGGCCATCGCGGACGAAAGGGACCTGTGGGTGAAGAACGACACCGAGCTTCTCTCCAGAACCATCGATGCACTGCTTGCAGACAATCCGAAAGCGGTGGCGCAGTACAGGAGCGGCGACAAAAAGGTGCTCGGCTTCTTCATGGGTCAGGCGAACAAGGCGTTAAAGGGCGCGGCCTCCCCAAAGGCGATACAGGAGTGCCTCCTGCAAAGGCTTTAAACCGGATTTATCGTGGGTGTCACGGTGCTTTTGTACCAGATTTATCATGTGTGACACGGTGCGTTACAACACGATATTCTACAAAACACGATGGTATGTAGAGGGGAAACCCGGGGCGAAGGGGAAAAAGAAAAGCGATACAAAAACGAGGATTTCCCCTTCTCCCCAGTTTTTCCCTCTACTACTCCCTTTCCTGCCCCTCAACCCCTTTCCTCGTTTTTGCTTACTCCGAAGATTTCGGCACGAAGTGTTACACTTGAAATGTACACCAAAAGCGGAAAGGAGAATTTTAATTCGAGCAGGTGTCTTGTGTGGGTGGCACAAGAGGGGAAACAACTTTTTAATTGAAAAGGCGGCTTGCGTGGATGACACAAAATAAAAAGCCGACAAAGGGGTGAGGGTCGGGAAAGAGAGTCCAGAGAGGAAAACGAGGGAGAGGGGGAATGTCGGCTTTTTGTTCTTTAGTTTTTCTTTTCCCCCTCTCCCTGGGTTTCCTCTTTGGGACACATCGTGTTTTGGGGAAAATCGTGTTGTAACGCACCGTGACATAACACTATAAATCTAAAAAAACCGTGCTGTAACGCATCACGTCACAGCACGGGAGATCTTGTATTACTTCAACAGCTCCGCAGGGACTATGTCCGCCATTCTCTTGTAGCCTGCTTTGCTTGGGTGCAAATGGTCGCCGCTGTCGTATTCGGGCAGGAAGCGGGAGGGTCTTTCGGGGTCGCAGACCGCCCTGTCGAAATCGATACAGCCATCGATGAGATCAGTAGTGCGTATCCAGTCGTTGAATGCGGTGCGTATCTCCTCGCGGAAAGGAGCATAGGTGCGCCAGCCCTCGATCGGGAGCAGAGTTCCCACGTACACCTTGTAGCCGAACTCCCTCGCCTTTGCGATGTAGAACTTCATGCAGTCTATAAGCTCCTCAACGGTGGGCATATCGCTCATGGGACGGAACGGGTTTACCTCCGTGCCCACGGGATGGATGATATCGTTTATTCCGTGCTGGATTATTACAGTGTCCGCGCCGTCGGTGGGTACCTCGTGGTCGAAGCGCTTGCTTCCCATAAGTCCGTAGGACTCGTAGGTTATGCAACTGTACTCGCGGAGCATTCTGGTTCCGCTTGCCGCCCTGCGGATGATGGCGGTGTTGAGCTTCTCCTCGCGGTTACAGCGGAGGGTAAGGTACTCGGGCCAGTCCTGCGCCGTGATGGAGTCGCCGTAGCACACCACCGTGCGGTTATCCGTTGAGGTCAGCACCGAAACGTTGCTTAAAAAATAGATGATATTGGTGCTTCTTGCGATGTCCTGCGGTATCTGGTCCACCTCGGTCTGGTCGCCGATGGCGTAGATGCCCTCGGTGAGCGGGCCGCTGGTGTATACCGCCGAGCGGAGCTGGGTGAAGTCCTCGAAATAGAAGCTCACCACGATAAGGCTCTGGGGCATGACCTCGCACTGAAGCTCGTCCGAAACGGCATTCTGCTCCGCTTCGATGGTGACCTCGCGCTTTCCGCCGAAGGTCACGGGAAAGAACTTTCCGCCGATGTTCGCGGTTATCTTAGTGAGGGTAATAGCCTCGGTGCCGCAGTAGTTGTCAAAGGTAAGGCGCACCGCACTTCCGCCGAACTGGGTATAGATCGGGTATCGGATAGTGAGGTTCTTGTTGTAGCTTTCGGGGCGGTTCTCTCCTATCGAGATGGCGTTGCCCCACACGCTCGCCCAATGTACGGCATTGTTCATGGTAATCATCCTTTTGTTCTGTTTACGGCACCCCTGAAAACGTGACATCAGGGGGTGCCTTTATCTTTATTTTATTTTATGAAGCCTCTGCGCTCCGCCTCTTTCACAAGAAGCGGCTGTATCTCGGGATAGGTCTGCTTCTGCGGATGGTCGTCGAGGAAATAGATCTTCTCTATCTCGCTGTCGAGCTTTGTTTCAAACTCCTCCACCTCGGCATAGTACAGCATACCGAAGCTTTCGCCGTCGTCATCCTTTACGGAGTATACGCAGACAGGGACAAGGCTATACTGCTTTGCGCCCGTTTCCTCGTGAAGCTCGCGGCGTGCCGCCTGCTCTATCGTCTCTCCGTCCTCACGGTGGCCTCCAGGTACCTCGTAGGTGCTGCGCTTCCAGTGCTTGCAGTACACAAATCTGCCCCTGTATCTTGCTATGACCACGGCGAATTTCAGCAGCTGATCGTCAGCGCTTTCGTGAAACAGTACTTCCATCTTCCCACCTCCGAATATTTTTTAATGTTATTTTCTCCACTTCATGGAGATATCAAACGCCTGCACGCTGTGGGTCAGCGCACCCAGCGAGATGATGTCTATGCCTGTCTTTGCCACCTCCGCGATGTTATCCATCGTGATGTTGCCGCTTGCCTCGAGCTTTGCACGGCCGTTCGTTATCTTCACTGCCTCTGCCATGGTGGCGCAGTCCATATTATCAAGCATTATCACGTTTACGCCGCAGGCGAGTGCCTCGCGTACCTCGTCAAGGTTTCTTGTTTCCACCTCTATCTGGAGCATATGGCCTGCCTTTTTGCGCAGTGCCTCTACCGCCGCCGTGATGCCGCCGTAGGCGTCGATGTGGTTGTCCTTGAGCATCGCCGCATCGGTGAGGTTGTAGCGGTGGTTTCTGCCGCCGCCCGCTGTCACCGCGTACTTCTGCAGTGCACGCAGTCCCGGAAGCGTCTTTCTTGTATCGGCGATGGAGGCGTTGGTGCCCTCCACAAGCTTCACGCATTTGTTGGTGTAGGTGGCGATGCCGCTCATGTGCTGGAGGAGGTTAAGCGCGGTGCGCTCCGCTTTCAGCATAAGGCGGGTGTGACCCGTGAACTCTGCGATGATGTCGCCGTTATTTACCTCGTCGCCGTCTTTGAAAGTGCACTCTATCTTCATGTCGGGGTCGAGGATGGTGAACACGCGCAGTGCCACCTCAAGTCCTGCGACCACGCCGCTTGCCTTTGCCTGAAAATACGCCGAGGAGACGCTGTCCTCGGGGATGAGCAGGTCAGCGGTGCTGTCGATGTAGTTTATGTCCTCGTTAAGGGCGGTCTTGATGATATCGTCAACGTAAAAAGGAAGCAGTATCATTTTGTTTCTTTGTCCTTTCTCTGCATAACTTCTGTAAGTATTATGTAAGCCACCGTAACAAGCGACTTTGTTTCAACATAGGCGGCGTTTATCTCATATCCGCCGTTTTCAAGCATATCTTTAAGCTCGGTGATGCGCTCAAGGCCTTTTTCCGCCTCATCGTAGTCGGGGTGGATGAAGTAGGCTCTCTGCATTATATGGCGCACCTCGGTCTTTATGCCCTTGGGGAGCACGCCTCCCTCGGGGGAGGACATATCATACTCTATCACGGAGCGGTCGTCCTGCTTTCTGTTCGCGTTGATATCCTCCGCAATAAGCCGTGAGAACACCAGCGCCTCAAGCAGGGAGTTGCTTGCAAGCCTGTTTCTGCCGTGGACGCCCGTGTGGGAGCACTCGCCTGCGGCGTAGAGTCCCCCGATATTAGTGGCACCCTTGCCGTCAACGTTTATACCGCCCATGAGATAGTGCTGACAGGGGTATATCGGGATAGGCTCCTTTGTCATGTCGTAGCCCTTTTCCAGCACCTTGTTGTATATCATGGGGAAGTGACCCTTTACAAACTCGGGGTCCTTATAGGAGATGTCCAGCCAGAACTCGTCACTGCCTGTAAGCTTCTGCTCCTCCATCATGCACTTGGAAACCACGTCACGGGGAGCAAGCTCCTTGCGCTCGGGCTCGTACCTGTGCATGAAGCGTTCCTTGTTGCAGTTGAGCAGGTATGCGCCCTCTCCCCTCACCGCCTCGGACACGAGGAAGCACTCGCGGTTCTCCTTGTCCGCAAAGGCAGTGGGATGGAACTGCACATAGCTGAGGTTCTTTATCTCCGCGCCGAGGTTATAGGCAAGCTGTATGCCGTCGCCCGTGGCGATAGCGGAGTTTGTGGTGAAATCGTACACCCTGCCGATGCCGCCTGTTGCAAGTATCACAGCGTTTGCGCAGTAGTACTCGTGGGTGTCGCCGTTCAGCACATCCGCAAAGAACACGCCGTCCTCACGCTCCAGCCTGCACAGCACGGAGTTGTTCACCACCGTGACGTTTTCAAGCTTCTGCACCTGCTCGATAAGGCTCGTTTCGATCTCAAAGCCCGTGGAGTCCTTGTGGTGGGCGATGCGGCGGCGGGAGTGTCCGCCCTCCCTCGTGAGGGAGATGCTTCCGTCGTCCTTGTGGTCGAACTCCACGCCGTACTTGTCCTGCAGTTTCTGCACATCGGTAGGACCCTGCTCGACAAGGATACGCACATTCTCAAGGTTGTTCTCATAATGTCCCGCGATAAGGGTATCCTGTATATGAAGCTCGTAATTGTCGTTGTCCTTGTCCATTACCGCCGCAACTCCGCCCTGCGCCAGCGCGGAGTTACACAGCGTAAGCTCGCGCTTGGAGAGCATCAGTATGCTCATGGAGCGGTCCAGATTGAGGGCGGCATATATGCCCGATATGCCTGTTCCTACGATCATTACATCAAATCTGCGGAATTTCAAAGCGTTCGTCCTTTCTTTTGTAGGGTTGACACAAAATCAAAATGTTGCTATAATTATAACCAATGTGTGCGAATAGGTTTGAGTCCTGCACTCACGCAGGGCGGTATATGCTACATCCGCCGTTACCGTTGTAGCACAGCGGAAGGAGTATCAGATGGTACAGGAAGAAAAAGTTTTTACAAAAGCAATACTCGTCAGCGCCGACACGGGCGACTATGACGCGGAAGCCTCCATGGACGAGCTTGCGGAGCTTGCCTCAACGGCAGGCGCACAGGAGCTTGCGAGAGTCATCCAGAAGCGCGGCGCATACGAGAGCGCCACCGTCATCGGCGAGGGCAAGCTTGAAGAGGTAAAGGAGCTTTGCACCAGCCTCGGCGCGGAGCTTCTCATATTCGACTGCGAGCTTACTGCGTCGCAGATAAGGAACATCGAGGAAGCCACCGACGTGCGCGTTATCGACCGCACCATGCTCATCCTCGACATCTTCGCGGGAAGAGCCGTTTCCCGTGAGGGTAAACTGCAGGTAGAGCTTGCACAGCTCCGCTATCGTCTGCCCAGACTTATGGGAATAGGCGCGTCGCTGTCACGTCTCGGAGGCGGTATAGGTACCCGAGGTCCCGGTGAGACCCAGCTTGAAACCGACCGCCGACACATCCGCCGCCGCATCGACAAGCTCTCGGAGGAGCTTAAGGAGCTGGAGGAGCGCCGCGGCTACACCCGACAGCGCCGCAAAAAGGACAGCGTTCAGGTGGGAGCCATAGTGGGCTATACAAACGCGGGAAAATCCACCCTGCTGAATCACCTTACAGGTGCGGGAGTGCTGGCAGAGGACAAGCTTTTCGCTACCCTCGACCCCACTTCAAGGGCGATAGAGCTTCCCGACGGAAGAAATCTTCTGCTTGTGGACACCGTAGGACTTATCCGCAGGCTCCCCCACCACCTTGTGGAGGCGTTCAAGTCCACGCTTGAGGAAGCCGCCTGCGCGGATATAATCATCCATGTCTGCGATGTTTCAGACCCCGAGGCGTCCGAAAAGGCGGATGTAACGCTCAAGACCCTTGCGGACCTCGGCGCCGCCGAGATACCCGTTGTCACTGTACTCAACAAGTGCGACAGGCTGGAGGAGAACATCCCCGAGAACGACACCACGGTGAAGATAAGCGCACTTAAAGCGCAGGGCATCGACCGCCTGCTGGAGGTCATCGCAAAGAACCTCCCCGAGACCGCAAAGCGCATGAAGCTCCTGCTTCCCTACGCAAAGGGCGGACTTACAGCGGTGATACGTGAAAACGGCAAGATATTCAGCGAGGAGTACACCGAAAACGGCATCCTTGTGGACGCACTGGTGGACAAGCTGAACATAAAGCAGATGTCTGAATATGAGATAAAAGAATAATATCATCACGGGCGGATAGAGATATCCGCCCTTATTTTTTTGTCTTATCAGTTTGCGAGCGTTACCTCTCGTCTTGTCGAAAGACTATATTTTCGCCCGCGAAGCGGGCATTTTTAATCCGTTTTTTGGTCGAAGCTTCTTTGACCAAAAAACACTTCTATCCGCACAAGTGTACTAGCTGAGCTTTCACCTCATCTACAGTGCGCGCAGGGCGGATGTTTCGGCGTTACAGCGTTACCTCCGTACCGCCGATGGGTCTTACGGACAGAACGTGGCAGGAGCCCGGGCCGAACACCTTTTCGATGTTCATCTTGAACTGCTGGAGCTCCTCCAGCGGAACGAATGCCTGGATGGTTCCCGCAAAGCCGCCGCCGTGAACTCTGCACGCACCCTTGCGGTGGAGCGAGTACTCCGCAACGTTCAGCGCGATGCTCAGGCACTGATGCTGTACGTCGCTGTTTGCGTAGATGTTCTGCAGGTACTTGTAGGAGCTGTCGCCGCTCTCCTTCACGCTTCCGAGGAAGTCCGCGAAGTTGTTGGAGGTGAGAGCGTGTACCAGCTTGTCCACGCGCTCGTTCTCATCAAAGAAATGTACAGCACGGAGCACAGCCCTGTCGCCGAACTGCCTGCGGAGCAGGTTTATGTTGAGCATTATGTCTGCCTTAGCGATCTCGCGCAGGTGCTTACAGCCGAAATACTCCGCGATGGCCTTCATCTCTGTGGGGATGGAGGCGTACTCGTGGGTGAGGTCGGCGTGGTCGCCCTTTGCGTCAACGATGCACAGAGCGTGTCCGAATTTGTTGAAATCAGTGGGAACAGACTTGATAACGGGAGAGGAGGTGTCCTTGAAATCGATGGCGATGAAGCCGCCCACGGAGGACGCCATCTGATCCATCAGACCCGAGGGCTTGCCGAAGTACACGTTCTCCGCATACTGGGAGATCTGTGCGATCTTAACCGCGCTCACCTGACCCTCGTTGTAAACGTGGGAGAGGATGGTGCCTACCAGTACCTCAAAAGCCGCCGAGGAGGAAAGTCCGCTTCCCTTCATAACGTCGGAGGTGGTGTAGGCACGGAAGCCGCCAACCTTCATGCCCTCCTGTCTGAACTTCGCCGCAACGCCGCGGATAAGGGAGGCAGAGGTGTTCTTCTCCTCCTCCTTGACGTCAAGCTCGTCAAGGGAGATGCTGTCCTCGGGGAAGCCCTCGGACTTTATGGTGATCCTGTTGTCGTCTGTAGGCTCAACAACAGCGATTATGTCGAGGTTCACGCTTGCCGCAAATACCTTGCCGCAGTTGTGGTCGGTGTGGTTGCCGCAGATCTCTGTTCTGCCGGGCGCGGAGAAGAAGCGGTGCTCGCCGATGGAGCCGAAGTACCCGGCAAACTCTGCAACGGCTTTCTTGTAGCGGAGCTTCTGCGCCTCAAGCTGGCTGTCGGGGTAGATGTCCTTTAATGTGGAGATTACAGGTTTCATGGTTTGAATCCTTTCTGAAATTTAGTCTTTATACTGTATATTTCGTGGGAGATGCTCCCTTTAGTCCTTGTTGGCAGATCGGGCACTTTCCCGACGGTACTCTTTTAGTCCTTTTCTTCGTAGAACATATGCCGTTTCTTTTCCTTGTGGGTGGGGATGCTCAGCACAGGCCCCAGTGAAACGTACATCATTATCATCGAGGTTCCGCCTGTGGAAAGGAACGGCAGCGTGATGCCGATAACGGGTATCAGCGAGATAACAACGCCGATGTTGATTATCCAGTGGAAGGTCATCATGCCGAAAACTCCGACGCAGATCATCTTTCCGAGCTGGTCCTGCGCCGCCGAGGCGTTGGAGAGAAGCTTGAGACTCAGCAGCGCGTAGGCTATCACCACCGCCATACAGGCGAGGAAGCCAAGCGTCATGCCGATGTAGGAGAAGATGAAGTCGTTGTATATCTCGGGCACGTAGGTGTAGTTGTCGGAGTGGAAGCCAAGGCCTTTAAGCTGACCCGAGCCCATGGCTATCTTTGCGTAATACTGCTGCATATAGATGTCAAGCTTCTCCGCCTCCTGCATCTCCTCGTCAAACAGGACGAGGAGTCGTGCCTTGTGGTGGTCCTTCATGATGTAGTTCCACGCCACATAGAAAGCGGCAGGCGTGCCGACAACGGCAGTGAGGATATACTTCCAGGAGATGCCGCCCGCAAACAGCATACAGATGAAGATGAACAGCAGCACCAGTGCCGAGCCTGCATCGCCCTGTATCAGCACAAGTCCGAAGGGCAGCAGTCCGTGCAGGCACAGCAGCATGAACCGCGGAAAGCTGTTCAGCTTGTCGCCGAGCTTGTAGATATGCGCGGCAAGGGTGAGGATATAGGCGATCTTGAGTATCTCGACAGGCTGTATCGTCATCACGCCGAGGTTGAGCCACGCGATGTCGTCATCACGCTTGACGCCCAGCGGAGTGAACAGCAGAAGCTGCAGTATCATCGCCGCAGGCGCGTATACAAACCAGTATTTTGCCATCAGACGGTAATCTATCATACCAATGATGATCGCAGCAAAAAAGCCGATGACCGCAGCGAAGATCTGCGTCTGCAGATCGTCAAGCCCTATCTTCCCGTTCTCGTACAGGGAGTTCACGATCACTATATCAAAGGCGGTTATCGCCACGCAGATAAGCAGAAGCAGCTTATCAAGCTTTCTGAAATAACCGCCGAGCCATTTCAAAGCAGTTTTTATCAATTTATCTCTATCTCCTTAAAAGAGCAGCAGTTCTTAAAGTCTGTTTTTATCGCGGATGCGTTTTCCGTTATCTGAATATATCTATACAAATACTATTATATACTTTTTCGACGGATTTTGCAACAGAAATAACAGGCAAAAACCGCTTAAAAACAAATTTCGCCAAAAACAATAAAAACGCCGGAGATGTTTAAAAATCTTCGGCGTTTTTACTATATAATATAGCTGATATCTGCAACGATCGCCCCTGCAAAGACGATCAACGGCACCTTATCTGCGGTTTCCGCTGTTGTTTGCGGCAGGTACCTCGAGAGTATACAGCGCAGGATGGCAGGCCTTTATCATCAGGTCGCCGCAGCAGATGAGATAATATTCGTCACCAATGTCCGTGCCGCGGTACTCTATCTCGGGCACGCCGATCTCGCCGTACGCACCGAACTCCAGATAATAGCTGTGGTTGCCCTTATGATAGCGGTAACGGGTGTCCGTCACGGAGCCTTTTATCACCAGTGCTTCGGTCGTCATTGCGGGCAGGCACTTCGACAGCATCATGACCAGCATCACGATGCCCGTAAGGCACATTACTCCTGCGGTAGCATACGCTTTTTTCACATTCTCAAGCCGCTCCGCAACGGCAAACACCACCGTTGCGATCGTCATGAACAGAAACACGAACATACCGTAACCGCTGACATAATGAAGTATCCGCTCGTATCTTACGTTTTTAAGATACAGCTCGTCTATCACGCTGCCCAGCGCGGGAGCCTCGAGTGCCGAGGAGATGATCCACGCAAACAGCATGATGACATCAAGTATCAGTAATATTACCAGAACTGTTCTTCTCACCTTTTCACTCATGGAACCGCCTCTTTAATGTCTGCTTTGCAGATGTATTACGCGCTTGTTGCGGCACACCGCGGATGACCTGTCCGCAAGCTGAGTCCGTTTCACTTTTCAGCGGTCAGCACGGCTGCTTCTGCCTTTTTTCGAGAAGCACCACCGTCTCGACAGTTGTCCCTTTAGGTAGGGAGCCTACCAGTCTTATTTTAGCCACAATTTATGCTAACTTAGCGAAACAATTCTTCTGCAGATTTTACCTGCCAGTTAAACTTTTCTCTAAAATCGCGGAAACACTCCGCGCATATCCAATAATACATATCTTCTGTACAATAGAACTCGCAGTTTTTGTCTGTCAACGCTTTCTCCCAACAGAATTCGCAGTGTTCGTGCCAAAAGTGTTGTATCTTATCCCCGTCAAGATACTCCACCCCACGATTGGTTTCTGCAACAAATCGTTCTGCGTAAAGGGCTATCTTTTGATAGAAGGTATTTTTGTTTCTGTATGCGGTCTCCCAAAATTCTGGGAAGGTGACTTTGTAAAGTGTTATGTTGGACAAATATTCTTCCTGTCCATTCAGCCGCCAATCAGACATAGGAATCCTCCTCAGCTCTATTTTGTGACTTTCAAATCCTCCGTATGAACCGAAATGCGGATATAATCATCGGCCTTTTCCCTACTCAAACAAACAACAGTTTCAACGTGCTCCGTAAACGGGAACATATCCACGGGCTGTATCTTCACCGCCCTGTAGCCCTTTCGGGTGAGGAAGCCGAGGTCCCTCGCGAGGGTCTCGGGATTGCAGGACACATACACCACCCTCTTCGGGGCGAGCTTTATAAGGCTCCTCAGAAAATCGAGGCTGCAGCCTGCACGGGGCGGGTCGGTTATCACCACGTCGGCGGTCTCGTTCATCTGAGCCATATCCACCATAAATCTGCCTGCGTCGCCGCAGAAGAACTGTATGTTCTTTACGCCGTTCGCAGCGGCGTTGTTCTTCGCGTCCTTTACCGCGTCCTTGTTCAGCTCCACGCCGATGACCTCGCCCGCGTTCTTCGACATGATAAGTCCGATGGTGCCCGTGCCGCAGTAGGCGTCGATGACGCGCTCGCTGCCCGTAAGCCCTGCAAACTCCGCCGCCTTGTTGTACAGCACCTCGGTCTGGGTCGGGTTTATCTGATAGAACGACTTCGGGCTTATCCTGAACGTAAGGCCGCACAGCTGCTCCTCGATATAGCCGCTGCCGAACAGCGTTTCGCTGCGCTCGCCAAGGACAAGGCTTGTGTGCTTGTCGTTGATGTTGCGGACTATCGTGGTTATCTCGGGGTGCTTTCCAAGCAGCGCATTCACAAAGGAACGCTGTGAAGGAAACGCGCCCGATGCCGTCACCAGCACAACCATCACCTGACCGCTGACAAAGCCGCGCTTCACCAGTACGTGACGCAGAAAGCCCTTCATCGTGACATCGTTGAAGGGCTTCATCTTAAAGCTCTCCGCAAGCTTACGGATAGTGACGATTATCCTGTCCGCCACCGTGTCCTCGATAAGGCAGTCGTCCACCGGCACGATGTTGTGGGTGGAGGACTGGTATACACCCGAGATGATCTTTCCGTTTTTCATGCCGAATGCCGCCTGCACCTTGTTGCGGTAGTGGAAAGGCTCCTCCATGCCGATTATCTCGTCAACATGGCAGAACCTGCCCAGAAGCCTTATGACCTTTACCTGCTTGAAGCTGAGCTGTTTTTCGTAGGTCATGTTCTGAAGCTGGCATCCGCCGCATTTTTTATAATAGGGACAAAGACTCATTTTAAAATTCCTCTTTCAGAGATATTATTCACTGACTTAAATTATACAACATATCGTCAGATATTTCAACAATTTTTATTTTATCGTCTATGTTGTGCCGTTTTTTGCAAAAAAACTATTGACAAAAGGGATAGTTAGAGTTATAATTTTTATACGAATTGCAAGTTTTATATGTTTTTTCTTGCAAAAATCTGTAAAAAACGACCAAAAAATGGTCGTTGCGGATATTATTCGTAAACATCAGCAGAAAGGACTAAAATCTTATGAAAAACTTAAAGATCTCGAAAAAATTATTGCTTTCCTTCGGAATAATCATCGCGTTCCTCGTGGTGATCGTAGCATTCTCAGGACTTGCTTTCAATACCGTGGGCGGTCTTATCGACAATATGTACAACGAAACCTTTACGGATGTGCAGATCGCGGATGAGATGAAGCTGGAGATAAACCTCACAGCAAAGAATATGCTCCATGCCTCCACCACCACCGACAGCGCAGAGACCGAGCAGCGTCTTGCCCTCGCAGACGGAAACCTCCTGCGCATGGATGAGCTGGTAGATACATTACGTGCTCACTATACAGGCGATATGAGCGATATCGATACCATCGGTGCAAACCTCGCCTCCATGCACACAGCCCTGGACCACTTCAAGACCGCTGCCACCGCGCACGATGTAACAGAGGCGTTCAACATCTACAAGACAGAGCTTCTGCCCGAGCTTAACGCTATGGACGTTGCTATCGGCAGAGTACAGGAATACGAGCAGCAGGCTGCCGAATCAGACTACAGAGAGTCCATAAGCAGAGCTAACTGGACCACCATTATCATCAGCGGTATCGGTGTGATCGCGCTTATCACAGGCGTTCTCTTTGCTATCATCATCTCCAGAATGATCCTCAAGGGCATCAAGGATGTGAAGCAGGCAGCAGAGAAGCTTGCAGTAGGCGATTTTGATGTAAACATCACCTACAAGTCCAAGGACGAGATCGGCGAGCTTGCAGACGCAATGCGCGCCCTGTCCGACCGCACCAAGATCGTTGTTGAGGATATCGACACTGTCCTCAGTGAGATCGCAGACGGTAACCTCAACGTACATACCCAGAAGCGCGAGTACTACACAGGTACATTCGCAAACATCCTCGCGTCCCTGCGC
Organism: Oscillospiraceae bacterium; assembly: GCA_045540255.1. Lineage (GTDB taxonomy): Bacteria > Bacillota > Clostridia > Oscillospirales > Ruminococcaceae > CAG-115. The sequence continues at coordinate 97,797 of JAZQGZ010000069.1, read as the reverse complement.
AGCTTCGTGCGCAATCTTAACGAAACCATCAACCAGATCGGTATCGCATCCGATCAGGTGGCAAGCGGCTCGGATCAGGTTGCTTCCGCCGCACAGGCACTCTCTCAGGGCGCAACAGAGCAGGCATCCTCCATTCAGGAGCTGTCCGCAACCATCAATGTCATCAATGATATGATAACCGAGAACGCCAAGGAGTCCGACAACGCTTCGGGCAAGACCAACGAGGCAGGCGCAGAGATGGCACAGGCAAGCGAGAAGATGTCCGAGCTCATCACCGCTATGGACGAGATCAGCCGCACCTCCGACGAGATCCGCGAGATCAACAAGACCATCGAGGACATCGCGTTCCAGACAAATATCCTCGCGCTGAACGCAGCTATCGAGGCTGCAAGAGCAGGCGCAGCAGGCAAGGGCTTCGCGGTGGTTGCCGACGAGGTAAGAAACCTCGCAGGAAAGTCCGCAGAGGCTGCACAGAACACCACCGTACTTATCGAGAACACAGTATCCGCTATCGCAAAGGGCAGCGACCTTGTAGGCGAGGTAGCCGACAAGATGAATGTCGTAGCCTCCGCAGCAGGCGAGGTAGCACAGATCAACGTGAAGATCGCCGAGGCCTCCAACGAGGCGGCAGAATCCATCAACGAGGTAACGATCGGCGTGGATCAGATCTCCACCGTTGTGCAGAACAACTCCGCCACCGCAGAGGAGACCGCAGCAGCCGCACAGGAGCTGTCAGGTCAGTCCGCGATGCTCAAGGAGCTTATCGGCGTGTTCACCCTCAGAGAGGAATGATCTCATTACGAACCAATTCAAAGGCGCCCGAAAAGGGCGCCTTTTGTTTTGCTGCACACGGTTATCGGATCTGTCGCAAGTGCCGCGGCTCCCTTGACAAAAGCACGGGAGTGCTATATAATTGTGAGAGCATCAAAAACAACGGAGGACAGGATGTCATTAAGAAACGACCCCGGACATACCATGACCGCCTGCTACGGCGGATACATAACCCAGGCAATAGTGAACAACTTCGCGCCGCTGCTGTTCCTGATATTCCGTGACAGCTTCGGGATACCGCTGGAGCAGATAACGCTGCTTGTGACGATAAACTTCCTCGTGCAGCTCACGGTGGACCTTGTGGCGGCAAAGCTCGCGGACAGGATAGGCTGGCGCAGGTGCCTTATAGCGGCGCATATCTTCGCGGCGGCGGGCCTCGCCAGCCTTTCGGTGCTGCCAGGCGTGCTGCCGCCCTTTGCGGGACTTCTGTGCAGCGTGGTGCTGTACGCCGTGGGCGGAGGCCTTATCGAGGTGCTTATCAGCCCCGTCGCCGAGGCCTGCCCTACCGACAACAAGGCAGGCGAGATGAGCCTGCTGCACTCGTTCTACTGCTGGGGCACGGTGTTCGTGATAGTGGTGTCCACGCTGTTCCTGTGGGCATTCGGAAAGGATAGCTGGCAGCTCCTTGCGGTGATATGGGCGGTGTTCCCGCTGCTGGTGGCAGTGTATTTCGCACTGGTGCCCATCTACCCCCTGGTGGAGGAGGGCGAGGGCCTCTCCATCCGAAGCCTTTGCAGAATGAAAACGTTCTGGCTGTTCATCGCGCTGATGTTCGCGGCAGGTGCCAGCGAGCAGGCCATGAGTCAATGGGCGTCCGCCTTTGCGGAGAGCGGCCTCGGCATAAGCAAGACGCTGGGCGACCTGCTGGGACCCTGCATCTTCTCGGTGCTGATGGGCTCCGCCCGTGTGTTCTACGCGAAGATGAGCGAAAGGATAGATCTGGCGGCATTCCTTATCGGAAGCGGAATACTCTGTGTGGGGGCGTATCTTCTTGCCTCACTGTCGCCTGTACCCGTGCTGTCGCTGGTGGGATGCGGCCTGTGCGGCCTGTCGGTGGGCATACTGTGGCCGGGAGTGTTCAGCCTCGCCGCCGCTGAGATACCAAAGGGCGGCACGGCGATGTTCGCACTGCTTGCCCTCGCAGGGGACCTCGGATGCTCGGGCGGCCCCACCACCGTGGGATTCATCTCGGGCGCGGCAGAGGGCGACCTTAAAACAGGCCTGCTGTTCGCAATAGTGTTCCCCATCATCATGATAACGGGAGCGATCATCTCAAAAAAGAAAGTATAACAACAAAGGGTCTGCCGTTTTGTGCAGACCCTTATTATGTCTATCAGTCTATCATAAGCATACCGCTTTCCATGCTTAGCCGCATATCCTCGGTGTCGAGATAGTCCTCAACGTACTGCTTTCTGAGAAGCTCGCGGGGGATGAAGTCGTTGTATTTGCCCGATATCTCGCAGTTGTCGGGGATGAGGAAGCCGTACTTGTCCGCGCCCTGCGCCTTTATGTCCTCGAGGGTGGCGGAAAGCTCCGCTATGCCCATGTCGGTGCGCACCTCTATGCACACGGGGATGTATCGGCTGAGCCATACCTGCGCGTCAAAGCCGCGCTCACGCAGGGCGAACACCAGTGCCGCAGTTGCCCTCGTCCCGATGAACGGGAACACCGCGTACAGCGTCTCGGTTATCGGCACAACGCTTCCCACTGCCGAAAGTCCGCCGTTGCGGCACGCCTTCCGTATCTCGGAAAGGCGCGACTTCGCCGTTTCGTCAAGGAACCCGTACTCCTCGTCCGAGCGCAGTACGTCCCGTATCTGCTTCATCACCCTTGTGTGCACGTACTCGTTGCCCGTGTCCTGCCACATATTCGCCGAGATGCCCGGGATGTGCTTTACATAGATGCGACGCTCCTTTTTGTCAAGCTCGGTCACCTCCCACGCCTGCCCCGCAAGGGCAAACTGCGCCCCCTCGGGAAAGGGACTCTGCACCGTGCCTATCTCCTCTGCGTTACAGCGCACGCTGTACTCGTCGGGGACGGAGAACACCGCAAGGAACTCGTAGTTCGACACCGCCGCTTCGCCCTTGCTTCCGATGAGCAGTGCGCCGTCCTCGCCGCGCTCAAGCTGTCCGTTCTCTATCATGTGCCGCAGGAGCGTCAGATAATCCTCCTTGGTGACATGGCTGAACGGCCCGAGGGTAAGGATGTACCGCGCAAGCTCCCTCGGCTGTATGCTTCCGCAGGACGCCATGTGGCTCATGGTCTGGTGATACAGCAGTGAGTACGGGAGCTTCGGCAGGTGCATCGGCTCTATCCACCGCTCACGGGTGTACAGCAGTATCATGGCGATGCACATCACAAAGTCCCAGTTTACCTCCTTGTAGAACTCCTGCGGAGGGAGCGACATATCCCAGCGGAACGCAAAACGCATCTCCGCTGTGCCGCCGCGCCTGCCCGTGCGGCCAAGTCTCTGCACAAGCCCCGAAACGGTAAGCGGACAGCCTGTCTGCACGATCCTTTCAAGATGGCCGAGGTCTATTCCAAGCTCCAGTGTGACGGTGGCACCCGTGCACACGGGAAGCTCCGAGGACTTCATGCGCTGTTCGGCGAACTCGCGCAGTGCGGGAGAGATGTTTGCATGGTGCACAAGGTAGCAGTCGCTACCCTTTTTCTCCTCCGAGATGCGGCGCAGGTGCGCGATGTTCTCCTCTACCTCGCCCTTGCTGTTGGCAAACAGTATGCACCGCCTGCCCGTGGTGCTTTCGTACAGATAGTTGTAGTAGTTCTCCAGCAGTACCTTGCTGTCGGAGTTGGGTATCTTCTGCTTTATGGGGAAGAACCTCACCGAAAGGCGCAGGCTCCTGCCCTTTTCACGGACGAGTGGAGTCACACAGCCGCGACCCGTGCTCATGCACAGCCATTTTTCGGCGTTGGTGCAGTCGCCGAGGGTGGCGGATAAGCCTATCCTCCTCGGGTGGAAGCCGATGAGCCTTGAAAGCCGCTCCAGAAGCGACAGGAGCTGTGTTCCGCGGTCGTTGTCCATGAAGTAGTGCACCTCGTCGATGATGACGAAGCGCAGGTCGCAGAACAGCCTGTAAGCACCGCTTGAGTTGTGCATCAGCATACTTTCAAGGGACTCGGGCGTGGTCTGGATGACCCCGGACGGGTGCTTCATAAGCCGCTTCTTCGCCGCCTGCGAGGCGTCGCCGTGCCATTTGGTGACGGGTATCTCAGCCTCCTCAAGAAGCCCCTCAAGACGCTCGAACTGGTCGTTTATCAGCGCTTTCAGCGGCGAGAGATACAGCACCCCCACGCTTTTTGAGGGGTTCTCCCACAGGTGGGTCAGCACAGGCAAAAACGCCGCCTCGGTCTTTCCCGAAGCCGTCCCCGAGGACAGAAGCAGGTTCTCGTCAGTGTCGAACACCGCCTCGGCGGCTTTCACCTGTATCTCGCGAAGCTCCTCCCAGCGGTTGCGGTAGATGTAGTCCTGTATGAACGGCGCAAGTCGATGGAATACAGACATAGCGGCTCCTTTCTGTTACGGATAACGTAGGGGCACGACGTGTCGTGCCCGTTGATTCAGCGCACATTTGTTGATTTCGGGCACGTCGTGCCCCTGCGGGTTTCCGTGCGCATTTGTTGATCACGGGCACGTCGTGCCCCTAAGGATTTCCGTGCACATTCATTGATCACGGACACGGCACGCCGTGCCCCTGCGGGGTTCATGTGCATCCGTTGTCACGGGCACGACACGTCGTGCCCCTACCCGGTGTACTTTGCAATAATGTCCCTCATGACGTCGGCGGCGTCGAGGCTGGACTGCGGCACAGGGAGCGGAGAGGGCTTCTGCACCGCGGGAGGACCCTGCGGCGGCTGACCGCCGAGGTCAGCGGCAAGCCACTTTTCTATCTGCGGATACAGCTCGGCGTTCTGTGCGCCTGTTTTCTGCACCCACCTGAAGAACTTCGCCTCGTAATGCTTCACGATGTTGTGCCCGTAACGCCCGATAAGCTCGTCCTTTATGTCCATGGCGTTCCTGCTGTCCCCTGCGGGCGGCAGTGCCTTGAGCGGTCTGCTGTCATCGGCAGGAGCACCGCTGTTATCGGCAGGAACAGAAGCATTATCAGCAGAAAAATCATTCTTATCAGCGCAAAGCAGGTCGGCGGAGCCGACGGTCTCCCGCAAGGGAGAAGCCGCCTCAGCGGGCGGAGCTTCGCTCTGCTGTGCTTTACTATGTTTTTCTTTGCTTTGGTTTTCTTTGCTTTGCGGCATTTCAACGGAGCAGGATGCCTGTGAACTCTCCTTTGCGGTGCGCAAAGAGGAGCCTGTGCCATCCTTTGCACGGAGCAGGTGGTTAAGTATCGGGCTCTTTTCCGAGAGGGTCTTCATGTGCTCCACCGAGAGTAGCCAGTAGTCCTCGCTGACCTCGGTGGCACGGCGTTTCAGCGTGCTCATGTAGAACTGCTCCTGTATCGTTTCCGAGGTTATCACGCCCCTGCGAAGAAGCTCCTCGCTGAGAAGCCCCAGCTCTGCAAAGCGGGATATCATCTCCGCTATTTTCTCCGCCTCCGGCGAGCCTACGCCGCGCACGTTGTCCTCAAGATCCCACAGCAGGTCGTTCCTTGTTTTGTCGTTATAGACGAGGTAGTAGCCGTTGACGCAGTACAGCCGCTCCAGAAGCGAGTACCACACGTCCACCGCACAGCTTCCGTACTCCCTGCGGAGCACCCTCATCCTGCTGTCCGCCCTGCTCTCCGTATTGTGCGAGAAATAATCCAGCCCGCGTTTCATCTGTGCCATATCACAGCCTCCTTTGTTGTTTTGCTATGATGATGGCACAGTGCGGGCTGAAAAAGTGTGCAATTAACAATTAATAATTGTGGTGTAATTTTCGTAGGGGCACGACGTGTCGTGCCCGTTGATTCCGTGCGCATACCTCACATCAGAAACGCAGGCGCAGGACGTGCCCGTTAATTCCATGCGCACGTTGATTGTGGGCACGGCACGCCGTGCCCCTACGGATTTCCGTGCGCATCCGTTGATTGCAGGCACGGCACGCCGTGCCCCTACGAGCATCGTTACAATTCAAAATCCTCGAAGCCGTCGTCCGACTGCTCCTCGGGCTTTGCAAACCCGAAGCTGTCCTCGCCCATGAGCTGGGGGAGAGTCTTGCCGGGGTTCTGTACGGCGATGTTCAGAAGCTCGATGAAGTCGCGTATCATCTCTCTGGGAGTGATGTTGACGTCTGCGCCTACCCTGCCGAATTCCGCCTTGATAAAGGCTATCCTGTCCTCAAGGGTGACACGGCTCTCGTAGCCGTAGAGGTCTGCGTGTATCTCGGCGAGCTTCTCGGTGAGCACGGTAAGCTCCTCGTAGGAGAGGGGCTGTAGCTTTATTATCGGGGCGAGCATATCGTGGGTGTCGTCGCTTGCGAAGCGGCCCCTTTCCAGTCGGGAGCGGAGTGCCTCGTAGCTGAAGATGCCGCGGCGCGGGTCCTCGATGCACTGGGGCGTGCCGCCCATGATGATACCGAGGTGCGTTGCCTTGCCCTGTAACACATCGTTGTACATCATCAGTATCTTTTCGTAGTTGTACTGACGTGTGACGGCATGAGGTATCTTCATGATGTTGACAAGCTCGTCTATCATCAGCACAAAGCCCTTGTAGCCTGCGCTGACGAAGAAAGCCGTGAGTATCTTGATATAGTCGTACCAGTTGTCGTCGGTGATTATCACGTTAACGTCAAGGTCGCGCTTCGCCTCGGATTTTGTCGAATACTCGCCGCGGAGCCATTTGAGCACGCAGGCGGTCTTTTCCTCACTGCCGAGGGTGTAGGCACGGTGATACTCGTTTATGACCTTTGCAAAATCGAAGCCGTGCACCATATCCTGCAGTGCGCTTATCTTAGCGTGTATCTTACGCTCCACCGCCGCATCGAAGAAGATATCCGAGGGTGCCTTACCCTCGTCCATGACCTCGTTGCGGATGCCTGTTATCCACTTCTCGAGGATGAGCGACAGCGCACCGCCGTCCGGCTTTGTCTTGACGGAGAGGTTGCGCATAAGCTCACGATAGGTCGCAAGGCCCTGCCCCTTGCTTCCCATCAGCCTGCGCTCAGGGCTAAGGTCGGCGTCCGCCGTGACGAAGCCCCTGTCCATTACGTGCTGTCGCACCGTCTGGAGCAGGAAGCTCTTGCCGCTTCCGTAGCGGCCTACGATAAAGCGGAAGAATGCGCCGCCCTCCTCGGTGATGTCCACATCGTGGAGCAGTGCGTTTATCTCGGCGGTACGTCCCACCGCGATATACCCGAGTCCCGTCCTCGGCACAACACCGCCCTTAAGGGCGTTTATGATGTTCGAGGCTATTCGCTTTGGTACCTTCATGGTTGACGGCTCCTTTCTTTTAAAATGAGGAATTGTAGGGGCACGACGTGTCGTGCCCGCAAATTTTACACACGAACGGAATCAACGGGCACGGCATGTCGTGCCGCAAATTTTACACACGAACGGAATCAACGGGCACGGCACGCCGTGCCCCTACGATCAGACGTAGTACTGCGCCTGGGCGGAGAACATCTCGGCGTAGATGCCGTTCTCCCTGTGCACAAGCTCGTCGTGGGTGCCGAGCTCCTTTATCGTGCCCTCGCTGAATACGGCGATGCGGTCGCAGAACTTACAGCTTGACAGCCTGTGGGAAATGTAGATGGCGGATTTGTCCTGTACAAGCTCGTTGAAATTGCAGTATATCTCGTACTCCGCCACGGGGTCCAGTGCCGCTGTGGGCTCGTCCAGGATGACAACGGGTGCGTCCTTGTACAGCGCACGCGCGATGGCAAGCTTCTGCTGTTCGCCGCCCGAGAGCTGTACTCCGTCACGGTCGAACTGACGGAACATCATGGTGTCACGTCCCTTGGGGAGTGAGTTCACCTTTGCGAGAAGCCCCACCTTGTCAAACATGGCGTCAACGTTATCGTCGCTGTCCTCTTTTCCAAGCAGGATGTTGTCCTTTGCCGTGAACGACAGCAGACGGAAATCCTGGAACACTACCGAAAACAGCTTCATGTACTCGTCGTAGTCATAGTCGCGGATGTTCACGCCGTCAAGCAGTATCTCGCCCTCGTCCGTGTCGTAAAGACGGCAGAGGAGCTTTATGAATGTGGTCTTGCCTGCGCCGTTAAGTCCCACCACCGACAGGCGCTCGCCTGCCTTTATGGTTATCGAAACGTTCTTCAGCACCTGCACCTTAGTGTTGGGATAGGAGAAGCTTACGTTGCGGAACTCTATCTCGTGGGGCTTATTGAGGTCCTTAACCTTTTTGTCGCCCTTCTGGAGCATCGGGGGATACTCCATCAGCTTCACTATCTCGTAGCCGTAGTTACAGCGCTTTACGATGTCCTGAAGCCCGTATATCGCTCCCTGGAGCGAGGCGTGCAGTGTGCCTCCCGCCGTGGTGAGCTGGGAATACACGCCGATCGTGATGTGTCCGAATATCGCCAGTGCGCCGAGATACAGATATGTTCCGAAATCCCTTATAACGCTGACGATAACATCCAGCACATCCAGCGGATAACGCTCGTCCGCTTTCTTTTTGAAGAACGCATTCAGCCTGTCCATCTGCTGTGAAGCCCTCGCAACAAGAGTGCCTGCCGCGCCGTAAAGGCGCACGTCCTTGCCGAAGCGGAAGTCCTCTATCTCGTGGGTGACGTACCAAAGCACACGGTTGATGTTTGCAAGGTCGGAGAAGTATTTCACCTCTATCCTGTTCTTCCTTGCGTTGATGAATGTGGAAACTGCCAGCAGCACGCCGATTATCAGCAGCAGCCACGGTGCGCTTACCGCAAGCACCGTAACCACGCCGAATATCTTGATGACGTTCTGGATGATAAGGAAGAACGCCTTTGCGATGCCGTGGATACCGCCCGACCAGTCCTTGCCCTCGCGCGCCTTGTTTATCTGGTCAAGGCACTCCTTGTTCTCGGTCAGGGCGAAGTCTATCTCCATACAGCGGTCCGCTATCTGCTCCGCCTGGAAGTTGAGGAACTTGTCCTCGTACTTTTCAAGATGTATCGTAAGCTGTGAGTTTATAAGACCCACGACAACGTCAAGTCCCACCATCAGCGCCGCATAGGTGATTATCATCGGGACATCACGCACCTCGGCGGTGAGGGAGTCGATAAGAAGCGGCAGGATGAAGATGTCGATAAACGGCAGTACCGCCGCAACGATAACATTCACCGCCGACAGGATGAAGTAAGCCTTGTCGAACCGCCACGCTATCGGGAAGAAGTATTTCAGCGTCTTAAGCACAACGCCCTTTTCCTTTGGCTTTGAGTGCTTGTTGCCGCTTACGTTATTGATATCAGGCATTGACGCTCACCTCCTCTGCATTTACAGACGCAGGTGTGCCGTCGTCCTCGATGTAATACTGCGCCTGCACACGGAACATCTCCGCATAGGCGCCGCCCTTTTCAAGAAGCTCCTCGTGGGTGCCGTGCTCCACCATCTCGCCCGCAACGAACATGGCTATGCTGTCGCAGAAGCGTGTGGAGCTTAATCTGTGGCTGATGTACACCGCAGAACGTCCGCCTATCATGCCGTTGAAGCTCTGATACAGCCTGTATTCCGCAAGGGCGTCAAGTGCCGCCGTAGGCTCGTCCAGCACCACTACGGGCGCGTTCTTGTACAGCGCCCTCGCCAGTGCAAGCTTCTGCTTCTCGCCGCCCGAAAGGTCCACGCCGTCGTCGTACAGCACCTTCAGAAGCTCGGTCGCCATGCCGTCGGGAAGCTTGTCCAGCTTCTCGCCCATGCCTGCGGAGCGGAGATACTCCTCCGCCTTTGCAACGTCCGTCTTGTCGGCGGTGGTCATGCTGATGTTCTCGGACAGCGGAAATGCAAACACCTCCACCTCCTGAAAGGCAGGAGCGAACAGCCTGAAATACTCGTCACGGTCGAACTCGCGTATATCGGTGCCGTTGCAGAGTATCTGCCCCTCGGTAACATCGTAAAGCCTTAAAAGGAGCTTTATGAATGTGGTCTTGCCTGCGCCGTTGAGTCCCACCACAGCAAGCCTCTTTCCTGCCTCAAGGGTGAGGTTCAGGTCTTTCAGCGCATAGGTATCCTGTCCCTGATAGCGGAAGGATACGTTTCTGAACTCGAATGTATAGCTGTCGCTCTTCGGGATGGGGATGGTCTTTTTACCCTCGTCCCCGAAGGGGATGTCCATAAAGGTGCGGAAGTCGTCCATGCGTGAGGAACGCTCCCTCATTCCGCCGACAGACTGCAGAAATGCGTTGATGCTGTTGGACATGGTCACAGCACTTCCCACATACAGCGTGAAATCGCCTATGCTCATACCATTAAACAGCATATCATATATCATCCAGCCGTAGATGATGACGTTGCGCACAAGCGAGATGCCCGAGGAAAATGCGCTGTTGTACTGCCAGTAGGTGCGGCTCTGCACCCACCGCTGAAGCTCCTCGGCGTTTACCTCGCGGTGCTTGCCGCTGAGCCAGTTCTTCATGCCGTACAGGCGGATATCCTTTGCATATGTGAAATCCGTGGACACCGTCTGCATATACTCCAGCCTGCGCCACGTGCCTGCCATGGCATCCCACATTATCTCCTTGTCCTTTAAGCGGATGTAGTCGAAATACTCGAACTGGATAAAGGACAGCACGAAGATTATCAGCACCAGCCATATATTCAGCGTGGAGATGATAGCCACCGCCGCAATTACCGAGGTGAACTGTATCATGAACTGCCACATATCACGCATCAGTCCCTCAACGCCGCCGTACTGCCAGCCTGCGGCACGCTTTGCTTTCTGCTGACGGTCAAGCATATCGGGGGTCTCAAGCTGTTCGTACTCCATGCGCATGGACTTTGCTATGCGCTCCTTTACAAGCTTTAAGCGTGTAAAGGTGAAGCCGAGGTCAAGGTTCTTCGTGACGATGATGTTCAGCCACATCATCACGAGCTCCACCACCGTAGTGCCGATGATGAGCCATAAAAGCGGCATGATGTCCTTTTCGGCCTGCGCCGACTGGGTCTGTATCATGTCGATGACGAGCTTTCCGATTATCGTCCATATATACGACATGGATGCGCCCGTTATTCCGCCCAGTATCAGGAAGAATATCATCGAGGGACGATACTTCCGATACGCACGGAGGATGTATCCGCAGTTGCGGATGACGCCGTACTCGTGGTGAAGCTCATCCGTCTGCTCTTTCTTTTTTGCTTTGAATATAAACATTTTTTCTCCCTGGAGGAGGGGTTGCGCTGAATCCAAGGTAGGGGCACGACGTGTCGTGCCCGTCGGTCAGATGCGCTGTTTCAGGGCACGACACGTCGTGCCCCTACGCAATTTCTTATACCTCTACGTCAGCTTCGTAGTCCACTCCGTCCATACCAAAACCGAACAGGCCGTAGAAATCCTGCCAGTAGCCGTCGATGTCTGCATAGTCATGCAGGTTTTCGGCGTCAAGCTCGTTCCAGACCTTTGTTACCTCCGCCTGTACCTCGGGGAGCATCTCCCAATCGTCGAGGCGGATCATGCCCTGATCGTCAACAACAGGCTGTCCCGCATACAGCTTCTCCGCAAACAGACGGTACATCTGCTGGATACAGCCCTCGTGATTGCCCAGCTTCTTCATCACCTTGTAGAGGATGGTGATGTAGAGGGGTACTATCGGGATAGCGGCACTCGACTGAGTGACCAGCGCCTTGTTGACGGAAATGTACGCTTTGATACCGCTGTCGGAATACTTCTCCGTCAGCTTCTTTGAGGTCTCGTAAAGGTGTGCCTTGGCACGTCCGATACTGCCCTCGAAATACATCGGATGTGTGATCTTCGGGCCGATGTAGGAATAGGCAACGGTAACGGCGTTGTCTTCGATGGCGTCTGCCGCCTTGAGTGCGTCTATCCATGCCTCCCAGTCCTCGCCGCCCATTACCTTGACGGTGGCGTTGATCTCCTCCTCGGTGGCGGGCTCGATGGTGACCTCGGAAACGGTGTTGTTCTTGAGGTCGATGGACTTGTTGGTGTAGGCACTGCCCGTGGTCTTCAGCACGGAGCTGTAGGTCACATCTCCCACTGTTCTGCGGGGAGCTGCAAGGCTGTAGACCACCATGTCTACCTTGCCTAAGTCGGATCTGATAAGGTCGATCACCTGCTGCTTGCACTCGGCGGAGTTAGCGTCGCCGTTGACGGTCTTTGCATAGAGTCCGTCGGCAGCGGCGAGCTTCTCGAATGCCTTTGTGTTGTACCAACCCGAGGTGCCTGTCTTGTTGCCGCTTGCCTCACGGTCGAACATAACGCCGATGGTGGCAGCGCCGCAGGAATACGCCGCAGAGATACGGCTTGCAAGTCCGTAGCCCATGGAGGAGCCTATGACCAGTACCTTTCTGGGGCCGTTGACGGTCCTGGGCTGAGCCTTGACGTAATCTATCTGCTGCTTGACGGCAGCCTCGCAGCCCACGGGATGGGCGGTGGTGCATATAAATCCTCTGACCTTAGGTTTAACTATCATTGAAAATAAACTCCTTTCGTATGCGGAGAGAGCCTCAGCCGCTGCGGTCTTACACGGACGACCGTGCCGCCCTGCACTCCCCTGTGCCAATAGTAACTGACGCAGCAGGCACGGGATGCTCCGCACCTGCCGCATTTAAGCGTACTTTTTTATTTTACCATAAAATTCTTGGTTTATCAAGTGCAAATGTGGGACACTTTATAGAAAGGTGAGGTTTTTTAATCATCTCCCCCGATATTTCCGAAGCGAGGAAAAATTTTTAAAAAAATTTTGCAAAAACTATTGACAAAACCATTTTCATGTGATATAATTATTTTCGTTAAGTCACTGGGGTGTAGCCAAGCGGTAAGGCAGTGGATTCTGACTCCACCATTCCGAGGGTTCAAATCCTTCCACCCCAACCAACGTTCCGCCGAACCTTTCCAAAGGTTCAGCGGAATTTTTTATGTACATCCCCCGACGGAGTTTTCAAAAAGCCCTTGATTTTTCCGCCGTTTTGTGATATACTGTTTTAGTAATTCTTCATACTACGAGATGTGGCTCAGTTTGGTAGAGCGCTGCGTTCGGGACGCAGAGGTCGCAGGTTCAAATCCTGTCATCTCGACCACGATAACCTGCGACCTCGCAGGAACAGTTAAAGCACCCTCTTCGGAGGGTGTTTTGTTTATGTAACACATCAGTTTTATAGAGCGAACAAAATATAAATTCATTGCAGTTTTTTGCAGGTGACACTATGATAATATTTTCCCATAAAGCAAAGAAAGGAGCTTTTATGGGAAGATTAGAAATAATCGAAACTATCGTATCAGATATGATAGGATTTCGTCGGCAAAACAGAATTGGCGTTTTTTCGACAGCAGAGCCATCATCGAAAACAAGCAAGTGGAAAACATGGGTAACATATTTAAAACTTACAACCTGTGATTATTGCTTTGAACAGCGAGGAAAAATATTCTCACACGAAAACGAACTTGAAAAAAAGCCTCCCGTCCATGATTATTGTGGATGTAAAATCGAAACACTCACTTCAATAAAAGCAGGAACGGCTACTAAAGATCGAAATGAAGGTGCAGATTGGTATCTGTATTACCAATCGACTTTACCCGATTATTATATCAGCAAATCCGATGCTTATAATCTGGGATGGGAACCGCAGAAAGGTAATCTATGGGAAGTTGCAGAAGGCAAGTATATTTTTGGCGGTATTTATAGAAACCGTAATAACAAGCTACCCGACCAAGAAGGTAGGATATGGTATGAATGTGATATTGACTACGAAGGTGGTTTCAGAAACAATTCAAGAATTGTATTCAGCAATGATGGCCTTATCTTTGTTACTTACGACCATTATAGAACTTTTTTTGAGATAGGAGAATAAGTATGAATATTAAGACTATAGATTTCAGAAATTGCAAAACAATAATTGAGCTGCATTATGTTATACAGCAACAGCTTGAATTACCTGCGTGGTATGGATACAATGCTGATGCGTTGTGGGATCTGTTAACAGGACATATCGAGTTACCCTTGAGAATATGTTTGTTTTTGCCTGAAAAGCCCACAGATAACCTACAAATAGAAATCGATAAAGTACTGCAGGTATTCAAAGATGCAATCGATGAAGGATATGACTTAATAGTATTAGATGGATATGAAAAAAACTTTTTCTAATTCTTATGATATTATTCACCTGCACAGTAAGGTGGTGGCACACAAATGCCACCACCCAAAATTGCGTAAAGCATTGATATCAACGATATAAAGTTTGAGTTCCCAAACGACAAAACACCCGAAGCCTGAGCCTCGGGCGTTGCCGCTGGTATCAATCCCTGTGCCTGATCCTGTCAAGCACACAGCTCGCCACAGCGAAATCTCCTGTGTCACCCGAGCTTCTTTCAACGCTTATCTCCATTCCCTCGGGAACAGACATAAAAGAGGAGTGCCCCTCATCGGAGCACTCCTCTTGATTATTGCCGCTGTTTTTGTCAGACGGCAGCTTTATACTCGGGAACAGGTTGAACATCACGACTATCTTATGCGGATGAACTACCACCTTGTGCACATATTTATCCACAAGCTGCTTTACATTGGAGAGTGACCCGTTAGCCAGCGACCTGCGTATCTCCTCGAAGATGAGCTTCAGCTCAGCTTCTGTAACGGTTATCTCGGTATTCTCGGTCGTAAGCTTCGAGATATCCTTCAGCAGAGCGTCGCGCCGCTGTTCAAGCTTTGCGAGATTCTCCATCATCGCTTTGGACTTCATCTCAAGCAGCAGCTCCATCGTGGAATCTATCTTGCGCTCCACTAAAGCTAACTCCTTGTTCAGAGCGGTCAGCGCATTGGCGCTTGTAGAATTCTGTTCGTTCAGATACTTGTTGTAACGCTCGGTTATCTCGGGTATCATACTATCTGAAAACACGAACTCTGCAAGCTTCTCCAGCACATAACCCTCCAGCAACGAGCAGCTCACCATTGGGTTGTGGCATCCCTTGTCATTGCGGTCTTTCTTCTTATGATTGCAGACATAAGCGTATGACACCGTACCCTTGCCGTTTTTCTTGCGTGTGCCGCAGTAATAACCGCCGCACTCGGCACACTCTATCTTCCCTGTCAGGAGATATGTGCCGCGCTTTGACGGTGCTCTGCGCAGTGAGCGTTCCCGTATCTTCTGCTGAACTGCCTCAAATACCTCAATGCTGACGAGCGGCTCGTACACATCGGTACGGACTATCCATTCGGATTCATCCTTAAACACTCTGCTGCTGTTACAGACAGACTGAGATACGCGCTTATTGTATATGCACTCGCCGATGTACTTGCGGTTTTTCAACAGCTCATGCAGGCAGGTGCTGTTGAACTCGTTGCCGTGCTTGGTGCGGTAGCCGCGACTGTTAAGCTCACGCACGATATCTGCATATTTCTCGCCTCTGTACGCCATATCAAAGATAAGGCGCACTGCGTTAGCTTCCTCGGGGTGAACCTCAGGCTTTTTGGTGGCTGGGTCTATGCGATAACCAAACGGTGGTACTCCGCCGGTGTGCATACCCTTGTGCGCATTCTCCTTCAAGCCCTTCATAGCCTCACGCGCGAGGTTTTTAGAGTAGTATTCCGCCATACCCTCAAGTACAGATTCCATGATAACGCTCTCGGGGCTGTCGTCGATGTTCTCCGTAACGGAATTCAGCCTAACGCCATGCTTCTTCAGCTCATATTTATAGTGCGAGGAATCATACCTGTCACGTGAGAATCTGTCCAGCTTATGTACTATCACCATGGAGAAATCCTTGCGCCTTGCGTCCTTTATCATGCGCTGGAAGTCGGGACGCTGGTCTGACCTTGCGGACATCGCACGGTCGATATACTCTCTGATTATGGTACATCTCCTTCTATGGTCTTGGTGGTTTCACCACACATCAACATTGCGATCAGCATCTTGTACACGGTGTCACTAGCCACGGAATCGGGACTTTCAATGGCGTTGTTACATGACAAGTAGTTCTGCGCTGCACAATACATGATGTTATTGACAGCTATAAGGAGAATTTATTATGAAGATTATTAAAGCATGGGATAACCTTGTAAACATTCTCAAAAATGAAGATTTACAAAAATATAAGGACGAGGGTTTTGAAAACTTAATCGAAGTAATTTACGGTGGAGATATTCCCTCGGGGATAGCAGCCTTAAAGAGTGCCAAAGATTATCTTTTCCACATTCCAACTGCTCTATTTTGGGATAAAATGAAACGTTTTTTGTATGGAACTTATCATGACTTTGAAGATCAAGTCAAAATGGCTTCACGTTTCAATAACGACTACAGCAAATATAGAGAATTCACTAAGAAGCAAATGAATGTTATCAGCCAAATTGAGGATGAAAAGAAAATTGATTTCTTTGCTAACCTGACTCGTTGTGTTATGTTAGAGCTTATTAGTCTGTCTCAATATAACAGAATGACAAAATCCTTGCTGGATTGTACTAGCGATGAACTAGAGTTTATTCATAATAACATCGGTCATAAAGTGAAATACAATATAGATGTGTATTTTTTAAAAATGGCTGGACTGGTAGAGCAAGATATTAACAATGATCCTGAATATTACATTTTTACTGAATATGCAAAAACGCTCAATACATACGCATTGAGCGATGACGAAACTAGCAAGCCATCAATAAAAGATATCGAAACGGGCGCACCTGCCGATACAAAATTTGCCACTACTAGCGATATAGATGAAGTGCTCAGATGGAACAATCATTGATATAGTCGCAAACAGCCTAATTAAAAATAACATTCCCCTGATTATGCCAAATAATCAGGGGAAATCCTTTTATATCAATCACTTTTTATCATCAAGACAATCAAAGAACGCCTTCACCAGTCCCATAGCATGGCTTATCTCCTTATCAGATCGTCCCTTTATCATCTCAGACCACTCTATACTGCTCTGCTCTCTGATATCTGCTTTTCCTCTGATAAGATAATCCGAGGTCACATGGAAATAGTCAGCCAGCTTTATCATTATATCCATGCTGGGATTTCTTTTGTCAGCCTCAATAAGCGCAATATAGCTCTCGCTGATATATAACTCGTCCGCAAGCTGTATCTGAGTAAGCCCCTTATCTCTGCGGAGCTTCTTTACTCTCTGTCCAAATGTTTCTGCCATTTCCTCACCTCTCTGTTATTTAAGTATAACATGGCAAGGCTGTAATCATTCTTTCTGTAAGTAATAATATCTTGACAAATAGTAATGTTTGTGCTATAATAAAGCCAACATAATAAGGAGGTATTATATTATGGGTTTCATGGACGCACTTAAGGACAAGGCTTCTCAGGTTGGCGAAAAGGCTGGTGCTGCGATCAAGGACGCAAAGCTTGGAGAGAAATTCGCTGATGCAAAAAACAAAATGGGCGAGGCTATGGCTGAAACAAAGGAGAAGATGGCAGAGCAAAAGGCTGCTTCAAATGCGGCGAAAGCTCCTATCGAAGGCAGTCTTGTCAGATATCAGGTAATCTATCTCGGCGGTTTCCCCAAAAAGCCTAATAAAAAGAGCGACCCCATGGCATTTGGTCTCAATATTATGGAGGACAGCTTTATTCTGAAGCCTGAGTATGCAACAATGACCTCTTGGTATGGCGATGAATTATTCACTATTCCTTATGACAAGGTTGTCAAGTTTGAGATCGTTAAGAGACAGGTCAGCATGACAGAGGCAATGCTCTCCAGCAACGGAGATACTAAGAGCCTTGAACAGGAAAACAATATTCAGATTACATATCTCGATGACACAGGCAATCAGCAGATGACAAGAATAGAAATGCTCACAGGTATTTCTGTATATGGACAAGCTGAAAAGTGCCGTGAGCTTTTAGACCTGCTTCGTGAGCATAAAATACTCGATAAACTGAATAAGGACACTTCTGCTCCTGCTGCTCCCAGTGGTGGAGATATGCTTGCTCAGCTCGAAAAGCTTGCTGACCTCAAGGCAAAGGGCATTCTGTCTGACGATGAATTTAATGCAAAAAAAGCAGAGCTGCTTGCAAAAATGTAATACCTGATAAATCTCGTATCTCATATAACTCCGAAAATGCGATGGCTGTAACAGGCTATCGCATTTTCATTGATATGGATTTTTAAACGAAAAAAGTTTGTATTCAATGAGCGTTTTTTAAACAAAAAAAGAGCGTATTTTCGCAATCATGTTTTCCGAACAAACCCTATGGAAAACATACTGACTATGCCACAAAAAAGACAAAGCTAAGTTCGAGCCCAAGGGCAAGCACGATTCATCTCGACCATAATCGCTAGCGACCTCGCACTTTGGTGCGGGGTCGCTTTTTAAAAAACAAGTGTAAAAAGAATATGGTTGGGCGGACAGTGATTCTGTATTACCCCTTAACAAGCGTCGAAATATCAATAACTTGTTACCCGACAACTGCTTTAGTAAATTACAAGATATATCAAATTTTAACCTAGTCCTGTCACTCAGACCAATACTGATACCGTAGTTGATACAATCAGCTACGGTATTTTTGTTTTATAAGCTGTTTGCCTATAGGGAGTTCCTATAGGCTTTTTTAAATTTTTAAATTTTTTTAAAAAAATTTTGCAAAACAGCAAAATGGTTCAAAAAACTTGGCTATTGTGACGTTATAATAAGGATTGTAATATAACGGTGAAAGAAGGAGGAAATGCCTATGACAGATTACGGAAAGATACTTAGCACTGAAGCGCTGGACAGAATAAAGCTGTCCGAGAAGTTACCGCCGTTCAGAAAACAGCGGCGGGGCACGGAAATATTCATCTTTGACAACAGAATAATAGTTAGTGTGTATGATGACTACTCTACCTATCCCGCTTCACGGGCAAAGAAATGGACTCTGAAGGTATACAACCGCAGAATGGGCACCATCTACGACAAGATATGTATTAACAAAGGTACATATCCCACAAGAGAGCGGGCATTGGAGGAGATGGAAAGATTCAGGGAGCGCGCAGAGGAGCTGATATTTTATCTGCTGCCTGTCGGTTTTCAATTCAGCTTTCACAAATTGCTCTGGCGTGAGGAGGACGCCGAACAGGGTCTGGCAACTGTTGAAGAACAGCGCGAAGAGGCGATAAAGCGTCTGTGGTATTATACAGGCCGCAAGCCTGCAAAGGACTTTGACATACGAAAAAAGAAGCTTGACCGTATTCAGAGGGCTGCCGTAAATACCATGCTGGAGGTTGATGATAAGGTGTTCCCTTATGCGGTAACGGATCACTCTTATCATCTGGTGGAGGTGCTTTATGTCGGGGCAGACAAAGCGGGCTGGGCAAATGGGCGGAATTCCGGACGTTTTCCTGTGTTTTGTTTCTTTGTTGACCGTCCTGAATTAAACAGATTTACGGCAGATGTAATAACGATCTCAGAGTATGATTCAATGCTGCTGACACTAAGATACTTGTGTGATACAATCATTAAAGTAATAGCGGTTTCGGAATTGTATTCCGAAGCCGCAGCTACTAAAACGGAGGTGTTTATGGAAAATAAAAAGAGAGTTTTCGGTGATCCGGACACCAATAGAAAAAATTATAAGCTCACGATCAAGCGTTGCTTTAAGCTGCTGGATTATTTGAAGAGCAACACCGACAACGAACATACGATCACTCAGGCTGAGCTTCGCAGAGATGAGGAGATAAGCGGTTATCTAGGTAGCAAGGATACCTTCAATAAAATGGTGCTGACCCTCTCGATGTTGCTGAATACTGACGGCAATGACAAGATAAAGCCCGAGGAGGAGTGGAGACTTATATACAAGGCGTTCAGAGAATCCTACGGCGAGAGTGACACCGAGGTGGAGATCGACACCGAGGCGGATATCGGCCCCAGCTCAGCAAGGGACATCTATTACAACCATATCTTCACCAATGATGAGATAACCGAGATAATAAATGCACTGCGTATGTCAAAGACAGCGGACAATGATACTTGCGAAAAGATCATTGAAAAGATAAAGCGTGAGCTTGTATCAAAGCACTACAAAGAGTATTCCTGCCGTCTCTACAACAGCGAATATACCGATTCCGACCTGCTTGACACCAATCTTTCACTGATACAGCAGGCGATATTGTGTAGTAATGGATGCGATTTAGTCACGGTATTTATGTGCAGCAAAAGCAGGGTTGGTGTATGTCTTTCCTGAACACTGCAACCGTCCCCGCTATCCCGTATTTTGAAAGGATGTTCAACTGCGACAGCGAAAAAGAGTCTGTTGCCTATGGTGCGGTCAGCACAGAGCATTTTGTAATGTGCTCGAATTACGCTGTGGACGGCGATGAAATAACATTTCTGCACAGAATGCTGACCGAGTTTTTCCCAATACAAGCTTTTCCTGCGTGCTTGACAGCTACGACTACCGGAACGTGATCGACAACTTACTTGTGCAGCTTCACGACGAGACACTTGCACACAACGGCAGAGTTGCAAACACATACAATCTATCTGGGGATTGGGCGGGATATTCTATGTGCTACGGAAATCCAGTGGAAGATTTCAGCCCACTCTCAAAACTTACGGCGGACGAGGTAAAGCAGATAGGAAGGGAGCTTATGCCCTGCTTTGAATATAAGACGGTATAAAGCTAAAAGGCTGCTGTCATTGCAGCCTTTTGTTTGTCTTTGGCAGTTTTGGTGGTATATATGCAATCTGCCCCGCATTTAACGCGGGGCATTTCCGATCTCTATTCCGATACAAACGCTGCTGCACCGTGCTTGGATGAAGCGGACGATCAAGAGCTCGTCATCTGCGGAACAAGTAGTATATCCTATAACGTAATTTACCTTTTCTGATAAGGCCTCTCAGTGTTTTATTCGTTGCTTGTGCATAGTTTATATGTTGTTGCGAAACCTCCATATCTGAATAAACGAGCCTCTCATAATCTGATATAAAGCCCAGATGATCCGACAGATCATATGCGTCTGATATGCTGATCCTGTTTTTGTATTCGGTCAGCGTTTCCCCTGATTCGATGCAAAATCCCAGATAGCCGAGAAAACGCATATTTTCCTGAGTGATATACTTTAATTTGTCTTTGCTTTCCATTCTGCAATATTTCTTGTGAGCAACGATACGACTTATCAAACAGAACGCCAGCAGAAAAACCACAGCCGACAAGGCAGGTATCAAGATGAGCTGAATATCAATGTTCACAGGCTCTTTTTCTGTTTCGACATCAGATTCTACGGTTTCGTTTAAATCGTCCGCCGCTGTGCCGTAGTAGTCTTTGATATATCCGGGGACCTCTCCCCTGACCTCATTGCCGTCACTTACCTTCCAGCCGCTTCCGACGGAATACCCCGGCGTCGGCTCAAATGCTACCCAGCCGAAATTATCAAAATATGCTTCAGGCCATGCGTGTGCATAGCTTTGTTTTATTGTGACATCATCTGTGAAATCGTCTTGAATACTATAACCCTGAACATATCTGCATGGCACCCCAAGCTCACGTGCCATCAATACAAAAGCAGTGGCATAATGTACACAGTAGCCTTTGCGTGATTCCAGCAGGAAATAGTCAAGATAGCTTTTTCCGTCGCAGACAGAGTCCGGAAGAGCACCGCTTGCTGTGGTGTATTCGAAGTCTTTCAGGTAAGCCTCAAGCATTTTCAGCATTTCATATTTGCTTTTCGAGCTGTCACTTATCTCAGCGAGTATTCCAGCAACCTCGTCAGACACGCCGTCCGTGTCGCAGTAAGCGTCAAAGATTCTGCTGCGGTATTTTTGATACTCCTCAAATGTGTAACCGTCCTCTCCGATAAGACGTTCTGATCTGACAATGTTATCCCATTCGGAGCTTTCTATAGGCTTTGCCGAATTCAGCAAAACGAACAGCTCGGGATTATCGTCGTTCAGAAAATAGCACGATACCATATATGTATCAGCGTAGTTTATTCTGTGCCGTGCTATGATACTGCCGTTTCTGTCTGAAAATTCAGGATTACCTTCCAGCACAGCCGTAACCTGCATTTTGGATGGAGCGAAAATATATCTGGTGTTGTGCAGGAGATTTGTATAACCGATCTTTGTTCTTTTGATGTAGTCATACTGATATCCGGCATCGTACTTTTTTATCGCACACAAAGTTTCTAATGTATCAAGCATCCTGTCATTGCTCTCTTTTTTTACATCAAACACCCATCCGTTACCTTCAAATTCGCCGCTTACACAGCCGATCAGTCTGAGAGTTCCGATATTCTCATTCACAGAAATGATCAGTACCTCCTGGTCATTATCGGAGATTCCTGCCGAAAACTCTCCCTCGTCCGAAAAACCTATATTTGCGTATTCTTCTGATGGACGGACAATAAATCCCGCAACCTTGTTCACAAAAACAACAGCGTTGCTATATATGCTCTTTACGATATTCCATCCGTAAGGATCGGAAGATGCAGGGAGAAGATATACTCCGATACATAATACGATCAGCACAGGCGATAGTCTGACGATATGCTCCTTCATGCCTGTGTATCCGTCTTTTTTCCATTTTCTCTGTATCTCCTCCGCGATACAAATACACGCCACAAAAAATATCAGGGCGAATGCCGCTTTGTTCATCTCCCATTGAAGTATCATTCCGACGATGCAATATATGAGTAACAAGGCAGCTACACCCCGTCTGATCCATATGTATCTCCCCATGAGCAGACCGACTATTATAACGACAACGGAATAGCAGACCATCCAGCCAAGCCAGCTGTATTCAGCTATGAAAAGCTGTCTTTGCGTTTCGCCCGAAACAATAAACAACGTGATCAGAAAAGCTGCGATGATACCGATACTGCGAATCCTGTTTTTCTTTTTCATGTATCGGAGCAATACAGCCCATATGCATATACCCGCACTTACGACATATCCAAGCACAGTGCCTTCCGGCATGCCCGCAAATGTGCCGCAGAAAACGACCATAAGTATGGATAACGGTATAATGTAAATAATGTCGTAGAGAGCATTCATTATCCTATATCCTCCATCAGCTTGTCATAAGGCGATATTACTATAAGCTTTGATCTGTTATGATGTGACAGATCGGGGATGTTTTTATCGTTATCGGTGACAAAGCATATTACCGTGAACAGATCGTTTTCTTCAAAAAGGCTTAACAGCTTTTCGGTCTCAATGTCCCATGATGATAATATAAAGAAGATCATTGAGCTATTAAAGATATCCGTTCTCTGTGTGAGTGATTCGCGTAATAACTGATGTATATTCCTCTTATCAAAAGCTGTATCGGACAGCATTTCATAGAATTCATCAAACTTTGCAGCATCACCTGCTGTGACTTTTATTATCCGTTCCTGATAATAATACGCTGCCGCTTCTATGCTGTTGCGGCTGAAATAGTACGAAACCGCAAGTGCGATCTCAAGGATCTTGTTTTCAACAGGGATGAATTCCGGGATTTCGGTGCTGCCCCTGAAAGTATCCATCACTATCGCTATCTCCTGATGTCCGTTTCCTGTACGATTTCGGGTCATGAGCGTAGCCGTTCTTGCTGACTGGCTCCAGTTTATCAGTCGCTGATCGTCGCCCGAAACATATTTGCGGCTGATCACATCAAGTTCTGTTTTGTTTTGTTCGGATTGTCTGACGGCATCTGACAGCTCTGTCTTCCCAAGTCTTTCTATCTTCAGCAGCCTCGGTTTAACGACCGCACGGACACATTCCTTGTTCTTGTATCTTATCTTAAACAGACGGAAATAGTCCTGTATTTCGATATCCTTTATTCCGACCTCGTATTCTCCTCTGTAATGGCAGATAAGGTTGGTTTGTCGCTCTATCCTTGTATCGGGCTGCAGTTCATATTCAGGTTCGTCATCAAGCGTTGAAATAGAGGAAAAGGCCGAGAAGAATTTTACGCGTATTCCGACAAAAAGCAGCGGACATTCGTTTACGAGCAAAAAATGATATTGTACGACTTCATCAACTGTAATATATTTGTGCTCGATGTTCTGATAAATATGAAACATAATATAAACTGCCAGCAGATACAACAGAGAAAATATCGGAACAAGCGTCAAAGCCGCGAACAATCCATAGCTTACCACACCGCCCCGGATACTGATTCCAATCAGCGACAATACCCATAGGCATATCCAGATGATCCGGTTTCTTCTCATAATTCAACCCTTTCTCCCGATCGACGGGTATTGTCATACTATTCATCAGAGCGGGATCTTAGCTTTTCGGATAAGGCTTTTCAGAATCTCATCCTTGTTTTCCTTGGCGATCTTTGCTTCGGCTGTCAGATTAAGACGGTGTCCCAGCACCTTTGGTGCCATAGCCTTTATATCATCAGGCTTTACAAAATCGCGGTCATCAAGAAACGCCTTTGCCTGTGCTGCTTTCAGAAGTGCGAGGACCGCTCGCGGACTTGCCCCGAGAACAAATCTGTTTTCTTCCCTTGTCAGTTCCGCAATATTGCGTGCATAGCGGATAACATTGTCCTTGATGATCACCTGAGCGACTTTGTGTTTTATATCCAGAACATCCTGAGCGGAAACAACGCTTCCAACAGTTTCCGAATTCTTTCCTGCAAGCATATTCTGAGCCATACGCAGCTCCTCTTCTTCGTCGGGATAACCCAAAGACAGCAGCATCATAAATCTGTCCGTCTGTGCCTCGGGGAGCTGATATGTACCTATGAAATCCGAGGGATTCTGTGTGGCGATGACCATAAACGGCTCGGGAAGCTTGTGCTTTACGCCGCTGACAGTGGTCTGACCCTCCGCCATGGCCTCCAGTAAGCTGGCCTGCGTTTTGGGAGATGTACGGTTTATTTCATCAGCAAGAACGATCTGGTGCATCACAGCACCCTCACGATATTCAAATTCGCCTGTTTTCATGTTGAATATTTCAGTACCCATAACATCGGTGGGAAGCGTATCAGGAGTGAATTGTATCCTTCCGAAATCGCATTCTACAGCTTTTGCAAGCGTAGAAGCCAATGTGGTCTTACCTACGCCGGGTACGCCCTCAAGAAGGATATGACCACCCGCAAAAAGACATATCAATATGCTTTCGATTATTTCTTCCTTTCCCACAAAGTACTCGCCTATATGATTTTTCAGCTTGTTTACCATTGGTATACCACTCCTTTTTCGCAGCTACAGATCCGAAAAGTAGTTTCATGAAATAATTATATCATATATTGTAATTTATTTCAATACTGATACCGTAGTTGATACAATCAGCTACGGTATTTGTATTTGATAGAGAATTTTGCCCGTAGGTGTGAGCCGGCGGGTACTTGACAAATCCCTGAAAACAAAGTATAATTATAGAAAATACAGGGAATGATGTTCTCCCTAGGGAAACCTGAACCGCTTTTAAAGCTGATGACTTCTGCGTTTTACGCAATAGTTATCGGCTTTTTTGTTTTTTGGAGGTTTTTATGCTATTATCACTTGCGATCATTGTTTTGGTGGGGTTGTCTGCGGCGGCTATCACCGAGAAGATAAAGCTACCGAGAATCATCGGTATGCTGTTAACGGGAATAGTTATAAGCCCATACGTCCTCGACCTGCTCGACCCGACTATCTTAGGTATATCGTCGGAATTAAGACAGATCGCACTTATAATAATCCTGATAAAGGCAGGACTATCACTTGATATTTCTGACCTGAAAAGGGTAGGCAGACCTGCAATTCTGATGTCCTTTGTGCCTGCCTGCTTTGAAATTGTCGGCTATCTTATCTTTGCTCCGATTCTGCTTGGAGTGAGCCACATTGAAGCCGCCGTTATGGGCACGGTTTTAAGTGCTGTATCACCTGCGGTAGTCGTTCCTCGAATGGTGAAGCTGATTGAAGAGAAAACAGGCACAGATAAAAGCATACCCCAGATGATTCTTGCAGGTGCTTCCTGCGATGATATTTTTGTGATCGTTCTGTTCTCAACCTTTGTTGCAATGGCACAGGGAGATACGGTAAACATTACAAATTTTCTCAATATCCCCGTTTCAATTATTCTCGGTATCATGCTGGGAATTGCTGCAGGATATGCACTATATTTAATCTTTGAAACAGCACATAAGAAAAAACATAAGATACGCAACAGCACAAAGGTCATCATTATTCTTGCAGTATCTTTTCTGCTGATTTCTGCAGAGAATATGCTGAAAAGCTATATTGCGGCATCCGGTCTTCTTGCGGTAGTTGCAATGGCTTGCGTAATAAAGCTGAAAGTGCCTGCAGATGTTTCGGGACGGCTCTCAGCGAAATTCGGCAAGCTATGGATATTTGCGGAGGTAATCCTGTTCGTTCTTGTAGGTGCAGCAGTTGATATAAGATACTCCTTTAGCGCTGGCATTTCGGTGATAGTGATGATCTTCATTGCACTCGCACTTCGTGCCTCGGGAGTATGGCTATGTATGATAAAAACTGAATTAAATGTAAAGGAGCGTCTTTTCTGCGTAATTGCATATCTACCGAAAGCAACCGTACAGGCGGCGATAGGCTCGATACCGCTGTCGCTGGGGTTACCATGCGGAGAGATAGTTTTATCTGTCGCTGTTGTTGCGATCATCATAACAGCTCCGCTCGGTGCTCTTGGAATAGACAACATCAGCAGAATGCTGTTAAGTCGGGAGCAGAGTGGCCGTCAATAAATGATATTGCGTAGTGAATAATGGTGGAATATAGGAACCAGAGAGCAAAAGAGGTGCATTACGCACCTCTTTTCTACTTATCAGATGTCCAGACTCAACATTTCTATTGCAATCCTCGCTCCGAGCTTGAATGCATATACGAATATCTCACGCTCGTTTATGTCCGTAAGCTCGGCGTGGCAATCTGTGAATTTTTCAAGTATCTCCTTTTGCTCGCTTGTGAGTGTCGATTGCAGAGAATCATAGTGGTCAGAAATATATCCCATCAGCTTCTTCGCCTCTTTAGTTGTTTCACGCCACTCGGTATTCGGGCAAACATTGCCATACCACAGTTCTTCAAGTATGCTATTCATAAATTCACCTCCTCATGCCTTGCACTATATCTCCATTCCATTCTTAAACCTGAACCTCATCTCCCCGTCAGCAAACACCGTAACCCGCTCCACTGACCAGTTCCATAAGCTGTCATCAAAGGAAAGCTCCAGCAAGTCAAGCTCCGACAGCCTGAACAAAAACTCGCCGAGGACATCGGCCTTGCATAGCCTTTCCTCTCGCTGTCTGCGTAGTTCAGCATATCGGTTTTGCAGTTCCTCGTGCTTATCGGTGAGTTTATTGTAATATTAGGTGTAGTCGCTTTGCTCTATTGCTGTTTCAGCATTCTCGGATATGCAGTTTCGTATCAAGCCGGAAAGCAGGTCAAGCTCAACGGAGATATCATTCAGTTCTGTGTCAATTTCGGAGCAATCGGTAAACTCGTTCAAAATAAGCCTGCCGTTGTCGAACAAGGTTTATCTGTCAACGAAGAGTTCGCTCAAAGCAGATATAAAGCGTTCATGCGGTAGATATCCAGAACTGCTTCAGCCTCCTCTGGAACTATCTCGGACAAGCCGTCTGCACCTTTACTAAAGGTAGACTTTTTGAAAGAGAAAACATAGTTAATGGTTGATATTTTAAGCCGTGATAAAAAATCACGGCTTAATTTATCCATTGTTACCTTTCAAGAACATCTGAACTATTACATATCCTTGAGATAAACACAACTATATATCATCATGGCGGCTCCCCGCTCAAACCTCTTATACGGTCAAGCACACGGGAGCCTGCCACAAAATCAGGGCTGTCGTAGCGTTTCCTGCACAGCTCGTCGGACATCACTTCGGGATAAGCAACAGAGGAGAGCCCCTCGTCAGGGCTCTCCTCGTCTTGTTCCTTGGGGAATTTGATGTGTGGGAACATATTGAACACCACAACAACCTTTTCGGGATACACCAGCACCTCATGTACATACGCATCTATCAGACGCTTGACATTGTGCAGGGTGCCGTTTGTGAGACATTCCCGTATCTCGAAGAATGCCGCTTTCAGCTGCTCCTCCGTAACCGCTCTGTCGATGTTGCCCGAGTTAAGCTCGGTGATCTCTGCCTGAACAGCGGCTTGCCTCGCTTCAAGCAATGCAAGCTTGTCCTTGAGAGCCGCTGATTTGGTTTCGATAAGCAGCTCAATGGTAGAGTTTATCTTGCTCTGCAAGGAGCTGTTTCCTTGGTAAGCTCGTCTAACCTCTGCATGGCTGTGCCGTTTTGTTCCCTCAGATAACGGTTGTAGCTGCCTACGATATCAGGGATAAGACTGTCCGAGAAAACATATTCCGAAAGCCTCTCCAGCACATAACTTTCGATCAGCGACCTGTTTATTGAGGGATTTCCACAACTGCTGCCATGACCTCTGTTGCGGCTGTTGCAGAAGTAGGAATGAGATATAATCCCTTTCCCGCTCCTTTTGCGCTCGCCGCAGTAGGCTGTGCCGCATATTCCGCAGCGTATCTTGCCGCTGAGCAGATACACCTCCTTGGGATGAGCCTGTCCGCTGACCTGACGCTTTCTCATGCGTTCCTGAACAAGGTTGAAAACCTCCTCATCCACCAGCGGAGGAAACACATCCGTGCGGACTATCCACTCGCTTTCGTCCTTGAATCTGCGGCTGCTGTTGCAGACATCTTGTGATACACGCTTATTGTATACGCAGATTCCGATATACTTCTGATTTTTGAGGATCTCATGCAATCCCGAGCTGCTGAATTCTCTGCCTGTTTTGGTGCGATACCCCTGAGCGTTAAGCTTGTCCACTATCTCGGGATAATGAGCGCCGCTTGCCGCCATCTCGAATATCATCTGCACCGCGCCTGCCTCATTAGGATCGATCTCCACGCGTTTTGTGACAGGATCCACACGATATCCAAGCGGAGCAAGTCCGCCTGTGTGCTTGCCGTTATAGGCATTCTCCTTGAGACCTTTCATAGTCTCACGACCGAGGTTTTTGGAGTAATACTCCGCTACTCCCTCGATCACCGATTCCAGCATAACGCTTTCAGGGCTGTCATCCAGTTTCTCGGTAACTGACAGTATCTTCACTCCATGCTTTTTCAGTTCACGCTTGTAGAAAGCCGAGTCATATCTGTCACGGGAAAACCTGTCCAGCTTATGTACGATGACCACCTGGAACTTATGCTCCTTTGCGTCCTTTATCATACGCTGGAAATCAGGGCGTTGGTCTGATCGTGCGGAAAAAGCTTTATCGGAATACTCGGCTATTATTCTTATGCCGTTGCTTTTGGCGAAACTGCGGATATCCCTCAACTGAGCGTCAATGCTCTCATCACGCTGATGGTTTGAGGAGAAGCGTGCGTAGGCAACGGCATCAATCAGCGGTTTCGTTATTTTCTCCGCCATCAGCCGTCACCCCCTCCCGTACCAGATCAATACACTGAAACAAGGTGATTATTACAATTTCTTCGGGAATGTTATCGCTTGCCTGTGCAGCAGTGCATTCAAGGGTTCTTTCAGTTTTCTTCATTACGAAAACCTCCTTCATCGTTAATTCCTTGTATGCTTAGATACACAATTATAATATATGATAGTAAAAACACACCCTATCACATCCTCTGTTATTTATGGGATGTGAACCGCACTTCACTCGTCATCTGGTTAAATTATGCGGTATTCTTCTTAAAATCCTCCATTATTGAAATACCTGTTTATACACGGTAAGTTATTGTGTATCTCAGGTGTGTCTGATAATATAATCCTGGTTTAGTGTCATGCTCATCCTACGTTGCAGCATTTGCATACACCGCTTTGATGAGGACGGATTACTCGATGCTACTCCATGACATAACAAGAATAAAATATCACCCCTCTCAATTTGTTTTTATTGTCAACTGCACCTCCAACAGCTTTCCGAAAACATTATGCGGTTTCGTTATACTTTTCACCTGCTGATACAGCAGAAAAGATGTAATTGTTATTAGAATCTTTGGACACCATATAAGGAATTCCATATTTTTGAAATATCTCATTATACTTTTTAGTAGTATGGGTACCGTCTCCTCTTATAACTGGCGAACCATACGCAGCAGTTAATAATTTATCGAGTTCCTTACCAAATTCAGTATATTGATCTTTTGTCATTTCAGTGTCAAGCTTACTCTCGATGTAACCACAGATATTATTCTTTTGAGCTGCCTTTTCATCGTGACTAATGAAATTGCATTCTTCAAGCTCAAAGCCGAACAGCTCTAGCTGATGTCTGAGGAAGCTCTTGTCTTTGTCTTCGGGTTTGCTGTTGTCATTCTGCGGCACATGCCCAAGAATAATATGAGCCAGATATATCTGCATATTTCGCAGCTTACGTTCTGCTAAAATATTCTTATGTATCTTTCCGTCATACGACGACAACAGATTGCCCATCATGGTTCCAAGTAATTCTTCGTTGCAATCGCGTTGCTCCTTGCTTGAAGCTAATCTTCGCATATCTTCAAGCGGTTTGCGAATACGTTCATAGAGATAATCTTCCACTTCCTGTGAAGTCCTGTTCCTGAAATACAGGTTCATTCTCTGCCCGTCTTTGCGTATCCTGCCGATAAACTGCACCGTAGTTACAGGGTCGATACAATCTATTGCTATATTAGTGACTGATTTGTCATGGATGGTCGTGCCACAGTCTAGAACTGCTGTTGTGATCAATACTCTGGACTTGAACTTTTCCTCAGAGAATATGGAGTTTTTCTCGGCAATGGCATTAGCGGATAGCTCGTTGCAACTATCAGGCGAATAAACAAACTCTGCATTTATTGATAAGCTGTTCAGCTTTTCTTTCAGCGAGAAGCCACTGCTTTTACTACTGGTGAAAATAATCCACTTTTCATCTTCTGAGGACGATTTGATCTTATTTATAAGCTCTTCTTTGCTTTGATAATAGTATGCGGATACATTGGTCCGGTCAAAACCATCGTCATAATAGTATTGCTTAACAGGCTTAAGACCTTGTAGCGAATTTGTTATATAGCCATAATATGCTTTCTTTTGATAATCCATATTGCAGGAGCGGCACTGTATATTCCATTGATTATAGTGTTTACAACCAAATTGCCCCATAAATTCATTTGTTGGTAAATAACACTGCGCAGGCATATTATATGTCGGAATATCAGGCGTATGCGGTCTGCTGGAGGCAATTAAGTCAAACACATCCCAATCAGTTGCAGTCATCACAACAGTTATAGCGTCAGAGAACTGTTTCTGGATTCCGTTAAAAACATACTCGGGAGATGTCGAAAACATACAATCTGATGTAAAATAGTGCACCTCATCCATGATTAGCAAGACTTTTCTTCCGTCAAAACACTCAGGTCGATACTTTAGGTTGCGTTTGTAAATATTACCCAATCCCTGATAAGTCTCAAAGAATACTCTGCCCTCAAAATCCTTCACGTTGCATAGAACCTCAGGTGGCAACCCATCATATTCATGCATTGACAATTCATTGGCACTATCCTTGATAATTTGAGCTTTAAGAGAAAGCCTGTTGCACAGGTAAATAATACGATAATCGTTTTTAAGATAATGGTGGTAAAGCTCTTTGATACAGAATGTGGTTTTACCCTTACCACAGGACACATTCATCATTATAACATCACCATGTTGCCAGTTGATATAGCTTTCTCCAATTCTGTCAGATAGATATTCTCCTTCCTCAAGCTTAATCATTTCGCTGGCATATCCGGAGCGTTTTTCAATGCGACAGGCATTATCATACGGATTTTGGCATGTACGACCTTGATTTATAACATATTCAACGGCGATATTGTTATCTGTAACAAGTTCTCGTTTTCTTTTAATTTGCATAATACTCCTTTCGCAGTTGGGCAAAACAGCCGAAGCCTGGTGGCTTCGGCTATTATGTTACGGGTTCTTTAATGACTTGGGTATAAACCTGTTCATACAATCTTTCTCATAAACTTTAGAAAAGGCAAACGATATGCCGACACGCTGATTCACGTCAACGTACGTACTTAATTTACCGATCAACTCATTTGGCTGTTCTGCAAACTGAAACCAATCATTGCGAAGCACTACTTCGTTCATGTTTTTCTTGGAAGCGATAATAACTGATTCGCATACAGCATACCTATATGCAATATCGTTGGGGAGAATTGGGCTAAGCACTTCAACTACACACACTGTATTGAATAACATATAATCTCCGTTTGTAACATCAATATCATAGTCGTTCAATATTGCGCCGGCATAGGGAATAGCTTCTTTGTAAATACGATTTTGATCTGCGTATTTGATTTCGCCTTTGAATTGCACCTTATAACCCATTTCGTTAATACAATCATTATTGTCTTTCTTGAAAATGAGCGAAGCAAAGGTTATTATACCATTGTCTAATCCTGTGTTCTGAACGCCTCTGGAATTATTAGTCTTATAATCCTTAATGAATTTCTCAATAAGCTGAGCCTGACTCATATCATTTTCGGCAGCTATCGTTTTAAAATCAAGAGCCATTTGATCGTTAAGCCGAACAGTAATAGGTCTTACTTTGTCGACATTCTCCTGAATCTCACCGACACCAATATCCACAGGTACGCATTCGACAGTTCCTTCTGTATCCTTTACAGAAGCTTTTTTTGCCACTTCAATCACCTCCTTCCCCCGTGATCGTAACACTAGTATATCACAATCTACTTTGCTTGTCAATAGATTTTCAGATAAATATAATGCAATCTTTATAGACTTGCAAGCATTGATATCCAAAATTCTCACTTAACGAGTTACAAACCTCTATATAATGAATTTTGTAATTAGCGATATTGTAACAAATATATTTGTTTTACAAAAAGGAAAAACATAGTCTTTATAACGACTACATTACAATTCAAGAGTATTTATGCGTATTAGTAATCGATATAATATAGTAGGGCGGTGGTTTACCATGGGTGGCGAGTGCAGAAGCTCCCTCTCCCTTGGAAAACAAATAACAGGACTCCGCCTGCTGTTTATTTGCTAGTATGTTTAATAATTAATTACAAACATCTATAATTATCGAGCTTTGTAACGATGCCGCTTGTATTGTAAAATGTTATTTTGCAAAAGCTCATGGAGCAGGTTGTGAAGTCTGCTCCATAGTTTTATACTCTTTTTCTTGACATTGTGATGTACTCGACGACAGTCACCTTTGGTATCAGCCATAGCCGTCCGTTACGAAATACTTGTATTCTGCAGCTGCGCAGAAGCTCATAAGCCTTGTTTCTGCCGATACGTAGCATATAACAAAGCTCCTCGACAGATATCATATCATTGTAATCCTCAAACATAGCTTCTCCCTTATCTTAAGTAATCCCTGAACATCCGGATGATGTCATCAGCATCAACTCTGACAAGTACCTTGAACTCAGATGAGTGCATTGTCTCCTCTAGCTGCTGTAATCGTTTTTTGTGAAATGCCGATACAGTGTATATAAATCTCTTTCATTATCTATTTGGCAGGAAGCTGCAGAATCTGGATCTTAAAGTGTACAAATAGTACATAAACATTGAGGTTTATCACTAAAAATCAAATTTATACGAATTTTGCAATATTTTATACGAATTTCATAACGATTTATACGAATTTATCTTGATATTTTCGTAAAAAATCGTATAGACAACACCACAGAGAGCCTGCAATGTTGCCTACAATAACATTTGTCTCCCGAATTTTTTCGGGAGTTTTTTGTTACAGAACAAAATCATACTAACTATTTTATAAGGATAACGTTGTAGCACAAATGCGTTATCCTGCTGATATATACTATATATAGTATATATCATATAAG
This sequence comes from Oscillospiraceae bacterium, assembly GCA_045540255.1. Classification (GTDB taxonomy): domain Bacteria; phylum Bacillota; class Clostridia; order Oscillospirales; family Ruminococcaceae; genus CAG-115. The sequence continues at coordinate 64,131 of JAZQGZ010000069.1, read as the reverse complement.
AGATTTGTGTTACACACATTTTAAGGAGGTACTTATGGCTATAAAACCTACTAAAACAACAACTACAACGATAAGACTTACTCCGCAGGAGCTGTCACATATTCAGAAAAAAGCGGATGAAGCAGGAATCACAAGGAATCAGTATATAGTGAATATGGCGGTATCAAATACTCCGACAGTAATAAATCCCCGTGTGCTGTGTGCGCTGAGGGAAGCAGCAACATTATTATCTTTACCGCGTTCTGAGATGACAGAAGATATGATGAACAACTTAAGAAAGGATGTGGAATTTATATGTCAGATGTCGTTAAGATCGTAAATAAAGAATATAATGATTCGCAGGCTCTTGCAAATTTAATTTGTTATGTCCTCACTGACAAGAAAAACAAACCCAATTTATGCTACTATATAGGTGGAATGAATGTAAATCCATGCTGCGCCTTTCAGGAAATGATGTTTACAAAGAAATTTTTCAGAAAGACCGAAGGCAGATACGCAAGACATTTCATAGTCAGCCCTGATAAGAATTTAGTGTTTATAGGACATGAGCTGTATACTCTTGCATTTCAGATAAGCGCATATTATAGTCAGCGGTATCAGATAATCTTCTCTGTACACGAGGACACCGATCACTGGCACATCCATTTTGTAATGAATACGGTGAGCTTTGTGGATGGCAAAATGTTCAGCGAGGGACCATACGAGCTTGCGCAATTCAAGGAATATGTAGAAGCGCTTATCAGAATTTATGAGAACAGATTCAACCGTCAGATGTTGGGCTATGATTAAATGCGCCATAATAATTTACTCTAAATCGGAGCAAAATTCTGAGCAAAGCTGTAAATATTCCGAAATGGGAATATATTATTGACAAGCGGACATAATAGTGCTATAATGGGAATATATCGAGGAGGTGCTGAAATGGTAGAAAGACTTGAATATCTCGAGACGCTGAAAATGTGGCGTGAGGAAAAGGTCATCAAGGTAGTTACGGGTATCCGTCGATGCGGAAAATCCACCCTGCTGACAATGTATCGCGATCATTTGCTTGAAACAGGCGTACAGCAGGAGCAGATCGTATTCATCAACTTTGAGGATATGGATTACGAGGAGCTTCAGGACTACAAAAAACTGTATAGCTATCTCAAAGAAAAGCTCCAGAAGGACAGATACACCTACATTTTTCTTGATGAGGTGCAGAAGGTCGAGGGCTTTGAAAAAGTTGTTGACAGCCTTTATATAAAGGATAATGTGGACATATACATCACAGGCTCCAACTCAAACCTGCTTTCGGGTGAGCTTGCAACGCTGCTTTCAGGCAGATATATTGAAATATCTATGCTGCCGCTTTCCTTTGCGGAATACTGTCAGCTTAACAGCGGAACTGATAACGATACTCTTTTTGCGGAGTATATGCAGAACGGCGGAATGCCGTATATCTCGGTTATGGACAGAAACAGAGAGAAGTCTGATATGTACCTTGAGGGTATATACAACACCATAATCATCAATGATATCGAGGAGCGTCAGAAACGCAGAGAGAGCGATCCCACTAAACGCAAGGTTACAGATATAGCCTTGCTGAAGAATATCGCAAAATTTCTTGCAGGTTCTGTCGGCAGTCTTATCTCGGTAAAGAGCATATCTGACTACATTGTATCTACGGGACGAAAGGTATCAGCAAACACCGTAGCCGACTATATTGAGGCACTTACAGAGTCGTTTGTATTCTATCCTGTTGAGCGGTATGATGTGTTAGGCAAACAGCTGCTGAAAACCAATCAGAAATACTACATCGTTGATATGGGAATACGCCGACATCTGCTTCCCAGAAAGAACTACGATCTTGGTTTTTCACTTGAAAACATCGTGTATCTTGAACTTCTCCGCAGAGGCTACAAGGTGAACATAGGCAAGGTAGGACTTACGGAGGTTGATTTCGTTGCGGAAAAGAACGACAGGATATGGTACTATCAGGTCACTGCCTCGCTTACCGATGAAAACACTTTCCATCGTGAGATAACACCACTCCGCAATATTTCCGACAACTATGCAAAGACCATCATCACACTTGACAGATTCACTCTCGGTGATTATGACGGCATTGAGGTAGTCAATGCCGTGGACTGGCTGCTGGAGTTTAAGTTAAACGCTTAAGTTTACTGGTAACAATATAACACATTGCAAATATCCGAAAAACGTTCGTTTTATGTAAAAAAATAAATCCCACTGAAAATGGTCGGTTTCAGTGGGATTTTTCTCTATAAACTCCTACATAAATCAATGTCCATTTAACCACCGTTTTTAGTAGAAGCAATGTACTTGTAGAGGGTAGATGCCTTTACCCCTGTAAGTTCGGTTATCTCCCTGACAGAGTATTCCTTTGTCTTGTAGAGCCGCATAGCTCTTTTGACTGCTTCCTTATCGGTAGCTGGTCTCCCACCTTTACGCCCTCTCGCCCTCGCAGCGGCAAGACCTTCTTTCGTCCTGTCAGCAAGCACATCACGCTCAAACTGTGCTAGTGCAGACATCAGTGTGAACAGCAGCTTTCCTGTACTTGAAGTAGTGTCTATGGATTCCTTGAGAGAAACGAGGTTGACACCTCTGACGTTGAACATCTCCATTAGCCAAATGAGATCCTTCGTACTTCTGCCAAGACGAGAGAGGGACTCCACGACTACGGTGTCCCCCTCTGTCAGGCGTTCCAGTAGCTTTTCAAGCTCGGGGCGATTTCGCTTTGTACCTGTCATTTTTTCGTTGTAGATGTGGTCAACGCCGTACTTTTCGAGCATATCAAGCTGACGGTCGAGGTTCTGCTGCTCGGTGGATACTCGGGCATAGCCGAACACGAAGTTCCGCATTACCACTCACCCCCACAGTAAGCATACTCGCAGAGTATCTCTTCAACCGCGGTTTCCACACCTTCGGGAATATAGAGCAAGTCCTCGACATCATCGACGGTGTAGCCGTAGTCGAGCAGGATGTCTATATCCTTTTCGGATATCCCGATGTAGCTTGCGAACTGCTTAAGTTCTTTAACAGCGGCACTCTCAAACCATTCGGCATAATCCTCAGGCTCAGCATGAGTCCACCAGTAGGGACGATAGCTGTAATAGTAATCCAGCGCATCCAGCTTTGCAGTATTGAACTTAGCCGAAGTAAGCTCACCATCAGGCGAGATTCGCAGGATATCTCCGCACTTAGCGTCGATCTCGGCGTAGAACTTAGTCACCAATCCGAGCGTAATTAGCGCACAATCCAGTATCGCCGCAGTGCTTGCGTAGATGTAGAAGCCCTCCTTCTCAAAGTGGTAGAGAGCCAGTGGATTGTCACCTTTAATGAAGTAGAGATTCTTCGCTACATCCAACACCGTAATAGTAAAAGACCCCTCGAGCTGTTCAGCCATTTCAGCAATGGACATGAAGTCGAGGATGCCTTTCTGTTCAAGAAGCTGGACAGCTATGTAGCTGTCCGTTGCAATCTTAGTAGCAGGGAGTTTCAACTCCTTGCGGAGCTTTTCATCGTTATGCAGAACTCCATTATGTGCAAGGGTAAATGGCATTGAGCCACACATTCCCGAGAAAGGATGGTTGTTGTAGTTGTCAAACTTGTTGCCCTGTGTTGCCATGCGAGTGTGTCCCATAACGATGTTGCTCTCAAAGGGGAGGCGGAGCCTCATCTTATGAGCGGCAAGGGGTCTTTTGTAAACATACAGCCTATTGTCGTGAACATAGGCAAAGCCAGTAGCATCAGTACCACGCACCTCGCATTCCTTTGAGAGAACTTTCAGCACCTTCTCTCGTTGGTGCTTGGTGAAGTAATTCCTGTAATCAATCAAACCGAATATAGCGCACATAATTAATCATCCTCCATAAAGTCGATTGGGTCGTTGACATAGAGCTGTCTTTCTTTCAAATAAGCAATAAGCTCCTTATGCTTTGTAGCATCGAGTGTCTTTACAAATGTCGTCCAGCTTACATTTGCAATCTCCTTGTCAGTGAGATACAGAGCGAGATCGCAGATTTTGTCAACGAGTTCGAGAGTAGCAATAATGGTATTTGCTTTGAGAGTGCCACGGAACATACGAAATTCAATCGTGTTCCAGTTGGTGATGTTCACGCAAGCATATCTACCATTGCCGCCTTTCTTTGCACTCTCCATAATCTCTTTGGGGTCGTGCTTGTAGCCGTAACGAGCTGCCCACTTGTTCATAGCATACTCGGTGCGGCGGCTGAATTTCAGAAGCTCCGCCCAGTGGTGCTCCACAAAATACAAAACCCGAGAGATAGCTTCATCCTGCTCCTCTCGGGTCTCGCCAAAGGCGGTGCGGTTCACATGGACGTGAAGTCCGCAGGTTGTGGTTTTGTGGCTCTTATAGCGCAGGTGTATCGCTTTAGTACAGAGCCTTTCCCACGGCATAGTTGTCCTGTGATAATCAAGGGTCATGGGATGCGTAACTATCTCCATGCCGTCGTTCAGACTTCCGTCGGACTTGATGTAGATGTGCTCAGACAGCACATTCGCAAGATCGATGAGTGCCTGTGCGTTGTCGCCAATCTTACCGCCCTCATCGATCTCCAGTTCAACACCAAAGTAGCGTGAGCCTTCACCGAAGAACTTAGGATCAGGTTTGTAGCTGTAATCTCGGATAGGCCCTTCGTTGCGATGACTAAAGCAGTTGTCACAGTAGGGACAGTCGTCATCATCGTAGTAGTTTGCGTAGTCCTGATGAATGATACGCCCACAATCCTCACAGGATGTGTAGTGGTTGTCGTAGCAGCGATCGCACAGCGGCATGCTCATAGTACCTGCGTTATCGTCGCTCCAGATGCGCTCGCCGCAGTAAGAGCAGACGATGGTTGAATCGTCAAGACAGTCCGAGCAAAGGTATTCATCCTCAAAATAGTGAACAGAATCTCTTGTGAGTTCGCATCCGCAGCGGTCGCAGAAAATGATATCGTTTTGCATGGTATTACCTCCTTAGTATTCTTCAGCAAAAAGCATAGTGGAATGGGTCTCGTCATCGATGACGAATATCTTGCCCTCAATGGGATCAGTGCTGGGAAAGAGATGTTCCGCAGAGTATTCGGGGAACTCCTGCTCATGCAGGATCTTCTGCTGTCCATCCTCAACAGAGAGCGTGAACACCTGCAAGTAGTCCTGCTCCTCGACCTCCATGGACTGAATAAGCTCCCACAAGATAACCTGTGTCATAATGGGAAGCCGCTGTGAGATGCCTTTGGTACAGAAGTGCTGGTTGTTGAATTTTTGTGCCATGATTTCCTCCTTAAAACAGAAAAAATCCCCTGAGCAGTTACGCTCAGGGGAACATTCTATGGTCCGATAATTAATCGGGTAGCTTATATAGCTACATGGAGATAATATATAATCCAACGCAAAGATAATATCAATATTTGTCTACAAACCAATGAATGTATACAATCTTATAGTCAATCATACTTGTACTATTTATTAATAGTCTCATCCTAAAGCTTGACAACTCCCCAAAACTGGTGTATAATACTCCAAAAGGAACTTACAAACCGCATAGCCAAGCCACTTAAAAGGTCGCTAGCGATAGCGGGCGTGAGTCATCTCGACCAATAAAAAAGGACGCTGAATGGCGTCCTTTTTTATTGGTCTGCGGCAGTTCTCCGCTTCGTTGACAACGGGTCAACGATCTCGCTGCGCGAGACCGCTCCGAAGCCGTCGGGCATGGTCGTTCTTTTCAGTGGTTACAACAAGAACAAGCCGGGTTTCCCCGGCTTGTGTTTTTATACATTCATGCTTTCAGCGTTACGGCAGATCCCTCTGTGTAAATGTTACTGACCTTTGAAAAAGTCGCTCTCGCCGAGCCCCCATTTCTCAACATCCGCACAATAGTCAATGAGGCCTGTATAGTACGCTTCAAGGTCGGTGAATTCTCTTGTTATGTTATCTTTGGACTGACCGTAATACATAATGCTGTTGCAGCCGTTGGCGGCAAGATGGTCAACGTAAGCCTGAGGGATAGCGTCGCTTTCGCAGTACAGGTCATGGGTACCGAACAGATGCAGTATCTCGTGTGCATAGGTGTTTGCTCTTGCAGTATGGTTATGCTCCCTGACATAAACAACTATGTATTCTGTCAGGTTGTAATTCTCTGCGTCCACAGCAAAAGAGTTTGTTCCGTTTTCATTAGTGGTATTGACTATGTAAAGATAGATTATGTTGTCGGCGTCGTACTTATCAAGCAGATCAGATTCTTGCTCAAGAAAACGATCATATTCGATGTCTCTGATATTATCTTTAATCGCAATATCTATCATCTGGTATTCGAATGAGCGCTTCCATTCTTCGCCTTCAGCAAATTCATAGCTTCTGTCGAGCACATCAACATCAAGCTCGCTGTCAAACGACGACATGATTTTAAGCTCGCTGTACTTTTTCCAGTCCCAGATGAATTCAGCGTCTGCGCCGTATTTTGACACCGATTTTGTGAGCCATTCAGTAGCACAGCGCAGGCTCTCCCAGGTCTCATCCATCATCTGCTTGTCTGCAGAGGAGTTTGTCCATTTTGTTGTGGGGTCGTCTGCAAAAACGCTTACGATAACAGTTCTGCCGTCAATGTGACCCGCGTCGCCATAGGCCGAACCCCTGTATGTGTCATATTTGATTTCCTTAACGGTGCTTTCATTACCGTTTGTCGCGGTAATTCTTACATAAACATATCTGGGAAGAGAAAAGTCATATTCTGTGTTCAATTTCACAGTCGAGCTTCCTGTTTTAGTCTGCCTTGTTTCATTGCACAGGTTGCCGTTATCGGTGAATCCCTTGCTGTCTATGCTGAGGTAATATTCCGTTGCGCCGGAAACGCTATTGATTTCGAGCTCGAGTTTATTGCCGTTCCAGTCGATCTCGGGTTCACCTGTAAAGCCTCCGAGTTTGCCTGTGGTGTCAGTTGTATCATCAGGCTTGCTTGATTCAACAGGCTTGCTTGTTTCTGCGGGCTTGGGAGTTGCAGACGTAGCAGCCGAAGTACCGAAATCCGATGCTCCGAGAAGTTCGTCCAAAAATCTATCTGCTTCTTCTTGTTCTTTTTTGAGCTGTTCACGATATTCAGCACCATAATCTCTTCCGCTGACGGTCGTGGTGGTCGTGGTGGTTGTAGCCTCAGTAGTTGTAACTGAAGTTGTTGTGCCGGTGGGTGTTGTCACCGCGGGAGTAGCCGCAGGCTTGTTATCAGCAATTCTACAGCCTGTCACGCCGACAATTATTGCCGACATAAGCAGTACGCTTAAAATTCTTTTCTTCATGCTCTTTTGACTCCTTTTATTGTATGATCTAAAAAACGCAGCCGGGCCACGCGCCGAAAAATGTATAACCCGATCGTTGCGACGCGATCATTTCAGTTATACCTGATCAGATAAAGTCACAGGGAAAACCCGATTATGACATACACCGCAATTATACCATATATTTCATATAATTACAAGAGTTTTTCAGAATGATACCGCCGCGAAGCTGCGGGGATGAGCCGTGAGATGATACATTCCGTCCGAAAGGACGGCTTTTTTATGACACAAAGAATTATCCCCCGACGCCGGCAGGAGTCGGGGGATAAGTTATCAGATCTTTTTATTCATGAGATCGATGAGGATCGCGGATGCGTCGAGTACGTTTATGAGGGTATTCTCGTCGTAATCTCTTGCATCGGGATTGGGAGCGGGACTGATGCCTGCAAGATCCATCAGGATAGCCGAAGCATCAAGTACGTTAGTTACGCCATCGTTGGTCACGTCGCCCTTGCGGCCGCTGAATCCGCTTGCCATGATGACATAATCGCCCTTTTCGGAAAGGCTGAGGAGCTTAGCTCTGCCCTGCTCGTCAATAATTACATTGTCAACGCAGACAAAGCCGTCGCCGTCCTTTATGTACAGGTTAGCGAACTTGCCTGCATAGCTCTTTCCTACGTAGATCGAAAGCTTTGTGGGATTGTCTGTACCGTCGATGCTGAACTTGCTTCCCACAGAGCCGCGCAGGGACTGGGTATCGATATCGCTTGCCGAGGTGATGCGCAGATCCGCATCCTCGGGAGTATCTATGTCAGCACCGTCGATATACCATGCCCTGACGGCGTCATAATCGAATGTGACTCTTGTGTCGGTATCATCGACAGCCTTTATCACATAATCGGGGACATCGTAGTTCTTGTTAAGCAGGACTGTTACCTCGGTGCCCTCGGGCAGATTGCCGATATATGCCGCGATCTCGGCCCATGTCATGGGAATACCGTTGACAGAGGGCTTTTTCGAGGTCTGGGGATAATATCCGCCTGTGCCGCCGCCCGAAGAAGTACCGCCGCTCTTCTTTGTGAAGGTCTCGGTGCAGATGTCACTGTACTCGCCGTTCAATACCGCTACCGCCTTAACGGTGGCAGTGGAGGTGAGGGTAAATCTGCCTGTGTACTTCCTGCTTGCTGTGGTAGGTGTGGTTCCGTCTGTTGTGTAGTAGATCTCCGCGCCCTCGGTGTCGCAGGTGATGGTCACTGCAACCGAGTTTGTGAACTGCTTGCCTGCGGGCTGGATAACAGGCGTGCTTACAGCGGATCCAACCTCGCCGCCGATAACAGCGGAGAGATCCCTGTTTTCAAGAGTTACCTTAAGCATACCGTTGGCTTCGCTGTCTGTGGAGAGCTGACCGTCATCGATATCGGCAGAGCCCTCTACCATATAAACGGACCACTCTGCCTGACTGCCGAGCGTGCTGTTTTCGGGGATGACAACAGACTTATCGCCCGATACCGCACGAAGCTCCAGCTTTCCGCCCTCGCCTGCGGGGATGGTCTGATATGTCTGATCCTCGCCGTCGAGGTAGATCGCCAGCTTTACGTCGCTTGCCTGCATTATCTCATTGGTAAGCCAGATGCCGTACTCTGCGGTCTTTGTGCCGAGTGCGTTCACGCCATAGACGGTGAGCTTCTGCTCAAGCTTTGTCACATCCATAGCGATATCCGCTGTGAACTTTCCGCTCTCGTCAACGGTGAGGCTTCTGCTCTCCTTGCCGTCAAGCAGTATCTTTACAGTGGTTCCCGCATCCGCAAGGCCTGTTACCGTAACAGTCTCGCCGAAGAAGGAGCCGCTGTTGGGGGAGCTTAACTGAAGTCTGGGCGCGCCTGTCTTTACATAGAAGCGATAGTCAACAGCAAATGCGTCGCCGCTGTTGTTTTCGCCTGTAAGGGTCAGGGTGTGCTCGCCCTCTGCCACGTCCTTAAGCTCAAGGGTAGCGGAGTTGCCTGCGGTGAATGTGCCTGTCTGCACATCGCCGTCCAGCTTCCAGTTGCCGCTTACCGCCATATCGGAGCTGATATTGATAACAGGATCGGAGGTGGTCACATAGTCGATGGTGGAAGCCGCCTCTGTGGCATCGGCAAGTGCCTTTGCACCCTGTACAGATACCTTTACTGAGGGCTTTACGGGCTTCTTCATCACCACTTCGGAGCTGAACACCTCATCGGAGAACAGCTCTGTGCCGTCCTCTGCGGCATTGTATGCCATAACGCCTAAGCGGTAGGTCTTGCCTGCCTCGAGGCCTGCGGTGACAGTGCTCTTTGTAACGCCGTCCTTGTCTGCGTCCGCCGCAGACACAACGTTGCCGTCAGCGTCTGTATATACGGTCTTGTTATAGGTTCCGCCCACTGTTATCTCAGCGGGAACTGTGCCGTCCTCGTCAGCGGCGATGAACTGTGCGCCGAACTCGGAGGGTACCCAGCCGTCCGCTGTCTTCTCGTAGACGGTCACCACGTATCCGTCGGTGTTGCCGCCTGCCGCCACATCAGCGTCGATGCTGTAATCGCCGCCAAGTGCGGTGTTGCTTACAACAGGTGCTGCGGGCTGCTCGGGATTCACATAGGTGAATGTATCGGCAGTGGATACAATGTCGTTGATGTTGTTTGCCTCGCTGCTGCCTACCAGTGTGAGCTTATACTCGCCGCTGGGGAGAGAAGCGGGGATATCAAAGGTCACCGTGCCGTCGGTGGCGTCTGCAACGCCGCCGCTGATAACGGTATAGTCATCTGTTTGGTAAACGGGATAAAGAGTGCCGTCAGTATTCTCGGCATACACTGCAAGAGAATCTATCTGCTCCAGCTTGCTGCCGCTCCACTGTACGTCAAGCTTGCCGTCAGCGCTGTCATAGGTGTAATCAACGCTGTCGATGCCTGCCATGTTCTTCATCTCGTACAGGGTGAGGTCAACGCCTGCGGGAGAGGTGAGCACCCACTCGGTGGAGTAGTCCGCTTCATCGGTAAAGCTGATGATGACACTTCCCTCGCCTGTGTCCTCGTTATAGTTGAACAGTGCGTTGGTGCCGCTCTGGCTGTCTGCACTCTGCGATGCGTCAAGCCATGTCAGCTCGTAGGTCCTTGTGGGGTCGTCCTTTGCAACCAGCTTAAGACCCTCGTTGCCGTAGATGTCGCCCATGGCAAAGCCCTTTGCCTCGTTCTCGTTTTCAGCGGTAAAGGTAGCCGCCAGCATCATATCACAGGCTGTGCTGTAGCTTCCGAGAACTATCTCGTGGGTCTTGCGGTCGGCAGTGCTTGTTATCTCGCTGTCGGAGTCCTGCACGGCAGGAGAGTTGAACTCCAGCGTGCTTGCCACTATCCTGGAGTTTGTGCCGAGTGCCATGTACAGGGTCTGACCTGTGGTCTCGTCAACGCCCACGGGTGCGCTCATGAACGAGATGGGATATGTAGGCTCGGGAGCGTCGTACTTGCCGAAGCCGAAGTCAACATCGCCGCCCCAGTAATATGTAACGCCCATATCGATGCCGATGATGGAGAATGCGCCCCATATCTTCTGAGGATTGATGCCTACGCCTACGCTTGCGAGAGTTATCACGCCGATAAGGGGAAGGTCGGGAGTCTGCAGAGATGCCTTTGCAAAGCCCTCCCAGAATATCTCGTCTGTTCTGTAGTTGTGCTCAAGGATAATGTATCCGCCGCCGTTGATGACATCGAATATGCTGATGGCCATGTGACCCTTGAGGAAAAGGTCGGGATACCATCGCACCTCAAGGCCAAGCTCCTCGATAAGCTCGATACCGTCGGTGATGCCTATCTCGGACAGCAGCACACTAAAGCCACGCATACTGAGTGTGAGGTCTGCCCTCGCCTGCAGCAGTGCGAACAGTGCGAACTTACCCGAAAGCAGCAGGCTCAGCGGAGGTACACTGGACACCATGTAGATGGTATCGTAAACTCCGCTCATGCCTCCGCCGAGGCCCTGTATCCAGAATATGCCGTAGCCATCCACGTTGATACCGGGGGTGGAGCCTTCAACATAAAGATATATCTCGTCAACGCCGGCAACGCCGCCCCCCATCTTCTTAAGGGCAAATCTTGCCTCAAGCTTAAGGGCGGTGAGGTCTGCCACGCCCTCAAGGCCTACCCTCCAGCTGTCGGTAGCGGGGAATATCCTGAGGTCCAGCTTGCCGCTTACCTCGGGCAGTCCGTCAGCATAGGAGGGCACTGATACATCGATGGAAGCGTCAAAGCCGATAAAGCCCTGACTGCCGAACAGCACGTTGTCAACGTAGATGCTCAGCGAGCCTCTCTTTGCCTCACGCCACGCCATCTGGTCGTTCTTGTATCTCATCTCAAGGCCACGGAGCTGGTATGCGTTGTAGTTGCTCTTTGCCAGCTTCATCTGTGCCACCTCAAGGGGAGAGGACTGTCTTTCCTTCCAGTTGAAGTTCTTGGGCAGCAGGAAGTCAGGGGACATCTGTGCACCGAAGGAGATGACTCTCTGCTTGGGAGTGGAGTCGTTCACGGAGCCGGGAACTGTCGCCATCATACCGAACTGGCAGTATCTGAACTCGAACATAACGCCTGCAAGGGTCTGCGCAGCACTTGCCGCACCGGGCCACATCAGGGTGATGGCGTTGGTGTTGGAGGAGCTGTTCTCCACATCATCCACGGTGGTACCGTCGTTCTTGTACTGCACAAGCTTGCTGTTCTCGCCGTTTTCAAAGGAGGTGATGGCGCAAACGCCGTTCCATATCCTTGTGCGGCTGCTTACAGTGTATACCTTACCGTCGATATCAACGTTGATGCACTGGTCGTCCTCGCCGTAGTTCTCCACATTGAGGGTAACGATGCCGTCCTCGACCTCGATACAGTTGCTGATATTGATGGTGTTGTAGATGTTGCCGTAGATGTCGGGCAGGGAGGCTGCCTTGACCTGGACGATGTTGCCGTCGTCATCGTAATGCACGCCGAAGTTGCCCCTGAACTCAAGGTAGACCGTGTTGTCAGGATCCGTTACCTGCTTTGCATAGTCAGCCTCGTCGGAGTAGATGCCGATGTCGAACACAGGGTCGAGCTCGGTATAGCCCTCGCCCTTTTCGATGGTAACGACACCGTATGTGGGTGCGATGTACTCAGGCTTGTTTGCAACCTGGAACTGCAGCGACTCGGCGGTGGTGTTCTCCTTATCGGGGTCTACCCAGTCAAAGATCACCTGATATGCGCCGGGGATCATCTCCTCCTCAAGCTGGAGGAACATGGAGTTGTTGTTTGCGTCAACAACAACGTTCTTTGCGGGAACTATAACATCATCTCCGCCCGCAACAGGGTGAAGCACAGCGCTGTATGCGGTGGTGTCACGCATAAGCCCGATGTTCTGTCCTGTGAGATACAGGCGGCGGGTGCCCTCATAGTGCACCACCTTGGGAGAGATGCTGTTAAGCGTAGTCACCTCGCCCAGTACGCCCGGGCAAAGCAGATAGAACTCACGGCTGCCGAGGATGGCAGTGCCGTTGTAGCAGATGAACTCAAAGCGGCGGTACTCGCTGGCAGGCAGCGGAGTGATATTGAAATAGACATCCAGCGTCTTTTCCTGTCCGGGAGCCATGCTGCCCAGAAATTTGCTGTAATACTCGCCGCTGTAGGGGATGTTGAACTGCCAGTCGGAATAGGGCTTGCAGTTGTTGATAGCCCTTACCTCAAAGCTCAGGCTGCCGATATCGGCGTCGCTGACATTCTCCAGCATCACCTGGAACTTGATGTCGCCGATCCTGCCGCCCTCTACCTGCGAAACATAGGCGGTCTGATCCTCTGTCATCGTCATCGTGGAAGGAACAGAGGAGAAGTTGATGGCAACGCTCTCCTCCGTGCTGACGGTGGAGTTGGAATAAACGCCGTAATATGTGCTGATGCGTGCGGGAGTGTCCTTCTGCAGCGCACCCATATCATAGTACAGTGCGTAGGCGCTGTCGGCAGTGCCGTACTGCGCATTGAAGGGGTTGGTGTAGTTCAGCTTTGCATCGGGCGCGAAATCAAACACGCTGGATGCAAGGTTGTTCCAGTGGCCGAAAGCCACCTGATAGGGCTTTATCATCTTGCCGCCCACCGCAACGTCAACGGTATAGGCATTGACAGTGGGAGACTTGGGGTCGTCGATGGCAAAGAATGTGCCGTTGTACTGGGTCTCGCCCGTGTTGCTGATAAGCTGCTCGTTGGCATACGAAGCGTACTCGTTCAGCACGTTGGGCACCTGATAATAGCCGTAATCCTGGTCGCCGAGGGCTGTATCCAGCATCACGCGCACCTTTACATTGTCGATATCGTCGCTTGCGGCGGTCACCTCGTAGTCGATAGCCACCATGCCGTGGTGAACGGCGATCTCATCAAGCAGACCGAGAGTCTGCTTGACGGTGATATCCTTTACGCCCCATGTGGCGCTGATGGTGTTTCCGAATTTCTCGACCGACACGGGGGAGCTTTCCAGTCCGAGGAAGCCGTAGGAGCGGCCGAAGATATAGTCCTCTGTACTGCCGTCCTTTCTTGTGACCCGTATGGATGTATACGAGGTATCATAATCCGCGGACGGATAGAGAAGCGACTTGTTGTCATCAGACTTCTCCAGTGTGTTTCCGTCAACGGTCTTTATTGCAAAGCCACCGTTTGCGGCGGATACCTCTACGCTGATATAGCCGTCGTCAAGCCCCACCTTTTCGGGCTTGCCGAGCTCATCCGCGAAAGCTGTCATCGGCAGAGCGGATGACAGTATCGCAAGGCTGAGTGCCGAGGCTATGATTCTGTTGAATAGTTTCTTCATTATTTCCTCCTATACTATGTCTGTCACATTGTAACGTAGATCACAAAGCGATAGACATCTCTGCCCTGTGTAGTCACAAGGAATGTATAGTAACCCGACTCGGAAAGCTCAAGCTCAAGGCTGTTCTCCTTTGCGTCGGTGTATGCGGTAAGGGTCTTTGCGTTGTTCTTCATCTGACCAACGGACTTGATGCCGCTTCTCCATACGATCTTGTAAGGCTCGCCTGTGAATGTGACATCGATGGTCTGTGTGCCTGCGGAGGCGATGACGGTCTCGTCACGCTCCACCTTGGCGCCGTTGATCTCGATATTGATCTCACTGCCGTCGTACAGTCTTATCCAGCCTGTTCTCTCGGTCCTGTTGCCTGCCTCGTCCTCTACGATGTAGGATACGGAGTACTTACCTGCCGCAAGGACAGCGGGAAGCACGAAGCTGTACTTAAGGTCTGCGCCTGCGGTAGTGTCATCGGATGCGGTGATGTTTTCACGCAGAAGCTTTTCGATACCCTCTCTGCCAAGGCTTACGGAAGCGGAGATCATATTCTTGCTTATCATAACAGCAGGTGCAGTTCTGTCCTTTACGGGGACCGCAGACAGATATACAAGCGCGCTGTTGCCGTAGGCGTCTACCGCATATACAGCGGTGGGCACGCCGATGGAATCCTCCTCAACGGTGAACTCCGTCCAGGCATCGGGGTTGGACGCAAATGCGTCAGAACCGCAGTTTATTCTTACGGTTGCGTTTCTGTTGGTCTTTACATACAGCTTGTCGCCAAGGTCGGTGCTGTAGGTGTCGGGATCGATGATATCGCCGTTTGCATCGCCGATGGTGATGACAAGAGCCTCTGTCACCACGTCGGAGATGACAAGGGTCGCTTCGGCAGTGTTGCCTGCGCTGTCAGTGATGCGGTAGGTGAACTCGCCGTTCTCTCTTACCCTGTTCACATACTGCCTGCCTACGGAGCCGTCAGGCCATGTCACGTCTTCATCCGCGGTAAGCGTGATAAGGGCGGACCTGTGGTTTGCGCTCATCTCAGCAGTAGCGGTAAGCAGGGGCGCATCCTTGTCGATAGTGGTCACATCGGGCAGTGGGATGGTGTTTTTAAGGTCTGTGTTGGGAGCCGCCACAACTGTAAGATATACAGCGTCGGCGTTGTTCTCGTAGATAACGGTAACCTTGTTGTTGAAGTATGCCATCGTCATACCCGAGGGGTACATTCCCGAGGTGGAAGCCACCTTGTTGCCCTCCGCATCGGAGAAGTATACGTCGCTGAGGGTCTTGGTGAACTCAAACTGCACCGTGATGTCCTGATTTGTCAGGAACTTGCCCGAAGCGTCATAGTTTGCGGACCACAGCTCGGTCTTTACCTGCGGTACGGAGAAATCAAGGCAGGTGACGTTGATCTCAAGGCTTCCCGTGATCTCAAGGTCATCGTACATATAGGAGTAATTAAGGACAACTGTGCCGTTCTCCTTTACGGGGAGATACATCATGCCGTTGTACTTCGATGCCGCGTCATTCTCGACAGCCGCACCCGCGTTGGTGATCTTAAGATCGGTGATGTGCTCTATCACGCCCTCTATCTCGGGCATGCTTACGTACAGTCTTACCTCGTCGGCTTTCTTTGTGAGTGCCTGTGTAACGATGGGATCGGGGAACTCCTTGCCGAGTGCCGTGATATTGAACAGTGCGGATGTGCTGTTGTTCTTTGCGTCAACGATATGCAGTGCGAACTGGCAGTTATCGGTGATCTGCAGAGTGCGTCCGATAAGGCTCACGCCCTCGATGGTGTCGCTCTTTCCTGTGCTGTAGGAGGGAACATCCGCGTTCTTGTCGGCGGTAATGAATATCTTTACAGGGCTTTCGTCAAGGGTCTCGATATCAAAGCTGTAAAGATCCGCGGGACCGATGGAGTTGATAAAGCTCTCGGTGTCGGTGTATACATTCTCACTGCCGTATATTTCCTTGTAAGCCGCAGCGGATACAGTAAAGATATCCTCGCTGTCAGGCTCGGGATCGCTGATGAACGCGCCGCTTATCACAGCGGAGCTGTTCTTGTATCTCACGGTACCTGTGATACCCAGTGCGGGGGCAGTGGTGTCCACTGCGGGAGGCTCGGGATGCTTCAGCGTTACGGGAGGTGTTGCAACAACATCCGCGCCCTCAACGCCTACCTTGTTCACATAGCCTGTGAATGTGAAAGGCTCCTGTGCGTCGGGAGTAAAGGTGTATCTTACCTCCGCGCCTGTGTCGCTGTAGGTCAGCAGTGAGCCGTTCTTATCGGTCAGCACGGCTGTGATGTCGCCGTAGTAAACGCCGTCAACAACTGCGCCCTCGTCGTACAGCCAGAGTATCTCGGGATCTACGGGCTTGTTGAAGATGTTGTCTACATTCACACTGATGTAGATGGTGCTTCCGTCACCATAGGTGCATCTTACCCAGAATTCTGCGCAGTCGGTAAGCACTATCTCGTAAGCCTTGCCGCTGTCAGCGGTCTTTTCTGCGGCTGTGGAGCCTGCGGGGAGCGTATATGCGTCCGCATAGTCATCAGCCTGTGCAACTATCTCGAACTCCACATCGGCAGTGCCGCTCGTTACCGTAACGGTAACGGGATCCTTTGTCAGCTCCGTCGTGGAAACTGTGACGGAGGGATCGGTGGGCATTCCCGTGATGTCTACCGAAAGCTCGTACTCGTTGCCGAACTTATCGTAATAGGTGTTGGTGTAGGTGCCGTCCTGATATACGGGAAGCGCACCATCCAGTGCGTACTTCATGTCGTGGTACAGGTAGTCTATGCCGTCGATGTACGCCTCGGTCTTAAGGGTGTACTCTGTGATATTTTCGGAATACAGATATACATTGGACATGATATAAGCCGCACCAAGCTCGGGGTCTGCGTCGCTCTGCATTATAGCGGGCTTAATATTGGGAGCCTCGATAACTACCTCTGCCTCTGCGTTTTCGCCGTCAGCGCTGACCGCAAGCTCGCCGTTGATATAGCCCTTGAGGGAGATGGTGTGAGATATCATCTCGCCCTCTGCCTTTGTGCTGTCATAAGGGAACACAAGGATCAGCGTACCGCCGTCATAGCTTACTATGCCTGCGGCATTGGGCTGGTTTGTGATGGGGTTCTCTTCCCACTCGGACAGCAGATCCACAGTAACGGGCACGCCGCCGTCCACGGATACCTCAAGCTGCTCAACAGTGTCGATACCGTAGATCATACCCACGTTGTAAACACGGCCGTACAGCGAAGAATAGGTGCCAAACTCTCCGTAAGCGTAGGTGATGTCGCCGATATACGGATCAAAGGCAAAGTGATATGTCCTGAGGATGCCGTCAACATAGCCGTAGCCGTAGGAATCGGGATCGGAAGCGAATTCTTTATAGCCTGTGACATTACCCTCACTGTCTCTTATGGGGTTGACATTACAGTAGCTTGTGCCTACTATGGGATAGAATGTGGATGCGTTTCCGTACTCATCCATCACCACATAGAATTCCGTAACCTTTGCGGAGTAGGTGCCGCTGCCGCTGAACCTGATTTCGGTGCCCTCGTATCCGCTGTAGCCAGAGATATTACTGGAGATTATCTTTATGGGCTGGGTGGGGTCAAGCTTCTCATAGGTCCAGCGTGCGTTAGCGGTGTAGTCGCCCTCGCAGACAGCACGGTAAACGGATATCTCGCCGTTGTCGGAGTATACGCTGTCGATGTTGAAGTACAGCGCATTTGCGGTGTATATGTCATACTCTGTGCCAAGGATATCCTTGCTGTAGTTGTTGTAGTTCTTCAGGAAATCGGTGGTCTTTATCGCCTGGCCGTAGCCGAGGGACGCCTGCACCTCGGGTGCCTGCGAGCTGATATTCACCTCAACGCTGTAAATGGGAGATACCTCGCCGTTATCCAGCATGAACTGATAGCAGATGATGTTTCTGCCCTCTGCAAGGTACTCGCCATGATACTTGTAGTGAGCGATGAGCGCATCATATTCGATAAGGTCGTTCGTAAGCTCGAAATGCTTTGTCCAGGTGTAGTAGCCCTCTGCGTCGAGCTTTGCAACGGGATCCATATTCTCGTCAAGCATCCAGCCCACTTTATCGGAGCTGCCCTGCTGCAGGTCGTTCCAGATGCGCACATCTGTGATATGTCCGAACTCGTCGCCTAATACGGTGGTGAACTCGGGCTTTACGGAGAATGTGATATTGAGGCCGTCGTCAGTGGTGGCGAACTGGCCTGTGCTGCCGTCGGCATAAGCGCCGTTTGTAGTGTTCTGCAGGAAAGCAGCCATGCCGTCCTGATAGATGATGTTATCGGAGCCTGTAGCCGCAACGCCTACATTAATGACTTCTATCTTCTCGCCGTTTGCTCTGTCGGCAGTATCGCCCAGCTCAATGATAAGAGGACGGCTGCCGGGAGTTACCGCTGCACTGTGCTCGTAAGCGGAAACGCCCGAGTAGGAGGGAGTCACGGAAGCGTTCACTACAAAGGGATGACCGATGCCGCTGAACAGCTTCTCGCCGCCTGCTCTCTGCTTTATGTAAACATTAAGTCTGTATGCGCCTGTTTCGTAGCCGCCCTCGATAAAGGGTACGGCTATGCTCTGATTTTCGCTGTGTGCAAGGCTCATCATGCCGCCGATATACTCGCCTGTGGGAGTGCCGTCGTTGTTCAGCTTCTCAAACACAGCGTAGGAGCTTTCAAAATCGATATCCGCGATGCTTACTTCCTCATCAAGGGTGTTGCTGATATTGAACTTGTACGCAAAGCCTACGGGGTCGCCGTTTGCGTTATAGTATTCAGCCTCGCTGCCGCTCACCAGCGGAGCCACTCTCGTGCTGCCGCTGAAGGACACGTCGGAGATATCAAAAACATCGTTTCTGCTGCATGTGTAGTATACTGTGAAGTTGGGCAGATCACGGTAGCTGATATCGCTTGCCGAGATATCCACCCTGTTGCCCACTGCGGGAGCAAGATCGTTTGCGGAAGCCGCAAACTCAAGGCGCACATTACCGTAGTACTTTGTCCAGTCGATGGTCTGTGTGGTGTCGCCTACGCTTGTGTACTCACCGAGATAGTTGGTGTAGTCGATGGTGACAGGAGTCCACTCAACGCTGTTGTCGAACAGATCCAGCGGATATGTTACGCTGTTGTCCAGCACTGCCACGAAGGTCTCTTTATCGCCTGCACCGCCATAGGATGCGGGATTGTAAAGAGTCATGATGACTCTTGTATATACATTGTCCACGCTGCCTGTGCTCTTCCAGGGCTCAAGCACCTGAACATTGTCCACCTCGCCGTACTTTGCGTCGTTCTCGATGATGTCGTATCTGGGCTTTACACTGGTAAGGTCAACGGTGTAGGTGCCCTCGGGAGAGGTGTAGGTGCTCTGGTTGCCCATCTTGTCGGCAGCCTTTACATGGAGCTGCTTTGCGATAAGGCCTGCGACGTCGGACTCGCAGTATACACTGCCTAATGTGTCGCCGAGAGGTACCCATGCCGCATCATCGGGGGTCGCACCCTCGTCAGTCCACTGATAGTAGACCGACAGCAGATTGGGATCGTCTGCAACGATGGTCGCAGCAAATTCCGTGGTGTTGTCGCCTGTCGCCGGATCGTTTCGGATGGTGAATCCACGGGTATAAACCAGAAGCTCGGGTGCCTTGTTGTCCATCTCGATACCGGTGATGGAAACAGGAACGCACTTGCTTGTGTTGCCGATAGCGTCGGTGAGCACGAACTCAGTGTTGATGCTTACCGCGCCGGGGATCTCCACCACATCGTTCTCGCATCTGAGGCGGACGTGCAGGAAATATGTTCCCGTGTTGATAAGCTCTGTCTCGTTGTACTGTGCCTGACCTGTAACAGCGTATGCGGGATACAGGGGGTTGCCCTCGTCGTCCACAGCGTCGAAATCAACGACATCGGCACTGCTGTTGAGCACCGCCTGCCACTGAAGTCCCTCGGATACCTTATCCATAGAGATACCGTACTTCTGCATAATGCCTGCGGTCACGCCTGCGCCGTTATAGGCGGTGGTGGAGGGAACACCATCCACCAGCACATCGCCGTCAAGGATAGTGAGCTTATATGTATACTGCTTTTCATCGATCTCGTCGGTGATGGTTATGTAATCGCCCACAGCAGTTGCCACGGGACCGCTGGTGTCGATGGAGAACTGCTTGTCGGTAATGCCCGCAAGAGAGCTGTCCGTGCGGTAGTTGAAGGAGCTGTCACGGATATACTCAACGCCGATAAGCTCCAGCGGCTCGATCCTGCCACTCATACCCTCTGCAACGGTGATAGGCTCGAACACGAGCTTGGATACCACGCCCGAGTTGAGGGAGGGCTTTATATCCTGTATCTCTTTGAGGGGAGTTGTGATGTAATTGCCGTCTGCACCGACAACGTTCCATTTCAGTCTTACATCATCCTTGCTGTGGCCCTCTGCAACATGGACCTTCTCGCTCATGATAAGATCCATGCCTACCCAGTCGCCGTAGGTAGCGAACATATCCTTGCGGGCAGGCTCAGCGGTATCGGTTATCATGCTTCCGCTGATCTCCGCAGAAACAAGCTGGGGCTCCACTGCGTCAAGAGTCACCGTGCGTTTTCTGAGGTCCACTGTTTCGCTCAGGATAAGGGGGTTGCCCGCAATATCCGTGAGAGGGGACTCAACGTTGTCTGCCCTTATGCCGCTAACTGATAATGTCAGCGGATAGGAGCCGTATTCAGACATATCATCCACCTGGATAAGACGCCAGTCCTTTTCCTGCAGGACATCGCCCTGATCGCCCACAGCGGTGAAGCCAAGCCTGTCGCCGTCCAGCACAGTAGCCTCAAACTCGACCACCGTGGTCTCGGGATCAAGGGTCTGATCCACTCTGGGGACAAAGGTAGCCCTTATCTTCAGGGTCTTAAGCACATCCAGATCGACCGAATAAGCCGCATGGGGACGAAGGACCTCACCTGCATTGAGCCATACTATCGGCTCGTTATTGTGCATCTCCACGGAGAACGAGGTGTTTCCGGGGTTCTTGAGATCCGCATACAAAAGGTTGAAGCTATGGAAAAAATATGCCTCGGTAATACCCATGACTATATTTCCTGCGGTACTGTCCCAGGCAGTGTGATTAAACTCATAGTACGGGGGGTGCTCCCTGTATTTGGTGTAATATCTGTATGCGGGATTGAACTCCATGATGTAGGACAGCGCAACGCTGAGATCGTTGCTGTACTCCCCCTTGAAGGTGCTTGCCTCCCACCATGAATTAACAGACAGAGTGCCGTATGATGTAGCCAGTTTAGTGGTTCCGATCGCAGCACCGCCCGTAGCCTGAAGGCGGCGGTTGGACAGCGAATAATCCTGAGGCTTGCCTTTATTCCTGAAAGCCCAGTGTACTGTTTGAGAAAACTCGAAATTGCACTGGTCATCGTTATTGAACTTCGCACTGATAGTGGAGTTCAGTTTATCCGCCAGCTGCTTCGGCATCAGCTCAAAGCCCGGGAACTCAGGAAGCTCCAGATACTGCGAAGAGCCGTCACCCAGGTCCTCCAGTGCCTGCGCAGTGCCCCACAGGGACACTTCAGGCATAACGCCCAGTATCATCGCCGCCGCAAGTGCAGTGCTTACCGCACGCTTTCCGAACCGTGCCAGTTTATAGAATGGATTTTTCATAAAAGATCTCCACGCTCCTTTCCTGTTGATACGATATGATCCGCCAATGGGATACTATGTTTCTTTGCCTGCATAATTCCTCCTTTTTATCCCGGAAGCCGCCCGAAACGCTATCTTCTGTTGCCGATAAGCAGTTCTTCAAGAGCGGCGTAGCTAGTCTTTTCCACGTATTCCCTGAATTCCCCGAGGATACGCCTGCCTATACTGCGGTAGTCCGTAGCCAGTACCCTGCTCACCTTCAGCCTGCGGATATCCTCAGGCACATTGTATATCGCAAGGATATGGTCAAGCGCACCCGCTATCCTGATGTCAAGCGGCGGCGAATCGGCAGTGGTCATAAGCGACGCATATTCTATGCCCGATACAAGCGTCTCCGCTTCTGCGAAATGCTCATCACTCCAGCCCTTGCAGTACTCCGCAAAAACCATCTTCGCCCTGCGTGCGTCATTCCTGCGTATTATCTCCAGCGCCATGGGGCTTGTATAAGCCGAGATGTACAGATCCTTGGCTATCCCGTCCGTTTCGCACATGGAAGCCATAGCCGTCAGCTCAAGGCATATCGCCATGACAGAGCTGTAGCCCTCGTTCGCCTCCTGCTCCATCAGATCCCGCTGGAAGCTGCACAGCATCTCGACAAGCACCGCCAGCAGATGCTCCTTTGTGGGATAGTGGAACGTAAGGTTGCCCTTGCTCATCTGAAGCTCATCGCACACTGCTTTCGCCGTGGTCGAAGTGTAGCCGTTCTCAAGGAACAGCCTTGTGGCGACCTGCACTATCTCCGCCCTTGTGAGCAAAGCTCTGTTTATCCGTGCCACATTTACCTCCTGTCCGTATGCAATTACGGTATGATTGCATATTTTAGTAGATTACATTACCAATTATAGCACACGTACTAATAAAAGTCAACGGTTTAAAACGCATTATGCGTAATGTTATCAAAATTCTGAACATACCGAATGAAATATAGCACTTTTGCACAAAAACACGTTCATGCGATGACATTTGGTGCGCGTTGTCAGCATAACAGCACATAAAATATCCCAAAGTATGGAATGTGTTTTTGTCTAATATACCGTTTTTGACTTATTATACTTGTATTTGGTGTCATTTTGAATTATAATTACTCTGTATCAATATGTATTTCAGGGGTGTTTTACAAATGGGTATGGTCATTCAGAACATGATGTCCACTCAGCTTGCGGCAGACAAGCAGAAAAGCTCGCTCAACAAGCTGAAAAAGGCGTCCGAGCGTCTTTCATCGGGATACAGGATAAACCGTGCGTCCGACGATGCGGCAGGCCTTGCTGTGTCCGAAAAGCTCCGCTCCATCAGGCGCGGACTGAAGCAGGGACTGAGGAACATCGACGACGGTATAGGATTCATCCACACTGTAGAGGGCGCATCGCAGGAGATAGACAATATGCTCCACAGGCTCAAGGAGCTTGCGGTGCAGGCGGCGAACGGCACCTACGACGACGCGGTGGACAGAGAGGCGATCGACCTTGAGTACCAGCAGATACTGGACGAGATAGACCAGATGACGGACAACGCGGATTTCAACGGGGTCCCCCTGTTCGAGAAACACCTTTCCGCCTACGAGATGAACGAGGGCGACGTGCGCCATAACACCGACATCAGGATAAACTCCAAGAACGATACCCTTGTGCTGGGCTACACCATAGACGGAGTGCAGAAAGAGGTCACCGTGAACATCCCCCACGGCACCTACTCCGCCGAGGAGACCGCTGACATCATAGATACATATTTATTTGAAAACGCACCCGAGCTGATAATCGGCGTAAATACCGACAGACAGCTCACCATGCAGGCAGAGGGCGGCACCGTGGACAACATCAGCGGTAATGCGGCATCGCTGTTCTACAACACGGTGATAGGCTCGTCGGACGGCTATCTGCTGGGCGTATCTGTGTTCAGCAGTGACAAGGCCGCCATGCCCGTTTATGTCGGCGAGAACGACACCATCGCGTTCCGCGTGGGCAACACCGACGATACGCTGTACTCCATAACGCTCGACCCGAAGACAGGCGGATATACCCGCAGTCAGCTTATCGACCACATCAACGAAAAGATAACACAGGCAGGCATCCCCGGCGATGTAAAGGCAGTAGCCTGCGAAAACGAGAACGGCGAGGATGTAATAGGTCTTTCAAGCTCCTCCACCATAACGGGACTTTCGGGAAACTTCATCAAGATAGACGGCAAGACCTCTCCCATCTACGATATCTGCAAATACGGCGATATCAACAACTCGCAGGCGGTGCTCAAGGGCACCCGCCGCATCCCCTCCGACCTTAAGATAGAGCGCGGCAGAAACGACTACTTCGTACTCAACCTGAAATATTACGGCGACGACGCCTCCCAGCAGACCGCCTCCATAAGGATAGACCTGCTGGCGGCGGACGAGAACACAAAGATCTACGCCACCCCCTCCGACCTTGTGAACGAGATACAGAACCAGATAGATGCGGCAGGACATCCCTTTACCGTTTCCCTCAACACAAGCGGCGGTATCAGCATCACCTCCGACCAGTACGGCGGCAAGTGCAGTGTAAAGCTGAACAAGAATGATGTCCCCAGCGAATTCATGGTGTACGACCTGTTCGATGCGGGCGATCTTGTAAAAGTACAGCCCGGCCGCGGAGTGTCGGAGTACAGGCGTGCCTCCTTCACCTCGTACAAGGAGCTGGGAAGCCCCATCTACATCCCCGCCTCCGAGAATACCCTGTCCTTCAACATCACCACCTCCGCCAACAACAGCTCTGCCGAAACGGTACAGAGGATAGACGTAGTGATACCGTCTACCACCTATGCCTCCACCGACCTGCTCGTGCAGGCGATGAACGACTATCTGGACAACAACTATCCCGATATCGCAGACAAGCTGCAGTTCAGCATCGATGCGTCAAAGACGCTGAAGCTGTACGCCGAGGGTCCCCAGAGCTATATCATCGAGAAGATAAACGTCATCTCCTCCAGCTCCGCTTACAACAGACTTATCGGCGGCGCGCTGTATGACGATAACGTGAAATACACCGCAGGCTCGGAAAAGCCGTATTCCACATCCTCCTCCACCGTGGGCGGGACATCAAGACCCAACGTCACCACAAGCTCAGGCTCCACCACCACGGGCACCACCGAGACAAAGGATACCTCAAACCCCTTCCCGCAGGAGAGCGACAAGTATATCCACACAGTTACCTCAAGCGCCTCGATAAAGAACGGCGTTACCCATACACAGGCACCTCCCGAGGGCGTTTTCGGCGATATCGAGGTGGGCTACGACCCCGCCACCGCAACGCTCAACAATGTGCTTACCCTGTTCACCACGACAGGCACCTCCCGCGATGACTACTCGCTGACCTTCGATCTGGAGGAAAAGGACGGAGTCACCTCCTATTCCATCGATATCCCCAAGGGCTCCACAAAGGATCAGGCACTTGCCATCATAAAGGATAAGGTAAAGGGCAAGATAAATGTCAGCACCTCGGGCAGCAGTATCGTGCTGACCACAATAAGCGAGGGCAAGGAAGTAAAGTTCAACAGTATGTCGGGCGATCTTATCCAGCGTTCCTACAAGAGCAGTCTTGCAAACCGCTCGGGCGCAGTGATAGATGAAACGGCCAACATGGTATATGTGCCCTCCACACTGACCGTGGACAATGCACTCTCCCGTCTGCCCTACACCGCCACCGCAAGCAATGACGGACTTGTGTTTACAGCAGGTATGCACAACTATGACCTGCACCTCACCCACAAGACCTATACCACGCTTGCAGAGCTTGCCGCGGAGATAAACGCGCAGATAGCCGCCGCAGACGGCGGAACCGCCGCCACCACCGTAAAGGTAGGCCCGGACGGAAAGTCCCTTATATTCACAGGCCCCGCTAAGGAGCCGGGCAACGTTGTGATAGACGACTCAAGCACCTCGAGGCTCGCCTATGCCGTAAGCAAGGTGGACCCCTCCACCCCCTACTACGATCCCGTGAGCGACAGCGTAAAGAAGCCCGCGACCATGAGGGCAGAGGGAATAGACACGCACTTCCCCAAAACGGTGAACAACACCAACAATACCATAACCATGGACTACACCCACCCCGACGCGGTCGATCCGCTTAATTCCGTGACCGAGTCCCTCACCATAACCATCCCCGACGGCACCTACAACAACGCCACCGAGTTCACCAATGCAATAAACGCGGCTATCGCGGCAGACCCGTCCCTCAACGGCAAGATAACCGCAAGCTACGCGTCCTCGGGAAGCAGCAAGGGTCTTACCTTCACCACCGTAAACGGCGGCAGAGGCTACAGGCTGACAAACCTCGGCGGAACCTTCGGTGCGGAAAAATACATCAGCACCGCCAACACCTCGGGCGGAACAGTGGACACAGGCGCAAACGTGGTACGCTTCCCCGCCAGCGCATACAACGACAAATACAACACCATCTTCACAGGCGCAGGCGTGGAGGTAAACGACAACAACGACCACGTATCCCTCACGATAAACGGCAACCTGTATGAGTTCGATATCACCCACGGCGTATATCAGGGCACCGCAGGCAGAAACTCGCTTACAGCACAGCTACGCGCCGCCCTCGCAGGCGCAGACGTCACGATAACGGACAGCGGAAGCACACTGGATATCACCACCAACGGCGGAGGAAGCGGAATGAAAGTGACCGTCAACGGCACGGATACCTCGCCCTACTTCATGGCGGCTACCAGTGTAAAGTCCCCCGTATCCACCGCGCGCCACGAAAGCCAGTGCTATATAATCGGAAGCAACAACTGTTCCTCCATCGAGATAAAGGATTATTTCAACCAGATGTCCTTTGATTTCACACAGGACGGAACCACCCATACGGTAAACGTTACTGTCCCCACGGGAAACTACACCGCCCAGACACTCAGGCAGGCAATACAGGACAGCATAAACCAGGTGCTCCCGCCAAACTCCCTTGAGGTTTACGTCGGAGGCTCCAACAACATCGGAATACGCAGTGCCTCTATCTACCCCGTGCGCAGTATATCCAACTTCCAGGGCGGACTTTTTGAAAAGGTGTTCCAGAGTGCCAACTACAGGAACACGGTCCCTCACACCGAGACTGCAGGAAGCTCCTCAGCCTCCTCCACCAGCTATATCGTGGGACGAAACGATCTGGCACCCCAGACCGCGGACGAGATAGCCCTCGGCAAGAACGTCATAATCTATCCCGCACTCAACGACCAGCTCATATTCGACCTGACCTACGGCGGAAACAGGTACAAGATAGAGCTGAAGATACCCGCGGGCGAATATACCTCCAGAGAGCTTGCGGCGGCTGTACAGCAGGCAGGCAGGGATAAGCTCAACAGCATGACCGATGCAAACGGAGAGCCGTTCCCGCAGGACGCTTTCAGGGCAACGATAGGCCTCAATGCCATGGGTCTCCCCGAGTCCACCACCGCAATAAAGAGCAACGACAAGCTGGTAATGAGCTTCGCAGTGCCCGACGACGGCAAGGTGGACGATATGCTGTGCATAATCGACGGCATAAGAGGAAGCGCGGCATACCGCATATTCTATGCGGCGACCCAGTCGCCGACACCCTCAAAGGTCATAGGCAAGGCAGACCTCACAAACGGCGTTATGATAACCGCAGGCGAGAACGATACATTCAGCTACACCCTTGACGGCACGGAATATTCCGTCACCATCCCCGAGGGCACCTACACCTGCGACGAGCTGTACGAATACCTCAACGAGCAGTACGAGGCCATGGGCAGCATGGTGCGCTGCACCAATATGGACGGACATCTGATGTTCTACACCATCGAGAACGGCGCGTATGACATAGATGTATTCAAGGGCAACGCGGCGGATACCCTGTTCTACAGCGGAGCAAAGCGCGAGTCCGACAGCGAGATAGGCATCCACACAGGCAGAAGGACAGACACCTATATCTGGTATCTCAGGACCCGTGTTGACGACCATCTCATGCGCATAAACACAACAGGCGTCACCACTGCCGCCCGTGCGGCAAAGGCGATGGACAGAATAGACGCGGCAGTGAACTACCTCTCGCGCTGGCGTGCCCTTTCGGGTGCCAACGAGAACCGCTCGCTGCACACCTACAGCCGCAATCAGGAGTACATCACCAACATCGAGGAGGCAGATTCCACGCTGCGCGACGCAGACATAGCGCAGGAGGTATCCGAGCTTGCAAAGCAGCAGATACTGATACAGGCGCAGAACGCGATGATAGAGCAGAGCAAGCAGCAGCACAGCTCGATAATGGATGTGATGGCATAAACACATCATACAGCTCCCCCTGTACAAAGGGGGAGCTGATCATATATCAGATGATGTATACTCCGAAGTATCATTAAATTTCTACAATACCACAAAAAAGTGATACAAACGACATATTTGTGCTATGAGATACCGAAAAGATATGATATCATATCAACAACAAAAGCAAACGGAAAACAAAACAGAAAGGCTGAAATATTATGTTAAAGACAAAAGGCTTCTATAAAGGCATCGACCTCGGCGGCTGGTTCTCCCAGTGCGATTACAGCGAGGACAGACTGGATAACTTCATCACCGAAAAGGACATTGAAAAGATAGCATCCTGGGGACTTGACCACGTGCGTATCCCCGTGGACTACAACATCTTCGAGAACGACGACGGCTCCTACAAAGAAGAGGGCTTCGCCCGTACCGACAGGGCACTTCAGCTTTGCGCAAAGCACGGCCTGCGCGTGGTGCTGGACCTGCACAAGACCGCAGGCTTCTCCTTTGACAGCTACGGCGAGAGCGAAAGCGGCTTCTTCGAAAGCGAGGAGCTTCAGGAGCGGTTCTACCGCCTCTGGGAGCAGTTTGCACAGCGTTACGGAAAGCTCAGCGACAGCGTCGCTTTCGAGCTTCTGAACGAGGTGACCGACAAGGCGTTCAGAGATATCTGGAACAGCATCGCAGACAAGTGCATAGCGCGTATCAGAAAATACGCGCCCGATTCCATCATCCTCGTGGGAAGCTACTGGAACAACAGCGTAACAGCCGTGGCAGACCTCGCAAAGCCCTATGACGACAAGGTGGTGTATAACTTCCACTGCTACGATCCGCTTAAGTTCACCCATCAGGGCGCATACTGGACGGATATGGTCAACAAGGATGACCGCTTCACCTTTGACGAGAGTAACATAACGCCCGAATACTTCGAGGTGCTTTTCGCCCCCGCCATCGAGGCGGCAAAGCGCAACAACACGGTCCTCTACTGCGGTGAGTACGGAGTGATAGACTGCGTATCCCCCGAGGACACGATAAAGTGGTACAGATGCATCAACAGCGTGTTTGAAAAGTACGGTATCGCAAGAAGCGCGTGGTGCTACAAGGAGATGGATTTCGGCATCAGCGATGCGCGTCTTGACAGCATTCGCGGGGAGCTTCTGAAATATCTTTGATCGAAAACACAACTACTCCCCCGCAAACGGGGGAGTTTTTATGTGCAGAAAAGCTGAGTTTAAAAGCGCACAGACCGAGCCTTATGTCATTTTGACGAAATAGGAGCATTGTCAATTAATCGTTTTTGCACATCTGTTCAAATTTTACCAATGTACTTGACTAAATCGCTTTTTTTTGGTATCATATATAATGTACTTTTGTACAAATGCGGCATGAAACTATAATAGCCGCAACATCTATAGCACTGAACAAAATAAGGAGGTACATCAGAATGAAGATCAGTTTTTCTACATTAGGCTGTCCTGATTTTTCATGGTCTGATATTTACTCGATGGCGAAGGACCTTGGGTTCAACGGTATCGAAGTCAGAGGACTCGGTGACGAGATCTATGCGGTAAAGGCAAAGCCCTTCACCGATGAGAACGTCGCCGACACAGCAGCAAAGCTCGCGAAGCTCGGCTTGGAGATCCCTTGCCTATCCAGCGGCTGCTGCCTAAAGTTTGCCGACAAGCACGACGAGATCATTGAAGAGATCTCCCAGTATGTTGAGCTTGCAGCAAAGCTAGGTACCCCTTATATCCGTATACTGGCCGACCTTGAGCCTGCTCCCGCAGGCGAGGTGGACGACGCCGCTGTTGCAGCACTGCTGAAAGAGGCGGCAGTGATCGCAGAGGCAAAGAACGTTACCCTGCTGGTAGAAACAAACGGCGTATACTGCGATACCGCACGTCTGAGAAAGCTGCTGGACGATGTGAACAGCAAGTCTGTTGCGGCACTGTGGGATGTGCACCACCCCTACCGCTACATGGGCGAGTCCGCCGATACCACCATCAACAACCTCGGCGATTATATCAAGCATATCCATGTAAAGGACTCCGTTTACGAGGGCGAGAAGCTCGTCTACAAGCTGATGGGCGAGGGTGATATCCCCCTGCGCGAGATGCTGTCCGCTATCCAGAAGATCGGCTATGACGGCTACATCTCCCTTGAGTGGGTAAAGAGATGGGCAAAGGACCTCTATGCGGCAGGTATAGTGTTCCCGCAGTTCGCGCGCTTCATGAAGCCCTATCTGATGGCAAGAAAGAGCAAGCTCCAGATAGACGCACGCGGCACAGGCTACTACCCCTGGCCCAAGGAGACCATCATCAACGAGACATTCCCCGATGTGCTGGACCGTGTCTGCGAGGAGTTCCCCGAGCAGTACGCATTCAGATACACCGAGCTTGACTATACACGCACCTACCCCGAGTTCCGTGAGGATGTCCTGCGCTTTGCGCGCGCCCTCATCGCTATGGGCGTTAAAAAGGACGACCACGTTGCTATCTGGGCAACCAACGTTCCCGCATGGTACATCACATTCTGGGCTTGCACCTATATCGGCGCAGTGCTGGTTACAGTAAATACCGCCTACAAGATCCACGAGGCAGAGTATCTGCTCCACCAGTCTGATACACATACCCTCGTAATGATAGACGGCTTCAAGGATTCCAACTATGTCGGCATCATGAAGGAGCTTTGCCCCGAGCTTCAGACCTGCAGGCCCGGCGAGCTTAAGAGCGAGCGTCTGCCCTTCCTCAAGAACATCATCACCACCGACTCCAAGCAGGACGGATGCTTCACCTGGGACGAGGCTATGGCCCTCGCAGACAGCGTTCCCATGTCCGAGGTGGACAAGATGCGCGCAAAGATCGACAAGGACGATGTTGTAAATATGCAGTACACCTCGGGAACCACAGGCTTCCCCAAGGGCGTAATGCTTACGCATTTCAACGTAGTAAACAACGGTAAGGCTATCGGCGACTGCATGGATCTGTCCACCCATGACAGAATGATGATCCAGGTGCCCATGTTCCACTGCTTCGGAATGGTGCTTGCCATGACCGCAAGTATCACCCACGGCGTAACAATGAGCCCCATCCCCGCATTCTCCCCCAGAAAGGGACTTGCCTGCATAAACAAAGAGAAGATCACAGCATTCCACGGTGTTCCCACAATGTTCATCGCGATGCTGGGCCATGAGGATTTCGACAAGACGGATTTCTCACACATGAGAACAGGTATCATGGCAGGCTCTCCCTGTCCCATCAAGACCATGCAGGAGGTAATCGAGAAGATGCACATGCCCGAGATCTGCATCACCTACGGTCAGACCGAGGCATCTCCCGCAACAACAATGTCCAAGACCACCGACAGCATCGAGATACGAGTAAACACCGTAGGCGCATCGCTGTTCGGCGTTGAAACAAAGATAGTAGACCCCGAAACAGGCGAGGACCTGGGCGACAACATGGACGGCGAGTTCTGCGCACGCGGCTACAACATCATGAAGGGCTACTACAAGATGCCTGAGGCCACCGCGGCCGCTATCGACAGCGACGGATGGCTGCATTCGGGCGACCTTGCAAGACGCACTCCCGACGGCTACTACAAGATCACAGGCCGCATCAAGGATATGATAATCCGCGGCGGCGAGAACATCTACCCCAAGGAGATAGAGGAGTTCTTCTATACACATCCCAAGGTAAAGGATGTGCAGGTCATCGGCGTTCCCGACAAGGACTACGGTGAGGAGATCATGGCGTGCATCGTGCTGAAGCCGGGCGAGGAGGCTACTGTGGAGGAGATGAAGCAGTACGCACTGGAAAGACTTGCAAAGCACAAGGTTCCGAGATATGTTGCATTTGTCGAGGGCTTCCCGATGAATGCGGCAGGCAAGATCCTGAAATACAAGATGCGCGAGTGGGCTGTGGAGCACCTCGGCTTACAGGACGCAAGCAAGATCGTTACCGCATAAGAAATAACAGCTCCGTTCCTGCGTCTGCAGGGGCGGAGCTTTTTAACCCAAAGGATCCCGTATCACAGCACGTGAAACGGGATCCTTGTTTTATTCAGTATTCACAAACGGAACTGTCTGCCGTAATATCACACAGTGACGGTCCTTTCGCCGCTATAGAATGTCTCGGTCTCGGTGCTGCCGTCCTGATAGGTGATGGTTATCTCCACCTCAAGGCGATAGGTGCCGCTCTCCGTTACATTGAAAGTCCGTGACAGGTTGTTGGCTTCGGACCACACGGTCTGCGACCAGTACGCGTTCTCAACATCGTTCCATATCCACAGGCCCCAGTGCTTCTGCAGTGTCTGCTTTATGTTGGTCTTGTACACCGCGGGGTCTGCAATAACATTTGTTGTGCAGTACGCAGTGCTTCCTGTAAATTCAAGAGATACCGAATGGTTGACCATAAGCGAGAAGCAGGGCGCGGGCTGATGTACCTCTGTGGTCTCGGCGAATACCGCTGTGGGAGTGCTTGCTGTGAGCATAAGTGCTGCCGCCGCAAAAGCAGCGATACGGTTTTTAAGCTTCATAATTGACCTCCTAATATGTTTGCTTGTCGTTATTCATATCGGACGCTAGGTGTAACTATCACACAGATACTCAGCTTTCCGCCGCACCTACGGAGCCTGCAATCTTCAGTATCATCTCCGCCGGAAGCGTGCCTGCTACCTCCATGACATAATCACCGTTGTCCCATATTACAAAATTATATGTGTCACCGGTCCAGAGTATGCCACTTCCGCCGTTTATCTTCACATCGCTCAGCTCAAAACGCTCGTTATCCGCAAAGCCTCGGTAAGAGCCCCTGGTATACTGCATGACCTGGAAATACTCATCCTCACCGCGTCTGTAATGCTCATAATAGCTGAACACACCCCGCTTGGAGTCTACCATCCTATAGCCCTCGGGCACCAATGCGGGAGAACAGATGCTTTCTATCGTCTGTATGGAGTCCTCGGCATAGCTTGCCAGAAGCTCCACATGGTCATCATGCTCCGTAACGTTCAATCCGTTTGTTGAAATAGCGATACACGTTGCGCCCAGCACCACCGCCACCAGCACAGCGATAAGCGCGACAAGCAGACGCCGCCGCAAGGAGGGGCGCGCCTCCGTCGCTTCGGAGAGCGCATTGGGATACATCAGCTTCTGCATACGTGCTTCGTGCCGTTTCGAGAACCTGTGCCTCTCAGCCGAAGTATGCCCGTCACACTCCCGCTCAAACGCCTCGGATAATATGGACGCAAGTAACGTTTCATCCATCGTGTTCACTGCCTTTCTTAGTTAAGCCTCGCCCTTTGACGAACGCTCCTCTATGTATTCCTTAATAAGCCTGCGACCCGTATACAACCGCTGGCGCAGTGTGTTTTCAGAAATATCCAGTGCCGCGGCTATCTCAGGATTTGAAAGACCCGCCACATATTTCATGTACATGGCATCCTTAAGCCCCGACGACATATTCATTATAAATCCTATCAGCGCCTCGTGGTCGCCCTTTCGGATGAGCCTTTCGTCCAGCGTGCCCTCGTCATCGGGTACAGCAGTCATGCCCTGCCCCGACCCCTTGTGTCTTTCGTTGCTGTCGTGCATATCGGAGGAGATGCTCCTAACAAGCGAGCACAGGAACACCCTCTGCTTTTTACGGGCAAGCCCCAGCACCTGCGATGCGTTATTTGCAGCACGCAGAAATGCCTCGTGCACGGCGTCCTCCGCATCGTGCACGTTGCGAAGGAACATGTGCGCTATGAAAAACATCTCGTCGCGGTAAGCGAGGTAGAGCTTTTCAAACTCCGATCTTTCACTTTCCGTTTCGAGTATTGACAGATAACTCTCCAGCATCCCTTTCTCCTTGAAGCCATTACAAATCCGTCTGTTATGATGCCTTATCCTTTGCGCGCGGTATCGTTACTTTTCTATCTCTACCCTTACGCGCTTGTCCTCGCCAAGCACCAGCTTGCCGCTTACCACATCGCCGCGCTTTGTTGTGAAGCCCTTGAGAACGATGGAGCTTCCCTTGTCAAGCACACGCTTTGCCTGGGTCTCGGATATCTCCTTGCCCCACATCTCCTTCATGAAGAAGAAGCCGCACTCGCCGCGGCTGTCCTCACAGGAGTAGGACTTCTGGAACTCGTACACGTTCTTGCCGCACTTGGGGCACTTTCCAATAACGGGGAGCCTTGAGAAGCGAAAAGGATTGTTGTCCCTTGAGGTATCCGTCTTGTTATCACTGACGAGCTTCTTTGTGAATTGGATTATCTCGGACAGGAACTCCTCGTCGCTTGCCTGTCCCCTTGCGATGCGCTGCAGAGTAGTCTCCCACTCGGCGGTCATCTTCGCGGATTTCACGTTGTCGGGGACTACGTCTATGACACGTCTGCCCTTGTCGGTGGGGATGAGCTGCTTTCCCTTGCGCTCCACATACTGACGCTTTACAAGGGTCTCGATGATGGCGGCACGGGTAGCGGGAGTGCCGAGGCCCTTTTTCTCCACGTCCTCGTTGTCGTCATAGTCGTCGTTGCCTGCGTGCTCCATGGCGGAGAGCAGCATATCCTCGGTGTAACGCTTCGGGGGAGTGGTCTTGTGCTCGGCAAGCTTAGTGCCCTTTACCTTTACGGTCTTACCCACTTCAAGCGGAGGCAGTGTGCCTGCTGCGTCCTCCTCGTCCTCGTCGGAAGCATCGGCAACGATGCCCTTCATGCTGGCCTTGATATCAGCCTCAAGCTGCTTCCAGCCACCCTGCACCACTGTCTTTCCCTTTGCGGTGAACAGGGTATCGCCGCACTGCATCTCGGCGGTGACGGTGTCGTAGGTGTGCTTCGGAGCCACTGCGCACAGCAGTCTTGCCGCAACAAGGCATAGCACGTTGTAGCACTCCTCGGTGAGGGTATCGAAATTATATCGGGATATCTCCTTTGTGGGGAGCAGCGCGTGATGGTCGGATACCTTGTCGTTGTTGACAAGACGCTTCACGTCTGCCTCGCAGGAGAGGGAGTCATAGCTCTCGCCAAAGGGGAACACCCTTGCGCACAGCTTCACCATCTCGGCAGCCTGCGCCTCCATGTCCTCGGTTATGTAGTTGCTGTCAGTTCTGGGGTAGGTCATCAGCTTGTTCTCATAAAGCTTCTGGGCGCAGTCGAGGGTCTGCTGCGCGGTGTAGCCGTACAGCTTGTTCGCGTCGCGCTGGAGAGTGGTGAGGTCGTACAGCTTGGGAGGGTTTGCGTTCTTCTGCTCCTTTACCACGTTCTTCACTTCTGCCTCTGCGCCGCAGGCGGATACAGCCTTTTCTGCCTCGGTCATTCCCTCTATCTTGTCGCTCTCGGCGGTGAACTTTCCACAGTTGAGCACCACGGAGTAGTATTTTGCCGAGGCAAACTGCTCAATTTTCTTCTCGCGCTCCACCAGCATAGCGAGGGTGGGAGTCTGCACACGTCCCACGGACAGCATATTGCGGTATTTCACGGTAAAGAGCTGGGTAGCGTTCATGCCCACTATCCAGTCTGCCTTGTTTCTGGCAAGGCCCGAGCGGTACAGGGCGTCGTACTCGCTGCCGTCACGCAGGTCCGCGAAGCCGTCACGGATAGCCTCGTCCGTCATGGAGCTTATCCAGAGACGTCTGAAAGGCTTTGTACAGCCCGCAAGATTATATACATAGCGGAACACGCACTCACCCTCTCTGCCCGCGTCGGTGGCACAGATAAGCTCGTCCACGTCCTCGCGGAGCATGAGGTTTTTAAGGTTCTCGAACTGGGGAGCGGTGCTTTCAGCCACTGTCCACCTGAACTCCTCGGGGAGTATGGGGAGGTTCTCGAACTTCCACGGCTTGCAGTAACGCTTGTCGTACTCCTCGGGAGCCGCCAGCGCAACCAGATGTCCGAAGCACCAGGACACTATATATCCGTTACCCTCGGTGAAGCCCTCGCCGCGGCGCTTGTTCGCGCCGATCACCTTTGCTATGGAGTTGCCTACCGATGGTTTTTCTGCAATAACTAATTTCATGTGAATACCTTCCTGAACAAACTGGGATATGCTGCAAAAGCAGCCTTTTTATTTTAGCATATTTCTGCGAAAATTTCAATAAGAAAAAGGGGTCAGAGCGGGGGATGTATCAGATTATCGTGGTATTCGGGAGCTTTTATACTAGATTTATCATGGGTGACATGGTGCGTTACAACACGATTTTCCACAAAACACGATGTGAAGTAGAGGGGAACCCCGGGGCGAAGGGGGAAAAGAAAAGCGGAACAAAAACGAGTATTCCCCTAGCGACTAAAGTCGCTAGGGGGAATGTCGGCTTTTTGTTCTTTCTCTCTCCCTGGGGTTCCTCTTTAGGGCTCATCGTGTTTTTAGAAAAACGTGTTGTAACTCACCGTGACGTAACACTATAAATTCGGTATAAACCCCACCGCACCCACGACAGATCCTGCGCAAAACCAAAACCACCGCCCGTGAAGCGATCCCACGGGCGGTGAGCACGTTATTCAACAGGACATTCGGGCAGCAGTGCGATGCACTTCTGCGGACACGCCTCGGCGCACTTGCCGCAGGCAGAGCACTTCGCGCCGTCTATCAGCGCGTGGTTGTTCTCCACCTTTATTGCGCCCTCGGGGCACTTCTTTTCGCATATCTTACAGCCGATACAGCCGTTGCTGCATACCGCGCGGGTCAGCTTGCCGCTGTCGATATTCGAGCAGCGCACGCCGTATCTCTGCGAGGCTGGTATCATTTCGATAAGCTTGTTCGGGCAGACAGCCGCGCATCTTCCGCAGCCACCGCACTCGCTCGGATTTACCACAGCAACGCCGTTTATCACCGAGATGGCGTTGCGCTCGCACACGTTCACGCAGTCGCCAAGACCGTCGCAGCCGCTGCGGCAGGTTCCCTTTCCGTTGTAGAAACGCTCGGTGGCAACGCAGGACTTTGTGCCCACGAAGATGTAGCGGTCCTCCGTCGCGCCCTCGCAGCCGTTGCAGCGCACGAATGCCACCTGACGCTCGGCATCGAGTGCCTCGGTGCCCATTATCTCAGCGAGCTTCTTCGCCGCCTCGGAGCCGCCCGGCTTGCAGAGGTTGGTCTTAGCCTTGCCCTCCGCCACCGCCTTTGCGTAGCCCTCGCAGCCCGAGAAGCCGCAGGCACCGCAGTTACCGCCCGGGAGAGCCTCGTTCAGCTGCGAAACTGTCTCGTCCGTTTCCACGAAGAACAGCTTGCTTGCACCCACCAGCAGTGCGCCCGCTGCGCAGCCGATAACGCCGAATATCAGCACGGGGAGTATGTAGGTCATCAGAAATTCCATCACACACCTCCGAACAGTCCGTCAACAACGCCGCCGAAGCCAAGGAAAGACAGCGAAACTATCGAAGCCGCCACAAGGGTTATCGGCATACCCTGAAATGCCTTAGGGATATCGCAACGCTCAAGTCTGCCGCGCACGCCCGAGAATATCAGCATGGCCATCATGAATCCAAGGCCCGCGCCCAGCGAGTTCACCATGGAATCGAGGAAGCTGTAGCCGCTCTCGATGTTCAGCAGTGTAACGCCAAGCACCGCGCAGTTGGTGGTGATGAGGGGCAGGTACACTCCCAGTGCCTTGTAAAGGGCGGGGACGTACTTTTTGAGCACCATCTCCACAAGCTGCACGAACAGTGCGATGATAAGGATGAACAGTATAGTGTTCATGTACTCCAGTCCCATGGGGACGAGGAAGCAGTGGTACAGCGGATAGGTCACGGCGGTGGCACCGAGCATTACCGCAGTGACCGCACAGCCCATGCCAAGCGAGCCCGACGCCTTCTTTGAAACGCCGAGGAACGGGCAGATGCCCATGAATTTTGACAGCACGAAGTTGTCGGTAAGTATTCCTGTAAGCAGGATTATCATCATGCTTCTTGCAAGCTCCATTACTTATCCCCCTCCTTTTCCCCGGAGTGCGAGGGGCAGCTTATGCAGCCCTCTCTGTTGGGACAAGCCGCGCAGCCTGTCGCCGCGGGAGGCTTTCTGTTGCTAAGCTTATTCACCAGTGCGATAACGCAGCCCAGCACGAAGAAGCCGCCTGCGGGCATGATGAATATGGTCATAGGCTCCGCGAAATCGGGACAAAGCTGTATACCGAACCAGGAGCCGCTGCCGAATATCTCACGCACCGAGCCTACCGCCAGCAGCGCGAGAGTAAATCCGACGCCCATTCCCGCACCGTCACAGACGGAGGCAGCAACGCTGTTCTTGCTTGCAAACATCTCGGCACGTCCGAGGATGATGCAGTTTACGGTGATAAGCGGCAGGAAGATGCCAAGCGCATCGTAGATATCGGGCAGGTACGCCTGCATGATAAATCCGACAACAGTAACGAAAGCCGCGATAATAACTATGTATGCGGGAAGCCTTACCTGCTTAGGGATGACGTTCTTAAGCAGTGCGATGGCGATGTTGGAGCATACCAGTACAAAGGTCGCCGCCGCGCCCATTCCAAGGGCATTGGATGCGGATACCGTCACCGCAAGCGTGGGACACATACCCAGCAGTGATACGAGAGTGGGATTTTCCTTGATAAGTCCTTTTGTGAACTCGCTCATATAACTCATTCGGTATCACCTCCCAAGTGGGTATCCTCCGCATTTTCGGGCAGGACAGTAATAAGCCGTGCCCCGTTCAGCGCAGTGTATGCTTCCAGCGCGATGTTCACCGCACTCGCCACGCCCTTTGAGGAGTAGGTCGCGCCTGTCACCGCCTGTATCTCGTTGTCGGACTTCGGAGCGGAACGCACTATCGTCACAGCACCGTCTGCACCGATGAATCTTTCGAGGTAAGAGGGGTCGGCGGTCTTTGTGCCGAGGTTGGGGGTCTCCTCGCCCGTGGAGATGACCGAAAGTCCCGCCACAGCACCGTCTTTGACGCCCACAAGGATGTCATAGCCCTCCTTATAGCCCTTTACCACCACCTCGAATGCAAGGCTGCCGTCGTTCTTCATTATCACCTTTCCCACGCGGCACAGGTCGCTGCTTTCGTCCGCATGGAGTATCAGCTGCCAGTCCGCCGCGGGCATAACGGAGTAGTCCTCCGCAGCGCCGCCGTATACCGCAACCGCAGCGGCCGCCTGCTTTTCGGCAAGTATCGCCGAGGTATCCACGTAAGTTATGTTATAGGTTATTATCACCAGTGCCGAAGCTATCGCCGCGATAGCCGCCAGCACCAGTGCGGGTCTGAAACTGCTCATTCCTTACCCTCCCTCTTTGCGCCGAGAGGCCTCGGCATGCTTATTTTGTCTATGTAGGGGGTAAGGATATTCATCAGCAGGATGGAGTAGGATACACCCTCGGGTATGGCGGCAAACTCCCTTATCACAAAGGTCAGCAGTCCGCAGCCCACACCGAAGATGAGCTTTCCGAAAGAAGTAAGCGGAGTGGTGGAGTAGTCAGTCGCCATGAACAGCGCACCGAGGAGAAGCCCTCCCGAAAGCACGCTGTACAGCGCAGCTTCAGGGTCGCTGCCGCTTGTCACAAAGGTAAGCACCGCCACCGTGCCGATAAAGGCAACGGGAGTAACGGGAGATATTATTTTCCTCACCATAAGGAAAACGCCGCCGATGATAAGCGCAAGTGCGCAGGTCTCGCCCACGCAGCCGGGACGGTTTCCAAGGAACATCTCCATCAGCGTGGGAAGCTGCTCCGCGTCCGCCACAAGAGGAGTCGCGGACACCACCGCGTCGATATCTCCGCCCTGATATGCAAAGGGCTGCACCCATGAGGTCATAGCGGAGGAAAAGGATATCATCAGCACTATCCTCGCTGTGACAGCAGGATTTGCGAAGTTCTGTCCTATGCCGCCGAAAAGCATCTTTACTATAACGATAGCCACAAAGCAGCCGATGATCGCCATGTATTCGGGTATCTCCACAGGCAGATTGAACGCCAGCAGCATACCCGTAACGATAGCCGAAAGATCGG
This sequence comes from Oscillospiraceae bacterium, assembly GCA_045540255.1. Taxonomy (GTDB): domain Bacteria; phylum Bacillota; class Clostridia; order Oscillospirales; family Ruminococcaceae; genus CAG-115. The sequence continues at coordinate 24,127 of JAZQGZ010000069.1, read as the reverse complement.
ATACCGTGCGCTTTTTCTTGGTCACTATGCAGAACAGCCACTCAAATACAACGCAGCTTGTGCAGCAGATAACGGTGAGGGTCAGCGCCCTTACACCGAAAAGCACGAAAGCCGCGACAAGCGCAGGGCACAGCGCGATGATAACGTCAAGCATGACACGCTGCGTGGTCCACGCGCTTTTGATATGCGGGGACGGCTCGATTATAAGCTTATTCAATCGCTGCACCTCACTTTCCGTTCTTTGCTTCGCTGTTACGGAGGAACTCCTTGGCGAGCTGGTTCTTTTCCGCAAGGGATCTCTTTGCGGGACATACATAGCTGCAGGAGCCGCAGTTCATACAAAGTCCCACCTTAAGCTTCTTCAGTGCCGCCGCGTCCCTTGCATCGTAGGCGTGCTCAAGCTCCGTAGGCATCAGCCTTATGGGGCAGGCGCGCACACATCTGCCGCAGCGGATACAGGGCGACGGCTCGTATACGGGCTCATCCGCGAAAAGCAGCACCGCATTGGTCGTCTTTGACAGCGGAGTATCTGGGTCAAAGGCGCAGTTGCCCATCATGGGACCGCCGAGTATTATCTTATCGGGCCGGGTGTGCATACTTGCATGGTCCACCACATCGTGAAGCAGCGTTCCCACCGAAACAAAAAGATTGGCAGGAGCGTTTACTATGCTGCCGTCTATCGTTATCCTGCGCTTTACAAGAGGCATACCCGTCCTTATGTAGCTGTGTATGAAGCCCAGTGTGGAAACGTTCATAACCATACAGCCCACATCCGCAGGAAGACATCCCTCTTTCACCACGCGGCCCGTAAGGGTGTGTATAAGCACCTTTTCCGCGCCCTGCGGATACGCCCTGCGCAGCTTCACTACCTTTATCGCAGGAGTGGGCGCGGTAAGCTTCCTCAGCTTCTCTATCGCCTCGGGCTTATCCTCCTCAACGCCGATGATGGCGCGGGGTATCTCAAGGTTCTTCATTATCAGCTTGATGCCGCCCAGCACCGAGTCCGTGTTCTCCATAAGCTCGCGGTAGTCCGAGGTTATGTACGGCTCGCACTCCGCGCCGTTTACAAGCAGGGTGTCGATGGTGTACTTATCACGGTCGTAGGCAAGCTTCACGTGGGTCGGGAAGCCTGCGCCGCCAAGTCCCACCGCACCGCTCTCGCGGATGGCCTTTATAAAGTCCTCACGGGAGTTTATAACAGGCTGCTTTATATCGGGAGAAAGCTGCATACGGTTGTCGCTCTCGATGACGACAGTCTTGCACAGCCTGCCGTTTACCGCAACGACCTCCTTTATATCCTTTACATAGCCGCTGACGCTGGCATGGACAGGCGCAGACATGAAAGCCTCACTGTCGCCTATCTTCTCGCCAAGCTTAACGTAGTCCCCCACCGCCACTGTCGGCTCGCAGGGGGCACCGATGTGCTGTGCCATGCTGATATGTACCACCTTAGGCGGCTGGAGCCTTCGTGTCGTCTGCTCCTCCGAGCCGCTGTGATGGGGCAGTTTTATTGAATGTAGTCTGAACAAATCCGTATCATCCTTCCCCGAAGCATCTTCTGCCTTATTTGTTTTATCAGATTTTGCAAAATACACAAAACGATATGATGATTATTTATGGCAATATATTTAAAGTATACAACATTTTATAATAAAAATCAATACTTTTTTGGCTTTGTCGAAAAACTAACAAAGAATATTTACGGTACAGCCCGTGTATAAATTAACGATATAACAGAAAGGTGAATTTTATGAACAAGTCCATAGCGATCTTTGCACAAGCCGCCGCAAGCGAACAAAGCGCGTCTGAAAGGCTCGGGCCATATAACAAATCGTTATTTTATGTCGCAAATATACGAAACGACATCAAAAAAGAGGTTTTCATGAGCAGATACAAGGTATTTCTGCAAGGGGTTATGGCGGGAGCCTCGATGAGCGGCACCTCGGCAAGCAGCGGAAGCAGGTCGATAACGCTCAGATTTCATAACAAATCGTTATTTTGTGTCATAAATATACGAATAGACATCAGAAAAAGGAGGTTTTCATGAGCAGATACAAGGTATTTCTGCAGGGGCTTCTGGTGGGAGCCTCAATGAGCGTTCCGGGAATAAGCGGCGGAAGCATCGCAATTATGCTCGGAATTTATAACAAATTGTTATTTTCTGTCGCAAATATACGAAAAGATATCAGAAATTCCCTGCTGTTTCTGGTGCTTTTCGCCCTCGGAGGGGTCGCGGGAGTTTTCGCAGCGGCACGGCTGGTAACCTGGCTGCTGTCCACCGCTGCACGGGTGCCGCTGTGCTTCGCTTTCCTCGGGGCGGCAGCAGGCTGCATCCCCTCGATAGCACGGCAGGCAGGGCTGCTGCCCCTCTCCCCTCAAAAGCTGCTGCTTGCCGCAGGCGGCGCAGTTGCCGCAGCACTCATCTCCCTCATCCCCGCAGGAATTACCGCACAGGGCGTGCTCCCGCAATTCTGCGGAGGCCTTGTCGTGGCTGCGGCACTGGTGCTGCCCGGAATAAGTGCCTCGCAGATGCTGTATACCCTCGGTCTGTACGAGTGGGCGATGGACTGCGCCTCGCGCGCGGATGTGCTCCCACTGCTGCCAATGGCGGCAGGGCTGTTTATCGGGATATTCCTCACGGCAAAGCTGCTGACGCTGCTGCTTGAGCGGTTCGACGGTACTTTCGCGGTGATACTGGGCTTCATGCTGTTTTCACTCACACAGCTTTTGCCCGAATGGGGCAGCATTACCGAGCTTGTTACGGGTCTTGTGTGCGCCGCGGCGGGAGCTTTCATAACTCTGCTGCTGTCGAAGAAGGAAAATGCACAAAAACTCACTCAAGATATTGTCTACAACGACAGTTGACAAATACAAGATATTGTGTTAGAATACACTTACCACTCAATATGGAGTGAGTTTTAAAAAGGGGGACATACAAATGATAGACATCAGAGTAACAAACGGCACCCTGCCTCAGCAGGAGATAGACTATTATATCGAGCAGGCACAGAAGAAGTACCCCGATAAGGTGCTTACCGCCATCGATCTGGATGTGGACGGGGATTATATCAACTGTGCATATCATTTCAGCACAGAGCCGTTCCAGCGCATCCGCAGGATAACAGGCTATCTTGTGGGCACACTGGACCGCTTCAACAACGCAAAGCGCGCAGAGGAGGCCGACCGCCTGAAGCACGCAGCAAACTAAAACATACAGACCCGTGAAAATATCGTCACGGGTCTTTTTTCGCCAATAAGCCCGATATCCGCCCGAAAATTACAAAACGGTAAAAAAGATTTCATTACGGAAACAAAAAAGTTACAGTGTGTTTACAGTATATTTACAATGTTGTAATAAATATTGACTTCGAGTTTTTGTTGTGCTATCATAGGGGCAGAGAAAGCAGCAGAGCAGACAGAGCTTAAATGTGAAAGTAACTCATCTGCGGATTTAATTAAGTTTATCGGGCACCTGTAAGGACATATCCCCTGTACAGGATATTATATATAACCTCTCCGTTTAAAAAGACAGTCCTTCGCGGAGAGGAACAGAAGCGGCGCATTCAGCAATATATGCGCCGCTTTCGCTTTTTTGCACAAAAAAAGGTTAACAAATTCGTTAAAAATATTACTTTACAAAACAGAAAATTTTACTTAAAATATAATCAGAGAATTATTTACATTAAAAAATACAAATATCGAAAGGAAACTGTCGTATCATGGTCAAAAAAGCAGTAACAATGAGCGATATCGCAAAGGTAATGAACGTCAGCACCGTTACCGTATCCAAGGCACTTGGCGACCGCGAGGGCGTAAGCGAGGAGCTTCGCGAGCGCATAAAGCAGAAAGCGACCGAGATGGGCTACCGTATGCACACGGGCGGCAGAGGCACACATGACGGGCTGAGCTATAACATAGGAATAGTGGTAGCAAGGCACTTCATAAGCGATGCAAGCTCCTATTACTGGGTGGTGTACCGCCATATCGTTGAGATGCTGCAGGCACAGAACTTCTACGGTATGCTGGAAGTGGTGAACGACATCGAGGGCGAGATAAGCGAGATACCAAACTCCGTACTGGACAAAAAGGTGGACGGACTGATAGTGCTGGGCCAGTTCAGCGATAGCTATGTTGACAGGCTGATGCAGTGCGATATCCCCACAGTGTTCCTGGATTTCTACGGCAGCCGCGAGGATACCGAGGCAGTGCTCTCCGATAACTTCTACGGTGCATATATGCTGACCAGCCATCTTATCGCAAACGGTCACAGGAAGATAGGCTTCCTCGGCAGCATAAGCTCCACCTCAAGCATACAGGACAGATACCTCGGCTACTACAAGACGCTGCTGGAAAACAGGATACCCCTGCGACAGGACTGGATAATAAGCGACCGCAGCAACGAGAGCGATATCTTCCCCGAGTTCACCCTGCCCGCGGATATGCCGACGGCATTCGTATGCAACTGCGACGAGTCCGCCTATAAGCTGGTGAACCAGCTGAAGGCGGCAGGCTACTCCATCCCCGAGGATATCTCGGTAGTAGGCTACGATAATCACATCTACTCCACCATAAGCAATCCCCGCATCACCACCATCGATGTAAACAGCCGCGCCATGTCGGCAGAGGCCGTGGAGATAATCCTGCACAAGATACGTGACGGAAGCTTCAAGCGCGGAAGAACACTGGTAACAGGAAAGCTGATCCGCCGCGAGAGCGTAAAGAAGCTTAACTGAACCTGATCAGATATGCAAGCCCCGCCGAAAGTCAAAAAATATTGACAACATCGGCGGGGTGTAGTATAATATATGTCATCGGAATGAAATTCCGATAGGACAGCGAAGCTGTCGGTTGCGAAGCAACATAACATATATTCAAAGGTTCACTCAGCCGTCCAAATCTTTGATTTGGAAAACGGCGTGTGGTTCTTATAATATATAAGTATGATTAAAAAACTTCCTGAAAGGACGACAAAACAATGAAGTACGATTTCAGTGCCGTTGAAAGCAAATGGCAGAAGTACTGGGATGAGCATGGCACATTCCATGCCTCCGAGGATCACAACAAGAAAAAGTTCTATGCACTGGTAGAGTTCCCCTACCCCTCCGGTGCAGGTATGCACGTAGGACATATCAAGGCGTATTCGGGTCTTGAGGTAGTCAGCAGAAAGCGCAGACTCCAGGGCTATAACGTTCTGTTCCCCATCGGCTTTGACGCATACGGTCTGCCCACAGAGAACACCGCCATCAAGACAGGCGTACACCCCAGACAGGTAACAGACAACAATATCACAAAGTTCACAAGCCAGCTCAAGCGCGTAGGCTTCTCCTTTGACTGGGACAGAGTGGTAGACACCACCGAGGAGGACTACTACAAGTGGACACAGTGGATATTCCTCAAGATGTTCGAGAACGGACTGGTGTTCCGTGACAAGACGCTCGTAAACTACTGCCCCAGCTGTAAGGTAGTTCTCTCCAACGAGGACTCCCAGGGCGGCAAGTGCGATATCTGCCACAGCGATATCGTGCAGAAGGACAAGGAGGTATGGTACCTCCGCATCACAGAGTACGCAGACAAGCTGCTTCAGGGTCTGGACGAGGTGGATTACCTCCCCAACATCAGACTCCAGCAGGAAAACTGGATCGGTAAGTCCACAGGCGCTTTCGTCAACTTCTCCATCAAGGAGCAGGACGAGCAGCTCCGCATCTACACCACACGTCCCGATACACTGTACGGCGTTACATTCATGGTAATCGCTCCCGAGCACCCCATCATCGAAAAGTACCGCGATCAGATCGCAAATATAGACGCCCTCGACGCTTATAAGGCAGAGTGCGAGAAGAAGTCCGAGTTTGAGAGAACTCAGCTCGTAAAGGACAAGACAGGCGTTAAGATCGAGGGCCTCACCGCGATCAACCCCATCACCGAAAAGGAGATCCCCGTATACGTTGCGGACTATGTAATGATGGGCTACGGCACAGGCGCGATCATGGCGGTACCCGCACACGATACCCGTGACTACGACTTCGCAAAGAAGTTCGGCATAGATATCATCGAGGTCATCAAGGGCGGCGACATCTCCGTCGAGGCCTACACAGGCGACGGCGAGATGGTGAACAGCGGCGTTCTTAACGGCATCACAAACAAGAAGGACGCTATCGAAAAGATGCTCGCATTCCTCGGCGAAAAGGGCATCGGCGAGAAGGGCGTACAGTTCAAGATGAAGGACTGGGCATTCAACCGCCAGAGATACTGGGGCGAGCCCATCCCGATCGTTCACTGCGCAGACTGCGGCATGGTAGCCGTTCCCTACGAGGAGCTGCCCCTCAGACTGCCCCCCGTGGATAACTTCCAGCCCGGCAGCGATGGTGAATCCCCCCTCGCAAAGATCGACAGCTTTGTAAACTGCAAGTGCCCCAAGTGCGGCAAGGATGCAAAGCGCGAGACCGATACAATGCCCCAGTGGGCAGGCTCCTCCTGGTACTTCCTGCGCTACTGCGACAACAAGAACAACGACTGCCTCGCATCCAGGGAAGCACTGGACTACTGGATGCCCGTTGACTGGTACAACGGCGGTATGGAGCACGTTACACGCCACCTGATATACAGCCGCTTCTGGCATAAATTCCTGTACGATATCGGCGAGGTTACCACCTCCGAGCCTTACGCAAAGCGTACCGCCCAGGGCCTTATCCTCGGTCCCGACGGACAGAAGATGAGTAAGTCCAGAGGCAACGTAGTTGACCCCAACGACGTTGTTGCAGAGTACGGTGCAGATACGCTCCGCCTGTATGTACTGTTCATGGGTGACTACGAGCAGGCAGCTCCCTGGAGCGAAAGCAGCATGAAGGGCTGCAAGCGCTTCCTCGACAGAGTATGGAAGCTGCAGGAGAAGGTGGTTGACGGCAACGAGTACAGCGACAAGCTGCGCTCCTCCATGCACAAGACCATCAAGAAGGTGTCCGAGGATATCGAGAACCTGCGCTTCAACACCGCTATCGCAGCTATGATGGGTCTGCTGAACCAGATAGACGAGCTGGGCTCGCTCACAAAGGCAGAGTACCGCGACCTGCTCATCATGCTCAACCCCTTCGCTCCCCATATCACCGAGGAGCTGTACGAGATAATGGGCTTCGGCGGCGTGCTGAACGAGCAGAAGTGGGTAGAGTACGATGAGGCTCTCTGCGTTGACAACACAGTTGAGATAGTAGTACAGATCAACGGCAAGGTAAAGGCACACTTCGACGCTCCCCTGAACTCCGACAGAGAAACATTGGAGAAGATGGCATTCGAGCTGCCCGAGGTAACAAAGATCACCGACGGCAAGACCATCGTGAAGAAGATCGCAGTTCCCAACAAGCTTGTGAATATCGTAGTAAAATAAGACCGTCGAAAAAGTCCCGTTGGGACTTTCTCGCCGAAACATCCGCACTGCCCGCGTCATAGTCGTGGCGAAGCCATGTCTAGTACAGTTGTGCGGATAGAAGTGTTTTTTGGTATGGCAAAGCCACACCAAAAAAGTTATCTCAAATGCCTGCTTCGCAGGCAAAGATATAGTTCTTAACAAGTATAAGCGCAGTTCACATCGGGCTGCGCTTTGTTTCAAGGAGAATGGCATGAAAAGAAATATTACAAAGCTGCTTGCACTGCTGCTGGCTGCGGTAATGCTGACAGGCTGTGGCAGTTCCACTTTTATAAACGTCGAGGGAACGCTTGAAGCAAAGCCCCCTCAGCCTTATGAAACTACCGACAGCGCAGCGACTACCGAAGCATCTTCCGTTGAGGACAACGGAACTGAAACCGTTGATGTTACATCATCAAAGACAGAGCTTCCCCAGTATACGCAGTCGCTCCCCCTCACCCAGGAAGCAGAGCCGCCCACCGCAAGCGAAGAAGGACCCTATGACAGCAAAGTGACTATAGAGAGCGCACAGATTCCCGAAGAAAGCGAGGAAGTACCTGTGCAGACAAGTGCTGTCACCACCCAGACCACCACAACACCCGTACAACAGACTCCCGAGGAGGTACCTATGGAAGAAAAGCTCATCGCCCTGACCTTTGACGACGGCCCCAACACCACTACCACACCGCAGGTGCTGGATGTGCTGAAAAAGTACAACATCACCGCTTCGTTCTTCCTTATCGGAAACAACATCAACGACGCTTCCGCCGAGGTGGTAAAGCGCGCCTACGATATGGGCTGCGAGATACACAACCACTCAAAATCCCATCCCAATATGACGGAGATGTCCGTTGACGAGATCATCGCAGAATTCGAGTACACCGACAGCAAGGTATATGAGATAACAGGCGAGCATACAAAGTTCTTCCGCCCTCCCTATATCTCGGTGAATCAGGATATGCTGGATAATATCGATGTTCCCTTTATCTCGGGAATAGGCTGCAACGACTGGGACGACAAGGTCACCGCAGAACGCCGCGCAGCCATGATACTCAGACAGGCAAAGGACGGCGATATTATCCTCCTGCACGACGCGGACGGCAACTACCTCACCGTCGAGGCACTGGATACCATCATCCCCGAGCTGCAGGCACAGGGCTACCGATTCGTGACAGTGACAGAGCTGTTCACCGAAAAGGGCATCACCATCTCCGCCGATGATGACAAGATCTACACAAATGTACTGCAGAAGTCCCAGTGGGGATAATTGCAGAATAACTTTTTAGACGAATTGCACAAAGTTTTGCCGCATTGTTGACAACAATGCGGCAAATGGTATATAATGAACAGGTAAGTTATAATACCAGCAGGAGGTTTTAAAATGAAAAACAAATTGTTCGCGCTGTTTGCAGCAGCGATGATCTCCGTATCGGCATTCAGCACGCCTGTTCAGCAGTCCATCGGTGCCTATGTGGCAGCCGAGGCCGCAACCACGGTAAAGACCCCGACCGCCAACAGGGCTTCCGGTACATATACATCCACAGGAAAGCTGAGCATAACGCTGTCCTGCAAGACAAGCGGCGCAAAGATATACTACAGTACCAACAACGGCAAGTCCTACAAGCTGTATACAAAGGCATTCAGCATCTCCAAGAACACAAAGGTCATGTTCTATGCCAAGAAGAACGGCGTAAAGAGCAGCGTAGTTACCCGCACCTATAAGCTCACCCCCAAGTTCACCATCACCCCCAACGCAGGCACCTACGAGGGCACACAGACCGTAAAGCTCACCTCAAAGGTATCGGGACTCAAGTTCTACTACACACTGGACGGCAGCAAGCCCACCACAAAGTCCGCGGTGTATGACCCCGCAAAGGGCATAGTGATAGACGAGAGCTGCAAGCTGCGCATACGCACCTCAAAAAGCGGCTGGACCACAAGGTATGTCACCAAGAGCTACACCATAGAGCAGCCCGTCATCGAGGCCGACAGCATCCTTGAGGATTACACGGAAAAGTACGCCTACAACCTCCTTACATCAAAGCAGAAAAAGCTGTACAAGGCAGTGTATGAGGGCATCGCAGACTACGAAGAGACTATAGACGTTTCCTCCCTCGGCTGCACAGACAGCGATATCCGCACGGTCTTCTTTACGATCGTATACGAAAATCCCCAGTTCTTCTGGCTTGAAACGGAATGTGATTTCACCACCATAGGCAACAATCTTAAGACCGTTTCCCCCTCCTACTTACGCACCGAGAAAGAGATATCCGAAATACAGCCTAAAATAGAAAAGGCTGCCCAGAAGATAATCAACGAGGCACTCAAAAAGGATGACCTGTTCGAGCAGGTGCTGTATATCCACGATTCCATCGTAGATATGACAGTGTATAAGTCCAATAGCAAGCTGGCACATATACGCAATATCGACGGACCTCTGCTCAACGGCTACGCACTGTGCGAGGGCTATGCAAAGACCTTCGCTTATCTCTGCCAGTCCATCGGCATAGAGGCCATCTGCGTCAGCGGCGAGTCGGGCGGCTCCCATATGTGGAACATCGTAAAGCTTGACGGCGAGTGGTACCAGATGGATGTCACCTTCGATGACCCCACAGGCATAACCACCTGCGAGCATACATATTTCTGCATCACTACCGAGCAGATGCTCAAGGACCACAAGCTGGATAATCCCTTCCCTGTACCTGACTGCACATCCACCGAATACGGCTACTTCGAGGCAACGGGAACCACCCTGTACAGCGACCCCTACACCGCCTATAACGATCTTATAAAGCTGGCAGCGGAGAACTTCGGCAATAACGTTCTCTCAACAGAGATAATCTGCGAGGAGGATTGCTCAAAGGCCCTGTTCGAGCTTATCGGCAGCGGCGAAAAGGATATCTTCGGCGACCTCAAGGAGTACGATGTGATCCCCTCAGGCGCAAAACGCAGCTATAAGGGCACAACATTCACACTTACACTTTACAAATAAAACACAGGCTCCCGCAGGGCTTCACAGTCCCTGCGGGAGTTTTTTCACATACTGATAAGGCCCGACAGAACCTGCCACAGGCAGTACCAGAACGAAATACGTCCTACCTCCTCCGCCGCGACGATATCCGAGCGGAACACCGCCACCCCGTCCACCAGCACGAGGTATTCCCCTAAGAACTGCCCCTTTTCGACAGGGGCTTCCGCCTGCTCCACAAAGGTGTATTCGTATTCCACATCCTGAGCCGCGCCCTTTTTTATGATACACTCATCACCGCCCTGCTTCACAACGGGCAGGACCGTGCTCCGTGTTCCGCGTACAACTGCGACAGGCAATAGCTTTGAGCTGTCCGTTTCGGGAGTGAATTTCTCAAAGCTCTCAAAGCCGTAGTCCAGCAGCTCCTCCGCACTGTCGAAGCGGGAGGAGTCCTCCTCACAGCCCAGCACCACCGCGATAAGCCGCATATCACCGCGCTCTGCGCAGACGGAAAGGCAGCAGCCCGCATTATCGGTAGTGCCCGTCTTGCCGCCGATGATGCCGTCATAATAGCGTATAAGCCTGTTGGTGTTCACAAGCTGTGTCTCGCCGCCCCTGAGATAATCCATCCATGTAAGCATCCATCCGTGATACACCTCGTGCTTCATCAGCTCGGCGGTAACTGTCGCGATGTCGCGGGCAGTGGAGTAATGCCCTTTTTCGTCATAGCCCACACAGTTCGTATAGTGGGTGTCTTTCATGCCAAGTGCCTTTGCACGCTCGTTCATCCGCCTTACAAACTGCGCCTCGCTGCCCGCGCTGTGCTCCGCAAGGGCTACGCAGGCGTCATTCGCCGAGGCCACTATCACCGCCTCCAGCAGCTCGGCAGCGGTCATCTCCTCCCCCACCTCCAGCCAGATGGTGGAGCCGTCCGCCTCCTGCACCGCCGAGGTCGCCTTTACCTTTTCCTCAAGCGTCAGCTTGCCCGCTTCAATGTCCTCCGCCCACAACAGCAGCGACATCACCTTTGTGACGGACGCCATAGGCAGCCTGAGGTCAGGCTCCGAGGAGGACAGCACCTGCATGGTGCCCGCCTCGATAAGTATACGGGACTTTGCACCACCCTCGGCGCGGACTACGGTCGGAAAGGGCAGGAAAAACAGCAGCACGGCAGCAGTCGTGATAAAGCAAACAAGTTTTCGCATATAATACCTCCTGTGGTCTGATTAAAATATATGGGCTTATCCGCAAATTATGCCCTTTGCACTTGATTTCGGGGCAGACAGGGGTTATAATAGGTTAAGAAACAATATCAGCGGGAGGGTCTATTATGGATGCGGATATCAGAAACAGGCTTATCGCAAGTGCGATACAGGCAAGAGAAAACTCCTACGCCCCCTATTCGGGCTACTGCGTAGGTGCTGCGCTGCTGTGCAGCAACGGTACGATAGTAACGGGCTGCAACGTGGAGAATGCCTCCTACGGGGCCACCAACTGCGCGGAGCGCACCGCAGTGTTCAGGGCAGTGAGCGAGGGCAGGCGCAGCTTTGAAGCCATCGCCATCGCAGGCGGTAAAGCAGGCTCACAGGAGCTTGACCTTGCATATCCCTGCGGAGTGTGCAGGCAGGTGCTCCGCGAATTCTGCGAGCCCTCGCGGCTTACGGTGATAGTATGCAGGAGCACGGAGGACTACAGGGAAATGACCCTTGAGGAGCTTCTGCCGGATTCTTTCGGGCCTGACAATCTTAAATAGCAGAAAAGGCAGCCTGCAAAGGGCTGCCTTAAATTATTCCAAAGATCCGCATTTCAGGTGAACGAGAAGTGTCAGGCGCAAGGAACCACCGTTACTCCGGGGCTTTGTGCCTGCCGTAACGGCGAGTGACGCCGTGGATGCACCTTATCGGCGGCCTGTATCAGAGCTTTTCGGTATCCACTGCGAAGCCAAGTGCTTTCAACTGCCCCTGTACCTCAGTCAGCGAGGCACCCTCCACAGTCCTTGTGCCCGTCACCCTGTACTTCGTCATGGGCTTGTTTTTCTTCAGCTTCTTTATCCTTGCCGCATACCCGACATAAGCCCAGTTCACGTCTATAGGACCGTTCGCGCCGCTGACCTCCCCGACCTTTGTGGCGTGGCCGTTTCTGACCTCCCGCTCGGTGCCCAGTGCCGCATACTGCCACAGCTTCTGCCCGTAGTCCCGCGGAGTGTCCGTCCAGTGGGCAAGCCACAGATCGTATCGGCTGCGGACGCTTGTGCTTAGTCTGTTCTCCAGACAATCGGGATTGGTGTACAGCACCACATAGTAATTCGCCTGCTCAAGAACCTCCATGAACGCGTCTACTATCGCGGTGTACTGCGCTCTGGTAAGCTCCATCGCAAGCAACGCCTCGTCCTCAAAATCCAGTGCCACGGGGTAGTCTATCTCATATTCCCTCAGGGCGCTCACCAGCCACTGCGCCTCCAGCCTTGCCGCTGCCGCCGTGGCGGCCTTCAGCCAGTGATATACCCCCACATGGATGCCTGCCGCCTTGCACCCCTTATAGTGCTTGTCGAATAAAGTGTCCCTTGCTCTTCCGTAGCTGAAACGGAGCATGGCGAACTTCACGGCGTAGCCCCCGAGTCTCGCCTTTTTCAGCGCGGGATAATCGATATCCGTATTCCAGCGGGAGATGTCAACTCCTGCATATTTCGGCATGGTCATTCCTCCCTGTCGCTTCCGCGGGAGCTGTCCGCAAGCCCCTCGCCTATCGTATACGCGATGACCGCCGCGCCGCTCATTATACAGCCGCTGACCGTCTCGGCAGTATCGGAGCTTCCGCCGAATGCAACAATAAGCCCCGCGATAAAGCCCGCAAGCGATATCCACAGCTTTCGTGATGTAAGCTTGTGCTTCCAGTTAATTTTCATGATGGTCACCTCCGTTTTCAAGGTCGCTGAGTCTGTGATTTATCACCTTTATCTGCTCCTCTATTACAGGCATACGCCGCGCGAAGTTGTTGTGCTCCGCCACGCGCTGTTCAAGCTGTCCTATGCGGTATGCCGTGAGCTTTCCGCTGACAACGATGCCCCCCAGCGAGCCTACCAGCGTGCCCACCAGCGAGATAAAAGCAACTATTACCGTGCTATCCATATTGCCTCCTTTGAATGTTGTGGCAAAGCGGTGCGGCTTCACCCGTCCTGATGATAACAAATACGGATATGAAAAAAGCTGAAACAAAATGTGCTCAGGTACTTAACAAAATCCCCAAAATGTGTTATAATGATATAATTAAGCAAATATACCCATGTCAAAAGAGGAAACGATGAACAAAAAAGAAAACGAGATAACAGAACAGACCGAGGCTGTCGCCTCCGCCGAGGAGATGCCCGAAGCCTCCCCTACCGAATACGAGGGAATGCCGAAATGGAAAGCAAACCTCCTTAAAGCGCTCCCGCTTATCATCACGCTGACCTGCGTGGGGCTTTTCGCGCTGGGCGTGAAATGGATAGCAGGAGTATTCTACACTCCCGAGGACACACTGTATGAGAAGAACGGCTATCAGATAGTCCACTGTTACCAGAACCCCTCCAGCACCTACTACATTTATGACAACAGCTTCGAGTTCGTGAAAAGCGAGTACGAGAACGTGGCAGGCGAGCACGAGGACGCACACTTCGCCCGTGTACCGCTTGTGTATTTCATACTGAACGAGAGCGCGCTGAATATTGAAAGCACCGCCGTTTCGCTCCTGTGCGAGGGCAACGGGCTGATGGTGTTCCAGTTCGGCGAGTTCGTGCTGTACCGCCTCGAGGGGCAGTACGGCGTGTTCGCACCGCTCCGTAATTACGAGGAGAGCGCCACCTCCCGCAAGAACGATCTCTACGTTATCCGACAGCTTATGAAGCAGGACCGCTACAAGCAGTTCAAGCTTCCCGAGGACATCACACAGGAGGAGTTCCTCGCAAAGCTTGAAAAGATAGAATGGCACCTTGACACGGAATATGTGGAAGACCAATAAGCCCAAGAAATTCATTACGTTCGCTGGGCGTTCCGTATTTTAAGTATGCAGTGACGCAAAGAAAAATAATCCCCCGAAAGAAAGGAATACAGATAAAATGGCTGACACAAGCTATCTTTCCAAAATAAGAAATTTCAGCATAATCGCACATATCGACCACGGCAAGTCCACCCTTGCCGACCGCATCCTGGAGCAGACCGAAACTGTCGCAAAGCGCGACATGGAGGAACAGCTTCTGGATAACATGGATATCGAGCGTGAAAGAGGCATCACCATCAAGGCGCGTGCCGTGCGCCTGAAATACCATGCCGACAACGGTGAGGACTATATCTTCAACCTTATCGACACCCCCGGTCACGTGGACTTCAACTACGAGGTATCCCGTTCTCTTGTTGCGTGCGAGGGCGCACTGCTCATCGTGGACGCATCTCAGGGTATCGAGGCGCAGACCCTTGCCAACACCTATCTCGCAGTGGAGAACGACCTTGAGGTGGTTCCCATCGTGAACAAGATAGACCTCCCCTCCGCCCGTCCCGAGGTGGTAAAGGAGGAGATCGAAAACGTAATCGGCATCGAGGCTATGGACGCCCCCGAGATATCCGCCAAGATGGGAATAAACATCCATGCGGTAATGGAGCGCATAGTCGAGGCTGTACCTGCCCCCGCAGGCGACCCCGAGGCTCCGCTTAAAGCACTTATCTTCGACAGCTATTACGACAGCTACAAGGGCGTTATCGTATACATCCGTGTAAAAGAGGGCAGCGTAAAGGCAGGCGACAGGATACGCATGATGGCAAGCGGTGCAGAGTTCACCGTTGTTGAGGTAGGCTACATGGGCGCTACCGATATGGTACCCTGCGCAGAGCTTAAGGCAGGCGAGGTAGGCTACATCGCGGCTTCCATCAAGTCGATCGGCGACACCAAGGTGGGCGACACCGTCACCTCCGTGGACAGACCCGCCGCAGAGCCGCTGGCAGGCTACCGTGAAGTAAACCCCATGGTATTCTCGGGTATCTATCCCGCTGACGGCGCAAAGTACGTGGATCTCCGCGAGGCACTGGAAAAGCTCCAGCTTAACGATGCTTCACTCACCTTTGAGCCTGAGACCTCCATCGCACTGGGCTTCGGCTTCCGTTGCGGCTTCCTCGGACTTCTCCACATGGAGATAATCCAGGAGCGTATCGAGCGTGAGTATAACCTCGATATCATCACCACCGCCCCCTCGGTAGTGTACAAGATAGAGCTTACCGACGGCACCACCGTGATGATAGACAACCCCACCAACTACCCCGACCCGGGTACGATAGCACAGGCGTATGAACCTATGGTAAACGCCCATGTCTACGCCCCCTCGGACTATGTAGGAAACATCATGGAGCTTTGCCAGAACAGGCGCGGCGTATTCCGTGACATGAAATATATCGACGAAACAAGAGTAGACCTGCACTATGAGCTTCCCCTCAACGAGATAGTCTACGACTTCTTCGATGTGCTGAAATCCCGTACACGCGGCTATGCAAGCTACGATTACGAGATGATGGGCTTTGCCCCCTCAAAGCTTGTCAAGCTTGATATCCTGCTCAACGGCGATATCATCGATGCGCTGTCATTTATCGTTCACAGCGACAAGGCTTACGAGCGCGCGAGAAAGATGGCGGAGAAGCTTAAGATACACATCCCCCGTCAGCTTTTCGAGATACCGATACAGGCGGCAGTGGGCGGCAAGATAATCGCCCGCGAGACCATCAAGGCGATGCGCAAGGACGTGCTTGCAAAGTGCTACGGCGGCGATATCACCAGAAAGAAGAAGCTTCTTGAAAAGCAGAAAGAGGGTAAAAAGCGCATGAGAGCCTTCGGTACGGTAGAAGTGCCGCAGGAGGCATTCATGTCGGTGCTTAAGCTGGAAGATGAATAAGGGCTTATACATCCACATCCCGTTCTGCCGTAAAAAATGCGCCTACTGCGATTTTTACTCCATCCCCCATTCAGAGGAGCTTGCGGAGCGATACACAGAGGCGGTCATCCGTAACATCAATGCCTACGGTGGCAAGTTCGATACCGTGTATTTCGGCGGCGGCACTCCGATACTCCTTGCCGAACATATCGGCAGGATGCTGAAAGCCGCCGATATCGCAAAGGGCGCGGAGATAACCGCCGAGGCAAACCCCTGCGAGATGGAGCCGCACACCCTTGAAACACTGCTTAAAGCAGGCGTGAACCGCATCTCCGTGGGAGTGCAGAGCTTCTGCGACAAGGAGCTCTCAGCCCTCGGCAGACGGCATGACAGCAATACCGCACGGCGTGCCATCCTCGCCGCAAAGGCGTCAGGCTTCGATAATATCTCAGCCGACCTGATGCTTGCAGTGCCGCACCAGACAAGGGACAGCCTTGCGCGTACCCTTGATGCTATGTGCGGACTCCCCGTCAGCCATATCTCGGCGTATATGCTGAAGATAGAGCCTGATACGCCCTTCGGCAGAAACCCTCCCAAAGTCCCCGATGAGGACTCCACCGCAGATATGTATTTACAGGCAGTAGAAGCCCTCGCACAGAACGGCTTCGCCCAGTATGAGATAAGCAACTTCGCCGTAAAAGGCTTCGAATGCGCCCACAACCTGAAATACTGGCGCAGGGAGGAATACCTCGGCATCGGGCCCGCGGCGCACTCATTCTGCGATGGCAGACGCTTCGCGGTGGCGCGTGATGTTGAGGATTTCATGAACTCGCCCGTGCAGAAGGAGCTTCTCACCGATGAGGCCCCCGACGAGTACGAGGAGCGCGTGATGCTCGGCCTGCGCCTCTCCGAGGGCATAGAAGAGTCCCTCTGGAAGCCGTTTGAGGCAAAGCTCAGACGTGTTCCGAAAAATTATTACAGAATAGAAAACGGGCGGCTTTCCCTCACAGCGGAAGGCTTCCTGCTGTCAAACGAGATAATCTCACTGCTACTTGCAGATCAATAATTACTGACGAAAGGAAGTTCATCATGTCCTACACCATCCCCGAAAACAAAAAACTCATCCCCGCCGACAGCGACTGCCTGCAATACATGGGCAGAATAGACTGGGATGACCCTCAGCGTCCCGTGCTTGCATGGCCCGCCTCCTGCGTTGAGACCATATTCACAGGCACATCGGTAGGCGTTGTGTTCAGGAATATCAGAATGCAGGACTACACCAGCCTTGGCTATATCATCGACGGCGTTCAGGGCAGACTGGAGATGGGCGACGAGTGCGACGACACCCTGTATATGCTGGCAGAGGACCTTGAGGACAAGGAGCATACCCTTAAGATATTCAAGCGTCTTGCGGCGGCACATTATGTGGACCTCGCAGGAATAGTGGTGGACAAGGACTCGGAGCTCCGTAACCCCGAAAAGAAGTACGACTACAAACTTGAGGTCTACGGCGACAGCGTTTCGGCAGGCGAAGTGACCGAGGCTATCTGGTACGAAGGTCAGTGCGACCCCTCCCACCACAGCCAGTACGACAACTCCCATTTCAGCTATGCAAGCTCCCTCGCAAGAAAGCTCAACGCAGAGCTTCATCTGATGGGACAAGGCGGCATCGCGCTGTTTGACGGCACAGGCTATTTCTGCTCCGATCAGCATACGGGAATGTTGTCCTGCTACGACAAGATAGAATACAGCCCCTACAAGCCCACAAAGCCGTGGGATTTCAGCCGCTTCTCCCCCGATGCGGTCATCATCGCCATCGGTCAGAACGACCACAACCCCGAGCCCGAGCGCATCAAAACTCCCGAGTACCGCCGCAAGTGGAAGGATGGCTACATATCCATGCTGAACTCCCTGCGCGAGAAGCACCCCGATGCGAAGTTCGTGCTGATACTCACCGTTCTGGGACACGACAGGACATGGGACGATGCCCTCGACGAGATCGTGGAGGAAGTGAACTCCCCCGATGTGACCCACTTCATGTTCACCCGCACAGGCCGCGGCACAAACGGTCATCCCCGCGCCACCGAGCAGGAGGAGATGGCGTGCGAGCTGTATGAGTATTTCAAAAGCATTATAAAATAACAGAACAGACCTGATAACGCACAGCGCAATATCAGGTCTGCTTTTTTTATTTGATATACAAAAAAACGCTGAACTTTCGTTCAGCGTTTTTGGCGGACAGTCAGGGATTCGAACCCTGGAACGGGTATTAGCCGTTACACGATTTCCAATCGTGCGCCTTAGACCAGCTCAGCCAACTGTCCACACCATTTATTACCGACACATCCGTATCGACTTAATTATTATATCACAAGCGTGTCAGTTTGTCAAGCACTTTTTTAATTTTTTTTAATTGATCTTATCCTTATCCGTAGATTCCTGCTTTTTTGGAGGCAACTGCCCCGTCTTGAGAAAGCTTTCATACTCATCACAGATCTTTTCAGCGTTGCCGAAAGCGATCTGCTTTCCGTGATCCAGCCACAGCACCTTGTTGCACATCCTGCGTATCTGAGGGATGGAATGTGAAACAAGTATGGTCGCCTTGCCGTTACTGATTATCTCTTTCATCTTCTGCTCGCTCTTCAAACGGAATGCACCGTCGCCTACAGCAAGCACCTCGTCAAGTATCAGTATCTCGGGCTCCAGCATCGAGGCTATAGCAAACGCGATCCTTGATTTCATACCGCTGGACAGGCGTTTAAAGGGCTGATCCTCATACTGCTGAAGCTCGGAAAAAGCCAGGATATCGGGATACTTCTCGTCCATATACTCGCGGGTATAGCCAAGCATAGCACCGCGCAGGTAGGTGTTCTCCTTAAGGTTAAGCTCGCTGTCAAAGCCGCTGGCAAGCTCCAGCAGTGCGGCAATATTGCCGTTCACGGTGACCTCTCCGCTTGTGGGCACCATGATCTTTGTGACAGCTTTAAGCAGGGTGGATTTGCCTGCACCGTTGGTTCCTATGATGCCAAGCAGATCTCCCTGCTGCAGCGAAAAGGAGACCCCGTCCACTGCATTTATACTGCGCACCTTGTACTTGCCTGTCAGCCGCTTTACAACATATTCCTTAAGTCCGATATTACGCAGATCTCCGATAGTATATGTTACGGAAACATTTTTAACTTCAATTATAGGCTTGCCCATAGAACCCTCTGTCAAATATAGTATAGAAATTTATAATTCTGCGTTTTGTAGATCACCACGCCGACAACAAGCATTATCAGGGCGTAGAACGCACCCAGCAGATGAAGCCCTGCATCGGGTATCTGTCCGAAAAGAATGATCTCTCTGAAATAGCTGATATATACATACACGGGATTGAGTCTGAACAGCTCCTGCACGGAGGGGTCAAACACATCAACGGTATAGAATATAGCCGAAACATACATCAGAAGCTGTGTAAATACATTGTACAGATACTGCATATCTCTGAACATCAGGTACAAAGCAGACAGCACCAGACCTGTTCCCAGATTGAAAACAACCAGACAGACGACAGGGTACAGCAACAGGACGAACTTCCATGTGAAATCCACCCCGTCGATAGCACAGAAAACAAACAGGATGACAATGTTTATCAGGAAATTAATCAATGTGGATACGCTTTTGGATAACAGGAACATATACTTCGGCACATTGATCTTTGAGAATATGGCAGAATTCTCAAGCAGTGCGGTCATTCCCTGTGTGGTGGAGTCCCTGAAATAGCTGAAGAGCAGATTTCCGCAGAACAGGTATATGATGTAGTGCTCCATATCACGTCCGAAAAACTGAGTAAATACCAGCGCCATTACGCCCAGAGACATCAGTGGTCCGAGAACGCTCCATAAAATACCCAGAACGGTACGTTTATATTTTTTTGTAAAATCGCGTTTTACCAGTTCCTCGAATAAAAAGCGATACTTTTTCATTGTCTGTAGCATCAATTACCTCATGTGCGGGATGACAGATCATTCGCCGAACTCTGCCGCAACACAGTCAAGTGCAGCCGCGATGACCTTATCCATATCATAATACTTGTACTGACCAAGACGGCCGCCGAAGATAACATCGGTGCGCTGCTTTGCAAGCTCCTCGTACTGCTGATACAGAGTGTTGTTGCGCTCGTTGTTGATGGGATAATACGGCTCGTCGCCCTGCTTCCACTCGGAAGAATACTCTCTGGAGATAACGGTCTTGGGCTGCTTTCCGTACTCGAAATGCTTATGCTCGATTATACGGGTGTAGGGCACCTCACGCTCGGTATAGTTCACTACCGCATTACCCTGATAGTTGTCGGTATCCATTACCTCTGTTTCAAAGCGCACGCTGCGGTACTCCAGCACGCCGAGCTTGTACTCAAAGAATTCGTCTATCTGGCCTGTGAATACGGTCTTTGCCGCGATATCGGGATTCTCCTTGATAAACTCAAAATAGTCAACGCCTGTGCGTACCTCTGTGCCCTCAAGCATCTTCTCGACGATGGGAGTATATCCACCGATCGGGATGCCCTGATAACGGTCGTTGAAGTAGTTGTTATCGTAAGTAAATCTTAAAGGCAGACGCTTGATGATAAAGGAGGGCAGCTCAGTGCAGCTTCTTGCCCACTGCTTCTCGGTATAGCCCTTTACAAGCTTCTCATAAACATCTCTTCCCACAAGTGAGAGGGCCTGCTCCTCAAGATTCTGCGGCTCTGTGATATCAAGCTCTGCGATCTGCTCCGCGATCTTAGCTTTAGCCTCAGCAGGAGTCTTTATACCCCACATCTTGCTGAAAGTATTCATATTGAAAGGAAGATTGTAAAGCTCGTCCTTATATACTGCAACAGGAGAGTTGATGTAGTTGTTGAACTCTGCAAAATCGTTCACATAATCCCAGATCTTTTTGTCGGAGGTGTGGAAGATATGCGCACCGTACTTGTGCACGTTAATACCCTCTATGCTTTCGCAGTAAATGTTGCCGCCGATATGATCGCGCTTGTCGATGACAAGACAGGTCTTGCCTCTCTTTTTAGCCTCATACGCAAATACACAGCCGAAAAGACCGGCACCTACAATAAGATAATCGAATATCATAATTATTCTCCCTGTTTTTATTATTCTGATGTTACATCGTTAACAATAACAATCATAATTATTATATCGCAATACCGTAGTTTTGTCAATCCTTGTCCGCTTTTACAGCGGACAAAACAAAACGGCGCAGGGGCTTGTTCCTGCGCCGTATGTATTATCTGTTATGCCTTGGGAGTTCCGTTAACAGTTGCGGAAGCTGCCTTCCATGCGCCGTTCACGAATGCCTTTACGCGGAAGCTGTATGTTGTTCCGTTTGCGAGGCCCGTGAATGTGTAGGAAGTGCCTGTAACTGCGTTGGACTTGCATACATAAGAGCCGTTTTCGAGCATATATACTGCGTACTTTGTAGCGCCTGTTACTGCATTCCAGCTCATTGTAACCGTTCCGTTTCCGCCTGTTGTTTTGATGTTCTCAGGGATCACGGATGTGGAAGCAGATGCTGCGGGAGTTCCGTATACTGTTGCGGATGCTGCCTTCCATGCACCGTTCACGAATGCCTTTACGCGGAAGCTGTACTGTGTTCCGTTGGTAAGGCCTGTGAATGTGTAGCTTGTGCCTGTTACAGCGTTGGACTTGCATACATAAGAGCCGTTCTCCAGCATATAAACTGCATACTTGGTCGCGCCTGTTACTGCGTTCCAGCTCATTGTAACCGTTCCGTTTCCGCCTGTTGTTTTGATGTTCTCAGGGATCACGGATGTGGAAGCAGATGCTGCGGGAGTTCCGCTAACTGCGCCCGAAGCCGTCTTCCATGCACCGTCCACGAATGCCTTTACCTTGAAGTTGTATGTTGTGCCGTTTGTAAGACCTGTGAATGTGTAGGATGTTCCTGTTACAGCATTGGACTTGCAGGTAAATGCGCCGTTTTCAAGCATATATACTGCGTACTTTGTTGCGCCTGCAACTGCATCCCATGTCATGGTCACCTTGCTGTCGCCTGCTGTTGTCTTGATGTTCTCGGGGATAACAGAGGCTCCCTCGGGTGTTGCATATACTATTACGGATGCGTCGCCCCATGCGCCGTTTGCATAGGACTTCACCTTGAAGCCGTACTTTGTACCGCCTGTCAGACCTGTTACTGTGTAGCTTGTGCCTGTTACCACACTGGACTTGCAGGTATATACGCCGTTGTCATACAGATATACTGCGTACTTTTCTGCGCCCTCTACTGCTTCCCACTTTAACTCTACTGCGCCCTTGCCTGCGGTAGCTGTTACTACAGGTGCGGGGATCTTCTTTGCAACGAATGTGACATCCACTGCTATGCCCTCAAAGCTGCCTATCTCGGTCTGGGTCTCATCGCCCAGTACATACCAGCCTGTGCAGCCCTTGGGAAGCTCGGGTGCTTCGATCGTTGTACCTACCTCATAGACATTACCCGAGATAAGCTCGCCGTTGCCGTCCATGAAGTTTACGGAATAGTAGGGGATATCGTAGTCAACATCCAGCATATACTGCTGTGTTGTATTGTTGTATGTGTAGTACTCCTTCGACTCTGTCTCAACGGTCACTACTACGATCTTATCCTTTTCACCCTCTGCAAGCAGATCACTCAGCAGGTACTTTCTTATGATCGTGCCCTTGCCTGTAATGTTTTCGATCGTTTCTTCCTTAAGCAGATTGCCCTCGGTGTCTGTTACCCTGATAACGCAGGGAGCATCCACATAGCTCTCGTTTTCTACGTTTACCATCAGGTATTCTGTTGCGTTGTCTATGAACTCCTTTGTGCTTACCGAAAGCTCGGTCCTGGAGAAATCAAAGGTCGCGCTGTTGTTATCGGGGTTCAGCTCATCCTCACAGATGATCTCGATAGTGTACTGTGTACCGTCTATCTCGCCTACGGGTATCTCAACTGTCAGTGTTTCGGTAGCTCCGGGAGCTATCTCGCACTGTACGTCTATCATACCCATATCCGTCTCGCCTGCCTTTACGTTCAGTGCAAGCGATGTCATTGTTTCAAAGCTGTGGTTGGTCACTGCGATCTCGATCGCTGCTCTGTCGTTTTCGATGATGTCCTCATAATCGAAATCCGCATACTCCAGCACTGCTTCTCTTACCTCTCTGAACTTGTATGTGCTTATCTCAGAGAAGTTTGTCACGTCCTCAAGGCTCTCGCCCATTGTGAACTCTGTTTCCTGTACAACGACCATATTCTCGCTGTAATCCACTGCTGTCAGGTCGTTTTCTGTTGCGTATACCATTACAGGCTTTGTCCATGCGCCGTTCTCATAAAGCATTGCATAAACGCAGTTTTCACCGTTGCCGTTTGTGCCTGTGTAAAGGATCGCGTCCTCAAACACCTCGGTGTTCTCGGGAAGGCTTGCTCCGTCCAGAAGTGCTGCTGCCTCTGCGCCTGCCGCGCTGATATACCTGATAGTACCGTTGCTGTACCAGTACAGTACGTTCTCTGCCTCGGGCAGTGTGCCGTATCTGATGTTTGCAAGAGTTCCCTCGTCTGCAGCGATCGTTGTGCTGCCGTCGTAAATATACATTGTGGAGTCATCGTATGTGTAGACATTGTTGTCCTGGTCGAGGATATATGCCACATAAGCTGCTCCGTCAAGTGTGCCGACGGACAGGGATCTTACGCAGTTTACATTCTCTGCTACGGTCACGGGATCGCTCCATGTGCCGTCTTCGAGAACACTGTACTTGATAGTATTGTTTGCGTCTGTGCCGAAGTAGCTGTTTGCGGAGTTGCTTACCCATGCCAGGGCAGGATTGCCGTTTACAAGGCCCATTTCGGGTCTGTAATCGTA
>JAZQGZ010000068.1:0-14490 GCA_045540255.1 Oscillospiraceae bacterium | reverse complement strand
CGACAGGATAGTAAGACCTGTGTTCGCAGGGTAGGTGTAATCCTCCCCGTAGATAAGCGTCTCGCCGCTGTTGGTCGCAGTCACGATAAGTCCCGTGCCCAGGACTTCTTCCTCGGCATTCGCTGAAATACCAAGGGTCAGCGCCATTGTCAGCAGTGCGATAAGCAGCACTCCCAACAACAGCAGTCTGTTAGTTTTTGCTTTTGTCATGGTTTCCTCCTTTGGTAATTTCTGAGATATAGTTTTACTCATACATTATAGCACAATTATTGAGTGAAGACACAAGCAACGGCATATTTTTCCTGATTTTTAAAACAATTTTTTCTTTCAAATCAAATATCAGTTTCGTATATCAAAATATTTTGTGCGTATTGCATAATTGCCGTGCTATAAATACAGGCTCCAAAGTACAAAAGTTGTCTTGAAAGAATATATCGCATTAAATGTCTTTCTGATGAAACGGATATATGGCATAGCAATCATGCGCCTCCTGCAAAAGCAGAGCGGTTTCCGAGGTTTGCGTATGAAATCGCTGTCGCTCCAAAAGTTGACGGAATGTGCAGGGCATAAAAACCGTTCCTTTACGGAACGGTTTTTGTTGCTCCAGATGTGAGCGTTTTTGCAAAGCAAAAATGAAATGCCATAAGGGCATTTCAAGCCGAACATTTGCAAGTTAAAAAGCCATTCCAAACGGAATGGCTTTTTAATCTATGTGGCACGCCAGAAGGGATTCGACCCCCTGCCCCCTTGGTTCGTAGAAATGTAACTCAGGGAAAGACTCTGTTGCGACGATGAAAAACCACATAACAGAGCCGTTTTTGATTATGAGTGTGCTGTCAGAAATCGTCCATAAAACGTGTCCGAAAACTCAGGTGTGACCAAAGTGTGACCAAATGGTGCTACGGGTCACAGACAGGTGATGTGGATCATAGTATTTTTTTCATATACCCCTTAGCTCTCAATTGCCGCTGACGATAAGCTCCGAGCCGATGCCCGAAATGCTGATGATATTCTCTCCGCTGAAAGCAGATATATCCTCGCTGATAACACCATCTTTTAGGCAGTAGACCTTGGATTTTCTTCCCTTATTGAGGAGCGTGTATTCACTTATGTCCGCTACATGGACAAGTGCCTTTGCACCCCACTGATTTACGTCAAGCTGAGTGCAGATGCCGTCTATTGTGATGTCGTAGTCAGTCTTGCCTGTGAATTCAAGACTGCCCTCTGCGTCCTTTATGTATACGGATTCAGCGTCGCCGTCATATTCCAGACGTTTCAGCTTCAGATTATCAATACAGAGCTCCTTAACACTTGCGTCGATCTCGCAGTGCTCTGTAAAATCCACAGGGAGCATGATTATTACATCAAGGGATTTTTCCGCTTCAAACTGGCTGATATCCTTTTTGTTCTGACAGTCTATATCAAGGCGTTTCTTTTTCTCGTCTATCTTCACCTTGTACAAGGAGTTCAGATCTTCAAGCACCTCAGACTGGAGCTTTATATGCACCTTTTCATCGTCACAGCCCTGAATACAAAGCTTTTTTGCGTTCCCTATGCGGATATCAAAATGCTTGCCGCAATCGATGTCATAGACAGTTTCGCTTTCAAAAAGCTCCTGCTGTGGCTCCTGAACACTTATTCTCTCCAGGATAAGCTCGTCTAAAGTCACCTTGAAAATTTCAGCTAAGATTATCATGTTCTCAACATCAGGCAGACCTCTGTTGGTCTCCCATTTGGTGATTGCCTGGCGGGAAACGCCTATCTTCTCTGCAAGCTGTTCCTGCGACAGGCCCTGATTTGCTCGTATCTGTTTAAGTCTTTCTCCGAAATTCATAGTTAGCCTTCCTTTATTAAAGCATAAGCCGATATTTTCTTTATGGGTCTTGTGAGCAAAATGCTGATGATCAGATCAGCCGTTATCTGCACAAAAGCAAATATCATCAGAAACGTAAACGATACTTCCATATTGTTTTTCATTGCGCCTATCGTCTGAAAAATGAACTGATTTATCTGTGGCACATAGGTCAATCCCAGTACCGAGGACAACAGCACCGCCGCAACCGATGACGGCAGAAAACTGCCTATCATCTGTACCATAAGCTGTTTGTTTGAGTAGCCTATCGCCTTGTAAATGCCAAGCTCCTGCTTCCTCTGAACAAGCAGAGTCTTTATCACGATATACAGCACGAACAGCACTATCAGTATCGTCAGGATGAGTATGGCAACCACGATGACCGAGGTGATTCCCGAATACATTTCCTGTGTCGTTTCGGTCATCTTCTGATAATCCATGGTGCTGATTATCTTGTCGCCGTAGTTTTCTTCCATTTCCTCAACGATTCTCGCTGTGTCTGCCGCATCATTCAGATACACATACAAGGTCGTGACAAACTTTTCTGAGTTCAATGCTTTGTATCCCTCCAAGGAGAATTCGCACACATTGCCCTGATAGTTGTTCACACTCTGCACAAAGCCCGTCACTTCGTATGAACGGGAAATATCGCCGTTCTGTATTTCTATTCTGTCGCCGATGTTATATGCTCCCTCAAATGCACTGCCGAGAGCTATTTCGTCCTTTTCATCAGGGTTTTCTCCGAGATAGCACAGGTCGTTTGTTACCCTGCTGAAATCCTCGCAGGCAAACACCGTAACAGGCATATCCTTTATATTTACTGTTCCCACCGAATATTTCAGTACGGAGCTTATATCGGAATTGCATTTAAGCTCATCTGAAAGCTCATCTTCGTAATTCGCCTCGGGAGTTACTATTATCTGCGGCATTTCCTCCGATAATGTTGATATGAAATTTTCAGGCTCCACAATAACATTATAGAACATTGTGCTCGCAAATGCAACCAGTATCGTCAGAACAAAGGACACTCCGAACAGTAAAACGTTCTGCTTTCCATTGGAAAAGGTCTGTTTCAGCACAAGGAGAAGCTTTGTTTTGCCGCGGGTTTCTTCAAGAGGAAAATAGTTTTTCCTGCACGTTTTTCCCTCGCCGTTGCCTCTGATAGCATTTATCGGCTGTAATCTTCTGATTCGCTTTGCGGCGG
Source organism: Oscillospiraceae bacterium (assembly GCA_045540255.1). Lineage (GTDB taxonomy): Bacteria > Bacillota > Clostridia > Oscillospirales > Ruminococcaceae > CAG-115. Next base: position 11,434 of record JAZQGZ010000068.1, on the reverse strand, counting down.
TGTAGGTGAAGAACGCAACGATGACCGCAAGAAATACCGCAACGCAGATAAGCCCTCTGATATCAAACGCTAATCCGAAAGAGAAGCCTGCCTGCAGTGTCAGCAATTCCGTTAAACCTGGCAGGACTGCGTAGGAGAGCGCAACTCCCATAAATGACGCAAGGAGCGTCACCATAAGATATGGCAACACCACTCCTGCGATTATCATGTTTCCTGTGTAGCCAAGAGCCTTCAGAACGCCCATATTTACCATATCTTCTTCGATGGAGTTGCTGATTCGGAATTTGCACAGAAACACGCTCACCAGAAGGATTATCATCGCAAATGCCGACAGAACAAGGATGATAAGGTTGCAGACCATCGTTCTCGTGTCCTTTGTGGAGAATCTGTCACAGCTTGTCAGCATTGCGATGCCCTTTTCCTCTAACATGTCGCTGATATCATTCTGCAAAGAGCTGATGTCACCGCTTGCTATAATGGAGTACTCCGCAACTGTCTGCTCCTTGTATTCCTCAGAGAATTTCTCGTATACTTTTTCGGGGAGATATGCACCCATAAGTCCCTTGCCGTAGTTGCCGTACTGCATTTCTTCCGCAATGCCCGAAACGAGAAATGTGTGCTTTGTATCGCCTATCTCATACACTATCTCGTCATCAAGTCCGAATTCGCCAAAGCTTGCCACATAAAGCGGAAGATATATCGAGTTTTCTGTCAGCTCTGTTTTTTCTTCCTTGATGTCAAGCCTGTTCATATCACGGGGATCGTCGATGTTGTAAAACAAGGTGTTCATGGAAAAATCAGTGCCCCTGAAATCCTTGATCACTGCCTCGGAGAGAACAGCTTCTCTGTATTCAACATCCGCTACGCCGTTCAGCACTTTGATGTCGCTTGTCAGCGAGTCTGTATTCTGCACAGCAGGAATAGTGATATTTATCGAGGCGGTGTTCAGTTTGTCGAACTTCTCGTCATACGCCTTGTCCACCTGAAACAACAGCACAAAAGCGAGGTTGAGCATGATAGCCGTAATCAGAACGACTATGCCAATGCTGACCTACATCATAGCGGTGGTTGCAGGCGTGGTAATCGCGGAGGACAACGGCGTTTTCAAAGCGGATATGGACGCAGGCTGGCTGAGGTACTCCTACGCTCTGTCCATGAGCGCGGCTAAAAAAGCGCTCACGAGGACGCTCGGGATATTCGCAAGCGCGCCGCTGTTTGCGTTCATCACATTCGGCGAGGAGTTCGGCTGGCGCGGCTACATGAACGACAAAATGGAGCCTCTTCTCGGTACGGTCGGCACCTGTATCGTCGGCGGAATGATCTGGGGAGTATGGCACGCTCCGCTGACGTTATGCGGTCACAACTACGGCACAGAACAACCGTTTGTCGGAGTTCTGCTGATGTGTCTTAACTGCATTTCCAGCGGAATCATTCTCATGTGGCTGACGAAAAAGACAGGCTCGGTATTTCCTGCCTGCATAATGCACTCGATGAACAACAACGGCGGTACGCTCGTGGGGAATTTCCTTGTAAGCGGAGTTCCCGAAACGCTTGAAACAACGCTGCTCGATGAGCTTTATCTGATGCTTCCGCAGGTGATCGTTGCGGTGGTATTTCTGATACTCATGCTGAGGGAGAAGCGGCTTGAAAAAACATCAGCTTTATGTTAGAATTAATTCAGAGGAAGTGATAAAATGCCGAATATCCTTATCGCAGACGATGAAAAAGAGATAGTCCGTCTGCTGAAGATATACCTTGAAACGGACGATATAAAGGTGCTTGAGGCATACGACGGACAGCAGGCGCTTGAGCTCATTCAGCAGAATGATGTTGACCTCGCGATAGTCGACATAATGATGCCGAAGATTGACGGCTATCAGGTGATAAAAAAGATACGGGAGCGCAGAAATTATGTCCCGATAATGGTGATATCCGCGCGGATAACGCTGTCGGACAGGGTGCTTGGGATCGATCTCGGTGCGGATGATTACATCACAAAGCCGTTCGAGCCGTTAGAGGTCGCCGCTAAGGTCAGAGCACAGCTTCGCAGACTTAACATGGCAGTGCCGCAGAAGTCCGAGACTCACACAATAAAGGTGGGGGATATCTCCCTTGATCTTGCTGAATGCACGGCTCACAAAAACGGCGAAACTATCGAGCTCACCAAGGCGGAATTCAAGGTTCTGGAGCTTCTCATGGGAAGTCCGAAAAGGGTATTCACCAAGGAGCAAATTTATGAGAGCGCATGGTACGACAGCGGCGCTGTGGACGACAACACTATCAGGGTGATCATCAGCCGCCTGCGCGACAAGATAGGCGCGGAGCACATTAAGACTATCAGAGGATTGGGGTATCGTTTTGAAAGCTGACCGTGACGCGAAATTAAGAAGAAAGATAATCGAATACTTCGTCAACTGCACGTTCGTGATATTCGTCGTTGGGGAGCTGTTTTTCCTCCTCGTTGAGCCGTTAATTGAGGAGCTTGAAACAGACGACCCGAGCGTGCTTGCGGTAGTAATCTCGCTGGTTGCTGTGGTAGTCTCTGCGGCGATATATTTTGCGGGAGCGTATGTGTTCTATCGGCTCACAAAAAAAGCTCTGCAAGAGGAGAGCGAACGCCGTGTGAACGAGCAGAATATGATATATGCCGCGATAGTGCATGACCTCAAAACGCCGATGACCTCGGTGCAGGGCTTTGCAAAGGCTCTTGCGGAGGGGCGCATCAGACCCGAGGAACAGCAGGAGATATACGACATAATCCACCGCAAATCCGACAGCATGAACGAGCTTGTCAACACGCTGTTTTCCTACGCAAAGCTTGGAACAGAGGAATATCCGCTGAACCTACAGCCGCTCGACCTGTGCGCTCTTGTACGGGATATCGTGGCGGAGAACTACTGCGACCTCGAGGAGCACGGAATCGAGCCAACGATAGAAATTCCTGACATACCGATAATGATATCCGCTGATAAAACGGAACTCAAACGCGCCGTTACAAACCTTGTTGTGAACACCTACAAGCACAATCCGTGTGACATCGACGTGCTGATAAAGGTCACGAGCAACGGGCAGAACGCCTATATCAGTGTGGCTGACACAGGCGAGGTCATCCCGCCCGACATGGACATCTTCGAGCCGTTCGTCACCGAGAACTCCGCTCGCATAAGCGGCAGAGGAAGCGGTCTGGGACTCCCCATAACCAAGCGGATAATCGAGCGGCATGGTGGGTCTGTCTCGGTGGGGCCGACATTCAATGGCTATACAAAGGAATTTACTGTGACGCTGCAAGTATGATCTCATGAATAAAACAATATCTCCACTCTAACCGAGTGGAGATATTTAATATATAGAACATCAGAACCGGCTTGCGTTTTCGATACTTTATTTCGTAGAAATGTAACTCAGGGAAAGGCTCTGTTGTGACGACGAAAAATCGCATAACAGAGCCGTTCTTTTTTGTGATCGTGTTGTCAGGGGATTAGTTTTAGTAGGAAAGTGCGGAGATCAGGCAATAATAAAAAAGCAGAAATCCATCGGAATATGTATGACAACCTTTATGCTAACTGAGTATTACTTTGAATCACACCGTAGCTTTATAGAATACCAATGTGAATTCCGCGCCGTGTGGCTTAATGCTCTTCGCCTTGATGATACCGCCCTGCGCCGTTATTATCTGCCGTGAAAAGGCGAGACCTATACCGTATCCCTGATGCAGAACGTTATCGGTCTTATAGAATCTCTCAAAGATATGCGGCAGATCCTTATCACTGATGCCGCTGCCGTTATCGCATACACTTATTGTGACCGCAACAGGTGTTTCGTCCGCCTTTATGCGGATAACACCGCCATTTTCAGTATGCTCGATGCAGTTTTTGATGATGTTCTTCAGTGCCTCCACTGTCCAGTTAAGATCGGCGCAGACCGTATCTGCGTCTGATTGTGTTATCAGCTCCACGCCTCTTAGTTCTGCCATGATCTCAAGAGATGACACCGCATTGTTTATCAGCGAGCGGCATGGAATTTCCTCCTTGTGTATCTCCACAGCTCCTGCGTCGAACGATGACATCTTAAGCAGCGTTTCAATCAGCCATTCCGTTTTTGACAGTATATCCGAGAGCTTACGCAGGTTTGTTATACGATCTCTGTCGTTAAGTTCCTTTGTCCTCAGAACGGTAAGAATAAGCGCCATCGAGGTAAGCGGAGTTCGTAGCTGATGCGAGATGTCCGCCATAACGTCCTTGAGATATTCGCGCTCTGTCCTGAGGGCGTTGTTCTGCTCGCGTATCCTTTTGGTCATCTTATGTATCTCGCTTTTGAGAATGCTTATTTCGCCTTCCTCGCAGCTTGAAAAGGAAACGCTGTCGTTTCCGTTAAGCACCTTATCAATATCATCGCATAGTGACGCAAGCTTACTGTACCGTCTTTTGTGAAAAGCAATATGGACGATGATAACAGCCGCACCCATGACGAGTGCCACAAAGCCTGCCATTACGTTCAGGTAAAAGCACAGTGCGGAAAACAATGCGACGATCACTGATTCGATAATAAGCTCATTCTTTATTTCGGGATTTCTGAACAGCATCATTCATCCTCCGCTTTATATCCCAGACCACGCACCGTTTTAATAAGCGAAGGCGCCTGCGGGTCGTCCTCTATCTTTTCTCGAAGCCTTTTTATATACACGGTAAGGGTGTTGTCATTCACGAATTCGCCGCCGATGGTCCACAACTCGTCGATAAGCTTGTCGCGTGAGATGAGGCTTCCCTTGTTTGAGGCAAACAGCAGCAACAATCTGTATTCAAGCGCCGAAAGGAATATCTCCTCGTCCGATCTGAATACAGCTCCCTTTGTAGTGTCGATACGTATGCTGCCGAGGGTAAGCTCCTGGCGCTCGGTCCTTGTCCTTCTTGTAGCATTTTTGATGCGTGCAACAAGCTCCCGTGGACGGAACGGCTTTGTGATATAGTCGTCTGCACCAAGCTCGAAGCCTGCAACTGTGGAGCCCTCGTCACCCGAAGCGGTCAGAAAGATTATCGGCACATCCGACATTCCTCTGATATGGGCGCATATCGAAAATCCGTTGCCGTCGCTTAGCGAGATATCAAGCAGTATGCAGTCAAAAGCTGTTTGTGAAATATAAGAATAAGCCTCACGCTGCCCGTCTGCGCCGCAGACGTCATAGCCCTCGGATCTCAGAAATTCCGTCAGGCTGCTGCGAAGCTCTTTGTCATCCTCGACCAGAAGTATTTTTGCCATTGTATCACCTCTGATATAAATATATCATAATAAGCGCAAACTTTCAAGGAAAGTGACAAAATTGTAATTTTAAATTCACTTCAAAGTAATAAAACTGTGTTATACTTATTACAGAATAAAACATGAAAGGAATTTCCGGTTATGGATATACTGAGAACAGAAGACCTCACAAAGGTCTACGGAAAAGGTGAAAACGAGGTAAGGGCGCTGGACGGGGTTTCCTTTACTGTGCCCGAGGGACAGATGACGGCGATAATAGGTCCCAGCGGCTCGGGAAAATCCACGCTGCTGCACCTTATCGGCGGAGTTGACAAGCCCACATCGGGAAAGGTGTTTGTAAACGGCGAGGACGTTTACAAGCAGAGCGACAAAAATCTCGCTGTATTCAGAAGGCGTCACGTGGGGCTTATCTATCAGTTCTACAATCTGATACCGATACTCAACGTAAAGGACAATATCACTCTACCCACGCTTATGGACGGACGAAAGCCCGATGAGACAAGACTTGTGCAGCTTGCCGAAAAGCTAGGCATTGCCGACCGTCTGAATGCGCTTCCATCGCAGCTTTCGGGAGGTCAGCAGCAGCGTGTTTCGATATGCCGTGCGCTGTTTTCAAACCCGTCGCTGCTGCTTGCGGACGAGCCTACGGGCAACCTTGACAGCAAAAACAGCAGGGAGATAATCGAGCTTCTGAGAATGTCGAATAAGGAGTTCAGACAGACCATGCTTATCATCACCCACGATGAGGATATCGCACTTCAGTGCGACCGCATCATAGCAATAGAGGACGGACGAATTATCCGTGACGAGGTGATGAAATGAGCTTTTCACAGAAACTTGCAGGAAAATACATAGTCTCTCAGAAGCGACATTCGGTATTCACTATACTCAGTATAACAGCGGCAGTGCTTTTTATCACTGTTATATTGATCCTGTTTGCTTCGTTCTGGGATACGATGAAGAACGCAAACAGGGAAAGGTTCCCCTGGCACGCAACGATATACAACATTTCCGCCGAGGAAGCCGAAATAGTAAAAAGCAGCGAATTTGTTGCAGAGGTAGAATATATAACTTTTCAAAGCACATCGGGCGAAATGCAGTCGGACACGAATGTTTTATTCACACCGGATATCCACGACCCTGCAACGCTTATCCGTAATCTTTTATGTACTCCTGAAATGGAACTGAACGGAGAGCCGCCACCCGCTTTTCTGATCAATCAGCAGCTGCTGGATTTCGAGCTTATCGGAATTAAGGCAAAAGCCAATTTCGTCATTGCTTTTTCGGTGCTGTATATCTTCATTTTTATTTTTATAATCTGTGCAAGGTTCATCATCGACACTGCCTTTGAGATATCCTCAAAGGAAAGAGAAATGCAGTTCGGGATACTCGCCTCGCTCGGCGCATCAAGAAAGCAGATAGTAAGGATAATCCTGTGGGAGGGCATTATACTGTCCCTTGTAGCGATACCGACAGGAATACTGCTCGGAACGGGAATAAGCTATATTATTTTCGATTCCGTCATTTCTACCGATATACTCCTTTCGTTTCTGGAAGTTGAAAGGACAGCTGCGGTATTTTCGGCGCCGTTTGTTTATATGGCGGCGGCAGCAGTCACCGCTCTCATCTGGGTCATGCTTTCGGCATACGGAACGGGTATGCGCTTTGCGAAAAAGCCGCCCGTTGAGGTAATACGCCGCAGCGGAGAGAATATAGACAAGGTAAAGAAGAGCCGTATCCTCGGAAAGCTGGGCGGAATAGTAGGTACTCTTGCTTCACGTAACGTAAGGAGAAACAAAAAGCGCTTTATTATCACGGTCGTGTCGATAACCTTGTCGTTTGCGCTTACGGTGATAATGACATCTGTGATAGACTATACCGACGACGTGGTAAAGTACTATCATGACTCCGATGCATACAATTCGCCAAGATATCATTATCTGGCGGAATATAGTCCGAACGGTAATGCGGACAGATCTTTATTCGATATGAAGTTTACCCTTGAGGACATGAAAAAGGGCTATGAGCTGCTGGAGGCTTCGGGCTGCATGGTACAGATGAATAATTATTTGTCATGCACAGTGGATCATGATGAGATGGCTTTTCATAGTGAGATCTATGACTTTTATGAGGCACAGGGCTTTGCGGAGCTTGATATAAAATATTATAACGAAGATTATTACAACTATATCTTCAGCGGTGAGCCGCCTGTGCCGTACAGCGAGCTGAGGGGCGGAAATTATGTTGTCTGCAACAACTCGGAGTATTCCGGTTACCTGCCCGGTGAGTGTGTCGTGGACTACAAGACGGATGGCAGCTTCAGCAGCACTTTCAGCAGATACGTTCCTGAGGATGCGCTCAGACCCGATGACACCGCAACGCTGCTGGAGGATTTCAGCGCTACAATGGGGAAAAATTACTATTGGGTCTCAAGAGAGATCAAGGGAAATATAGTAGCAAACGGCACACGTCTGAACGGCGGCAGCGACGCTTATACCGGCATTGAACTGATCGGCTGCGAGGAGGATTTTTTTGATATAGCAAAAGAAGATTCCCGTAATCTCTGCTACGGCGAGTATTATATGATACTCAATGAAGCACAGCTTCGGGATGTAGAGAGGACCGACCGTGCTGTCAACGAATATGTCAGCGGTTTGGAGGATGTTGTTATATGGATGGACAATGTCGATATGCTGATAAATACGCAGCGCTTCAACAGAGCGTTCACGGTTTTAAGCGTGGCAATAATAATCCTGATAACCGTGATAGCGCTTATAAACGAAGTGAACATAATCTCCACGGGAATACTCAACCGCCGCCGTGAGATAGCTTCGCTTCGGGCACTCGGAATGTCCAAGGGTCAGCTTTCGGGTATGATGCTGATCGAGTGTGCATCCTATTCGGTGATATCAGCGATTGCTACGCTGCTTATCTGCGAGCCGCTGGCGCTTTTTATAAATTCAAAGTTCATCACAGGACAGGAGGCGGGAGCACCGCAGTTCTCCTATGCTACACCTGTACTTGCCGTGCTGTTGATACTTATACCGGTGTTTGTTGCGGGAGTTGTTGCGACTTTCACTGCCCTTTCAGGCTTCGGCAGGTATTCCATTAGTGAAGAAATGAGAATTGTTGAGTAAACATCAGCAAACGTTTGTGAGTTGAGGGCGCATATAGTAAAAAAGGACGCTTTATAGCGTCCTTTCTATTGTAGCTTTAGCGGAAATGAACCGCCGATTGATGTGGTGGAATATCTTCTTTGTTTTTGTTCTTTCTTTGCCTTAAAAAATATGCACCTCCAAAAGTGTCTAACTTTTTGGGTGCATATTATTGGTAGCTTGCGGATGCCCATTGATCTCAAACGCTAAAGCGGTTTACTTACAATTCGTTACTAGCTTGGTATAATACTGCCTTTCCGACGATATGTCGTTAAATATACTTTCTCATAACTCGCATATAATCACGCTTAGCATTGAAAATTGCCGTGATATATGCTATGTTTTCATTTGCATTGTAATGATAAAAGATCAAGTAATTATCATCAACAAGAAACCTATACCCATTGCTCACAAGGACTCTGTCCTTTGGCAAAGCACCGCTTTCAGGTGCAGTTTTCAGGATATTACAAGTTTCCTTGAGTTTATTGACAAAACGGATTGCAAGCTCCTTATCCTTTGATTGTTCAACAATATAAAAGGCTATTTCGCGTAGGTCAGCTTTTGCCGTATCGGTGAATTTTATCTTGCAGTTCATAGGTCAAGATTCTCCAATTCGCCGATTATATCGTCAAAAGTATCGTCAGCATCCTGGACTCTGCCAAGCTTTATATCATCCATACTCTGTGCAAGATGAGCATATACAGCAAGTCTGGCTTCAAGCTCTGAGATATAATTAAGCTGCTGCTGATAGTCCTCATGGGAGAGAAGAACGGTATCTTCCTTGCCGTTTACGGTAATAGCCACAGGATTATCTCTTGTCAGTGCGGAGATCTGTGCATAATTAGTGCGTATATCTTTTGACGGTCTTATTGAAATTGAATTATTCATAAAAACACCTCCTGTTGCTGGTAGTCATATTATATCATAATTATGCTACTCTGTCAATAATATCTTCGTAAAATGTATTATTTCAAGCAAGAATAAAACTATTGATTCGTAGAAATGTAACTCAGGGAAAGGCTCTGTTGTGACGATGAAAAATCGCATAACAGAGCCGTTTTTTGTTGTGATCGTGCTGTCAAAAATCGTTCATAAAACGTGTCCGAAAACTTAGGTGTGACCAAAGATAGGCATATTTGCTTGTATTTATAATTCTAAATGGTAAGACTTTGTGCCATTGAATAAATACTAGTAAGGATTTTTAGGAAACTCTTGACAAATCCTGCTTGTAGTGCTATACTAAAGGAACATTATTTTTGGAAAGGAGGCAGACAATATGTTTAAGCGTTATCATCACACATCAACTATGCTCATATTCAGAGATGAACACTTGTCTGCCGTTGATCGCATTATCTGATAATGCGTTATTATTGGTATTTCAAGGCGTGCATTTCTGTATGAAGTGCACGCTTTTTTGTTATTAAGGAGGTATTTATGGAAGAGAAATTTGACTGTTGCTTTTGCCTTGGCAAGGACTGGTTTCGGTATCGTGTCGGTGCATTGATCGTGTCAGACGGACATGCGTTGTTCTCATACGGTGAAAAATGCGGATATTATTACACAGTTGGAGGCGGCGTGCATATAGGCGAAAAGTCTGAGAAAGCCATACTTCGTGAGGTATATGAGGAAACAGGGGATGAATTTGTAATTGAAAGACCGATTTGCCTTGTAGAAAACTTCTTTGACGGTGACGGAGCATTAGAGGGACTTGACTGCCATACACTGGAGCTTTATTATCTGATGAAGCCTAAAACCAAGATAGAATATACAAAAACAAGCATCACAACAGGCGGCGACAAGGAAAAGATGTGCTGGCTTCCGATAGATAGGATAGATGAGTACGATATAAGACCTGCCATTGCCAAAAAGTTATTGAAGGATATGCCGAAGGAGCTTACTGTTGTGGTGAATGATGACAGAGGATATGATTATGTACAACAGGTATGAAAAAGAAATAAAACGAGAAGAGATCGACTTCCCGAAGCGTTTTGCTTCATACGAAGAAAAGGAATACGGGATCCTTTTCTATATGGCTGACAACAAGGATTCTTATGACGGAAACCACGCCTGCATCTACCCTGACAGAATTACCGATCTTGGCGCAGTTCTTGATGATATTACAGAGTTTTATAGCAGGCTCGGAACAAATGCGTCGATATATCATCCCTTTGAAAAGGACTACTTCAAAAATAACCTTGAAACGCTGAAAGCACACGGCTATACATATACCGCCGAGGACGACCACAGGGTAATGCTCCTGACAGCGGAGAATAGCATTGTTACTCCGAAGCGACTGGATATCCGTGTCCTGACCGAGTGGGACGAGCGTGTCGCAACGGATATTCTTATCCCAAGCGGCGAGCCGTGGGAGATAGAGGTCACCAAAAAACGCACCGAACAGGACGGTACATATCTTTTTGTTGGTTATCTTGACGGCAAGGCGGTCGTGTATTCGGATATTCACAAGTCCGAGCACGGCAACACCCGTTTTGATTACATAGTTACCGCAAAGAAGCATCGTGGAAACGGCTATGCAAGCGAGCTGTTAAGCTTTATGGTGGAATACTGCAAAGAAAATGAGTTTCCTACATGCTGGCAGTGGGCGGGACCGTCTGAACATATCTGCTTCAGAGCGGGATTCCGTGAAGCGTTCACAATGGAAGCAGGCTTTGCATCAAAAGCATAGCTTGATATATACAAAAGAAAGGACTGATCAAAATGAAGGAGAAAAAAGAAAGCAAGGTCCGCATATTTGCCAACAACTTCTATGCTGTCAAAACAGTGTGGAGCATAAGTAAGAGCCGTATCATCCACATAATGATAGACAATATCACAGGCTATGCGGAGTGGATATTTATGGCGATATTCTTCCTGCGCTATGTTATCGGTGCGATAGAAAGAGAGGCTCCGTTTGAGGAGATAATGCTGTTTATAGGAATATGCTTTGTGGTATGCTGTGCCTTTGCGATATATTGGAGCTATCTCAAAGCAACCGTCGTTCCGTATACGGATAACAAGATATA
>JAZQGZ010000067.1:0-28717 GCA_045540255.1 Oscillospiraceae bacterium | reverse complement strand
TTATCGGCCTTTCCTATTCTGACGGCGAATATTGGGGACACGCGGTAAGCTTCTACGGCGCTGTGCTTTTGACTGACGACGATAAGCTCGTTGTCGGAAACGTAAAGGATTGGGAAAACTACAATATCCGCGCAGGTATACAGTTTGGCCCCGTTCTTATTGCGGACGGCGTGGCACAGATACAAGGCTCGGGCGGATACGGCATACAGCCGCGCACGGCTATCGGTCAGCGCGAGGACGGCGTTATCGCGTTTCTCGTTATCGACGGCAGACAGCCTGCGTGGAGTATCGGCTGCACGATGGGTGATCTTACAGAGGTGCTTTTGAAATACGACATTGTGAACGCCGCGTGCTGTGACGGCGGCTCGTCGAGCGTTCTCGCCTACAACGGCGAGGTCATAAACAAAAACAGCTCGCTAAATCCCACCTATGGCAGACGGCTTCCGAACGCGTGGCTGGTCGCACCGAAGGCGAGCGCAGAGGTGAGCGACGATGCAGAATGATGAAAAGCTTATGCGCCGCGCGCTCGAGCTGGCAGGTGAGGCGGCAAAGCTTGGAGAGGTTCCCGTCGGCGCGGTGGTAGCGCTTGACGGAGAAATAATCGCAGAGGCGTACAATCGACGTGAGTGCGACAAAAATGCAATCGCTCACGCGGAGCTGCTTGCTATCGACGCGGCTTGCAAAAAGCTTGGCGGTTGGCGGCTTCACAAGTGCGACTTATACGTAACGCTTGAGCCGTGTCCGATGTGCGCGGGTGCTGTGATGAACAGCCGCCTTAAGCGGGTAGTGTACGGTGCGTTCGATGATAAGAACGGTGCGTGTGCCTCTGTAGTGTGCCTTTTCGAGGAGAGATTCACGCACATACCCTATGTGCGCAGCCGTGTCCTGATGGACAGGTGCAGCGAGGTGCTTACACGCTTTTTCAGAGAACTGAGAGAAAATAAACTATAAAGAGACAACAGGTTAGATATGAACAAATACCAGAAGCTGGCGAGCAATACGATAGTATTGGCTCTTGGTCAGTTCGGCTCAAAGCTGCTTGTGTATGTGATGCTGAAATTCTACACAAGTATGCTGGGCACGGACGGCTTTGGTGATGTAAACAACATCATCAATGCATCTGCTTTATTGATATCCGTAGTAACGCTCTCCATCAGTGAGGGCGTGCTTCGCTATGGACTGGATAAGGGCAACAATGGCAAGCACGTTTTTTCTATTGGCATAAACGTCGCAGTGATAGGCCTTGTTGTATTTGCAGCTTTCGTGCCACTTGTGGGCATGATAGAGATGCTTAAGGGCTATGAGTGGCTGATGTATATGTATGTCTGCACGGGCAGCATAAAGGGTATATGCAGCATTTATGTGCGTGCCCGTGGCCATGTGAAGCTGTTTGCTATTGACGGTATAGTAACTACGGTTTCAATGATACTGTTCAATCTGGTGTTCCTCGGCCTGTTCAATATGGGGGTTCTTGGTTATGTGCTTTCAGTGTCGCTGGGCGATCTGGTATCGATCATTTTCGTAAGTGCCAATGCCAGACTCTACAAGCAGTATCGCCCGCTCGGAAATGATAAGATGCTGTGCAGCTCCATGCTGCGATACAGCATACCGCTTATGCCTACCACAGTTATGTGGTGGATAGTGAACGTATCTGACACCTTTATGGTAACTGCGATATTCGGAAGCGGTGATAACGGTGTTTACTCCTTCGCCTACAAATTCCCGAATCTTGCAGCGATAGTAGTTGGTATCTTCCTTCAGGCATGGCACATGTCGGCTATCACTGAGAGAAACTCCCGCACGATCTCCAACTTCTATTCCAACGTATTTGACATGATGCAGACCATCATGTTTGTGGCGGTAGCGGGTATAATGCTCATCCTCAGACCGATAATCATGCCTTTCTTCGGTAGCGAGGGCTTTGAGTTCGCGTATTTCTATGTTCCTTGTCTGCTTGGCGCGGTGCTGTTCCAGTGCGGCTCCAACTTCATGAGCACCATATACGAGGCCAGCAACAAGACCAGCCACAGTTTCGTATCATCGTTTATCGGTGCTGCAACTAACGTGGTGCTTAATCTGATATTACTCCACACCATCGGTGTTATCGGTGCTGCAATAGCAACAATGGTAAGCTATATGGTGGTTTTCATCTACCGGGTCATCGATACGAAAAAGTACCTATATATGAAGATAAACTATCGTAAGGTACTGGTGAACTTTTTCCTGTTCGTGGCGATGGGCGCTTCGGTAATGTTCCTTGAATACGGGCTTGTACAGAATGTGCTCAACTGTGTGCTGTTCGTGGTCATTGTTGCGATAAACTTCCGCTCGGGAGTTGAGGCAATAAATCTGTTCCTGAACAAGCGATCCAACAACCCTAACGAAGTACATGAGAACGATAAATAAAAAAGACGGCCGAAGCCGTCTTTTGCAGATATGATATTGTGATATCAGAACTTTCCGAGTGTTTTTTCCGTGTTCTTTACGATAGACAGGAGCGCGGTCGCCTGAGTTGAGTAATCATGTTCAAGGCGGGCTGTGGTGATGCGGTCATCCTCGCTTCCCGATGCTGCTGCGCTGTGTGCTTTTACATCCTCAATTGACATAGCAGCAGCGGTAAGACCGGCTACCTTTTCAGCAGGGATACCGAATGAGTTTTCATCGTTGTTCTTTCCTGCACTGTATACCATTCTGAAGCTTCTGTATACCGCAAGCGACATAAAGGAGCTTACAGCCTTGGTGAGATCGGTATTCTTTGCCTTGATAAGCAGGGAATAAATGATCTCTATGGAGTTTGTCAGCAGCTTCTTCTGAAAGAATGCAGATGCACCGGACATCTCGCCGTTATACTTTTCGTATGTGTTGCTTTCGGGCAGATCCTGCTCGGTAACTGTCATACCGTTTATAGAGGGCGAACGGCCGAGAAGATAGTCTACCGAAACATTATAATAATCAGCGGCACGAACCAGAAAATCCAGTCCGCACTCGCGCTTTCCGTTCTCGTAATGGGAGAGAAGTGCCTGTGTAACCTCAAGGTCGGCTGCGACCTGCTTCTGACTCAGCTTGCGCTCCTTGCGCAGCAGCGTCATTATGCGAGGGAAGTCCTTGTTCATATATTTTCTCCTGTTTTGTCATCATCTGCATAGGCAGATAGCTTTTATTGAATGGATTTTTCGTCTGAGATCCGATAAAATTCGTCAAAATCAGACAATAATCCAACATAATTTCATATTGTATATTATATCTTTAATATTCCGATTTGTAAAGAGTCATATTATACAAAAAAACGATGACTCTCTAGGATATTATTCATAATTCGCGTTTTGGACAGGCTTTTTTGGCTTGATAATACGCAATTGTGAGTCATTTTCGTGGACTTTTAAGGAGGTCAGAATGAAAAATTACTACATTTATCTCATCCGTCACGGCATAACACAGGGAAATCTCGACGGAAAGTACATCGGACAGACGGATCTTCCGTTGTGTGCTGAGGGTGCGGACACCATCCGCTCTCTGGCAGATATGGAGGTGTATCCATCAGTGCAGAAGGTGTATTCTTCTCCGCTGACACGTTGCCTTGAAACGGCGGATATCATCTACCCTGACAGGCAGCTTATGATCGTGGACGAGCTTTCCGAGATGGATTTCGGCGATTTCGAGAACAAGAAGCAGAACGAGATCGCGCAGCTTCCCGAGTACGTTCAGTGGATAAAGGGCGGCGTGGATGCCTGTCCTCCCAATGGCGAAAAGTTCGGTGATTTCACGCTCAGGTGTATAAGCGGACTTGACGTGGTGTTCAGTGATATGATGGCAAAGGATGTTACCCGTGCAGCCGTCGTTACTCACGGAGGAGTCATTACAAACCTGCTTGCGGGATACGGCCTCCCTAAAGGAAAGCCTGCCGACTTCATGTGTGGTCCCGGTGAGGGTTTTGAGATAATCCTGTCCACATTCCTGTGGCAGAAGGGTCCGACCTTTGAGATCAGCGGACGCATCGTTTAAATAGTGAAAGGGTTATGAAAGGTAGTTTTATCAAACGTATTTCGGCAGTACTGTTATGTGTCGGGGCACTTGCAGGCTGTGCAGGCGGTGACTCTGCATACGTCGAGGCGGTCGGGATCACTCCTCCGTTCTGGACAGTAACAGATAAAGAAAGCGGCGGTACGCTGTATCTGCTTGGATCTATGCACGTTGGGCAGGAGCACACTGAGTATCCCGGATATGTTATGCAGGCATATCGTTCCTGTGATATTGTGGCAGCGGAGATAGACACCGTTGCTGCCTCAGAGGATGCGCAGATGCTTAAAGACGCAGCGCAGCATCTGTTGCTTCCCGATGGGGTTACTGCGGAGATGTGCTTTGGCGACAGCTATGAGGCTGTGGTGGAGTTCATGACCGAAAAGGGACTTTATACAGATTCACTTGACAGGTATATTCCGTATTACTGGAGCTCGGTGCTTTCGGTAGGAATTGCAAAGGAATGTGGCCTTTCGGCAGATTTCGGTACAGAGGAGCTTTTTCTAAGGATGGCTCACGAGGATGATAAAAGTATAGTCCAGCTTGAAAGCATGGCGGAGCAATACAGGATGATGTCACAGATCCCGATGCCGGTGCAGGTGCTTTCCGTGACGGAGTGCATCGGCGAGGACAATTACACCTCCCAGCTATCCGATATGCAGGAGCTTTATCGGATGTGGAGCGGTTTTGATGAGGATGCGCTTGGCAGCCTTGACTACTCGATATATGAGGATGTTCCATCGGAGCTTTATTCAGACTACCTCACATTTATAGATATGATGTATGCTGACAGGCAGCGGAACATGGCAAAAGCGGCGGTGGAATTCCTTCAGAGCGGCGAGGATGTATTCATGCTTGTAGGTGCAGCACATTTCTATATTGAGGATGATATACTGACCCTGCTGGAAGAAGCGGGATATGACCCTGAATCTGTGGACTTGAAAGTAACGACACAGGCAGTGTGAAATTTCGTAATTTTGTGCTATTTTTCGGCACTTATTTATGCTAAAATGAAACTAATATGATCTGAAAAGGAGAACAGGACATGAAAAGATTTTTTACAGTTTTACTGGCAGCTTCCATGCTGCTGACGGCAGGATGTGGTGGCAATACTGGTAGCACATCGGGCGATGGCAGCTCCGCTGCTGATAACACAAGCTCCGTAACAGAGCAGGAGAATTCCTCTTCTGCTGACAGCGGCGCGGACAAGGAGACGGCAGACAGCAAAAACGACACATCCTCTGCTCCTTCTGAGAGTACTCCCGAAAAGGAAGAGGAGATAGACTATTCCGCTCTTACCGAGGAGGAGATCTATCAGCTTATGGTAGAGCGTTCCCTTATCACAACGGGTGATATGACCCGTATGGCAAATGTACTGAACAAGGCTGCAAACGGTGAGGAGATCACTGCAGCATACATAGGCGGTTCCATCACAGAGGGCTACCACGATAATCTTACTCTCGCCGAGGATCAGAAGTGGGTGAAGATGGCTACCACATGGCTTAATGAGCAGTATCCCGAGGCTACTGTTAATTGTGTAAACGCCGGTCTCAGCGGAACTCCCTCGGTGCTTGGTAATATGCGTCTTGAGCGTGATGTGCTCGCCTGCGATCCCGATATCGTGTTTGTGGAGTTCGCTGTAAACGACGGCGGAGAAACTATCTACAAGAACGCTTATGAATCACTCGTAAGAACTCTTCTGGCTGATGAAAGAGATATCGCAGTGGTGCTTCTGTTTACCATTGTGGAGAACGGTCACACCTGCCAGCCTCACATGAGCAAGATCGGCGAGCATTATGATCTGCCTATGATAAGCCTTCCAGATTCCATGTGGGTAGAGATCCAGGAGGGAAGAATGACATGGGATGATTATTCGGGCGACCAGTCCCATCCCCATGTTGAGGGCAGCAAGCTGGTACGTGATCTTATCATAAATTACTACGAGAATGTTATCCCCGCAGTATCCGAGAACACGGGCGACGTAGACAATACGCTTCCCGAGCCCCTCAACAGCGGCGATTATATGAATATGCACTTCCTTGAGAGCACTAATCTTGAAGTGGAGAGCAACGGTTTCAACGAGTATGAAACATATCACTGGTTCAAGAACGGCTGGTTCTACAAGGGCGACAAGGGTGCATCCCTTAAGTTCACTGTGGATTGCAGTAAGCTTGCTATGGTGTTCAAGGCTAATAACAGCAAGGTATACGGTGACGCTCTGATCTACATCGACGGTGAGCAGGTAATGACAGTTTCCTCCAATATGGAGAGTGGCTGGAACAATCCCGAGCAGAAGTATATCATCGATGCTTCCGAAAGTGCACAGCATGAGGTCGAGATCGTGGTTGAGGGCGGAACAGCCTGCTGCTTTTACATAATGGGATTTGCTTACTGCGAATGATTGCGGAGGATTTCATGACGATAGTTGAAAAGATTAATAGCGGAAAAACTTCTCTTGGAATAGAGTTTGGCTCTACACGAATAAAGGCAGTTCTCGTTGATGACAGCTACGCTCCCGTGGCTTCCGGTGCTTATGACTGGGAAAACAAGCTTGAAAACGGCTACTGGACCTATTCTCAGGACGAGATCATCAAAGGCCTCAAGGGCTGCTACGCTTCTCTTGCAGCAGATGTAAAGTCGCAATACGGTGTTGAACTTGAAACTGTAGGTGCACTCGGCATCTCGGCTATGATGCACGGATACCTTGCATTCGACAAGGAGGATAACCTGCTTGTTCCGTTCCGCACATGGAGAAACACTACCACAGCGCAGGCAGCGGAGCAGCTTACAGAGCTTTTCGGATTCAATATTCCGCAGAGATGGAGCATATCTCATCTGTATCAGGCCGTGCTGAACAAAGAGGAACACGTTCCCGCGATAGCGCACATCACAACGCTTGCAGGCTATGTCCACTATCTGCTGACAGGCGAACGTGTGGTAGGCGCAGGCGAGGCTGCGGGAATGTTCCCCATCAGCGACAGCCGCAGCTACAATACGGAAATGCTCGATAAATTCGATGCACTCATGACCCCCTACGGCTATGACTGGAGCATCCGCTCCGTGCTTCCCGAGTGCAGGCCTGCTGGTACAAAGGGCGCAGCTCTTACTGAGGCAGGCGCAAGGCTTCTTGACGATAGCGGAAAGCTCCGTGCAGGTATCCCGATGTGCCCTCCCGAGGGTGATGCAGGCACTGGAATGGTGGCAACAAACAGCGTTCTTCCGAGGACAGGCAACGTATCCGCAGGAACCTCGATATTCTCTATGCTGGTGCTTGAAAAGCCGCTTGAAAACGTGTATACCGAGATAGATATGGTGGCAACTCCCGATGGTATGCCTGTTGCGATGGTGCATTGCAACAACTGCTGCTCCGAGCTTGACGCTTGGGTGAAGCTCTTCGGTGAGTTTGCGGCGCTTTCGGGAAATACACCCGATAAGTCAGAGCTGTATACGATGCTGTATAGAAACGCACTGAATGCCGATGCGGACTGCGGAGGCGTTGTGGCGTACAACTTCCTTTCGGGCGAGCCTGTTGCAGGGGTTGACGAGGGCAGACCTATGTATTTCCGCACAGCGGAGGGCAGCTTCGGCCTTGCCAATTTTATGAGGGCGCAGCTTTATTCCTCTATGGCTACGCTTAAAATGGGTATGGATATCCTTACCGAGTACGAGCAGGTGCCTGTTGAAAAGATAACAGGTCACGGCGGACTTTTCAAGGTGCAGGGAGTTGCACAGCAGTTCCTTGCTGATGCGCTCGGTGCTGATGTTTCGGTGATGAAGACAGCAGGCGAGGGCGGCGCCTGGGGTATGGCACTGCTTGCGGCGTACATGAACGTCGGGTCGGAAATGCCCCTGCCGGAGTTTCTTGAGCGAGAGGTGTTCTCTACGATGGAAAGCAGCACTGTATCTCCCGATAAGGATGGCGCAGATGGCTTTGCACGCTTCATGGTGAACTATAAGAGAGGTCTTGCTGCACAGAGGGCGGCAGGAAATAACTGATAACAAGACCCCGAGAGTGATCTCGGGGTCTCAGCTTGTCAAAAACTGTGGTTTTGCGTGCGAAGCAGGCTTTTTTAAATAAATTTTTCCGACGACATGTGCGTCGGAAAAATAACTTCTATCCGCACAACTGTGCGAGTTGACGGCATCGCCGTCAATGAGTGCGGGCAGTGCGGATGTTTCGGGGGAAAAGTCCCAAAGGGACTTTTTCGACCGTCTCAGACCCCGAGAGTGATCTCGGGGTCTTGCTGTACTCATCAAGATTTAACGGTAACGGGTGTACTGTTGCGCAGATATCCTGCGCTTCAGATATTCTTCATGATCTTGTCTTTAAGTTCGGCTGAGGGAGCTTCGGCACTGTCGGAAACAGCTTTTTCAACATCGGCTTTTGTTGCGACCGAAACAGCCTCGGCACTGCCGTCGGAGTTTATACGGACATTGTTCCTGCGGATGATGAACACGGCTCCGACGACCGCAAAAACTGCGATGCCTGCAACTGCAAACCATACCCATGTGTTGTCCTGCGCTGTTACTCCATCAGCAGAGCTGTAGCTTTCATATCCGATTTCGGGCTGTACGAAACCTGTTGTTGCGCCAATGGTTCCCGTTGTGCCGATACCTGTGTCGTATTCCAGCTCGCTTGTGGAGAGTATCTTCACCATTCCGTCATAGAGTGGGATATCATTCTTATAGTCTGCGTCGTCGGGAATGTAGATCAGTACATACTGGCTTTCCTGGCTCATCATGATATGCGCGCCTTTGTAGTCTTTGGCACCCAGTTCGTTGAAGGCAGCTTCACGCTCGTTATAGCTGAAATCGCACTCATAGAAAGTGATGTTGCAGTTGTCGCTTGCAACAGCGAGCACTGCGTCCATGTTTTCCTGTGTTTTTTCGGTAAGACCGATGTCGTAGAAGTAGGTCTCGGTGAAACCTCCGTCAGGTGCGCCCTGTGTGGGATCGAATCCGGGTGAGGAAACACCTGTGCAGATGATATAGGAAATGTAATCGGGGTAGCCGTTCTTTCCGTAGTATTTTTCGAGGTGCATTACATCGTTGTTGCCTGTTTCGGCTTCGTTTGGAATTGCGCCGTAGTAGATGTCGGAATCGCTTGGTGAAGTCATCACGAAGCTGTTCTCGGCAGGGTCGGTCTGCGATTCTGCACTGCCTGCGGATGTCGAGGCCACGATATAGGTTGCAGTCTGAGAATCCGTCGCAGCATAGGCTGCTGTGCCGCTGAGTGTAAATATCAGTGCTGCCGCTGTAATTATCATCTTATTCATAAAGTACCTCCGTTCAGGATATCTCTGAGCTTTGATATTGCCTTGTTGTATCTCCATAGCACCGTGCCGAGGGGAGTGCCCGTTATCTCGGCGATCTCACGGAATTTAAGCCCTGCGTTGATGTGCAGCGTAACGATGCTGCGCTGCTCCTCGGGAAGTGAGGCGAGAGCCTCTGCTACATCTGAATGATCTCCGCTTTGCGGCGCAGGTATCTCGGTGTGGTCATCGGTATTTTCGTGTGAGGGATTGTTTTTCAGTGCGTCCAGTGCGGCGTTGCGTGCCGTCTTGAATATGTAAGCGCGGGGATTTGAAAGAACTTTTTCGGGCGGAGACCTGAAAAGCTTCACGAACACATCCTGCGTTGCTTCCTCTGCAAGCGGACGGTTCCGAGTTATGCGCAGTGCTATGGTGAATATAGGCGTGCTTAGCTCGTTGTAGATATCTTCCAGTGCTGACTTGTCACCGCTTTTAAGGCTGGCAAGCCGTTCGTTCAACTGATCGTTTGTCATGGGAGCGCTCCTTTCACGGCGGAGCGGCTGCTCCGTCTTTCATAAGCTATAACTCTGAAATTACAGTTTTTATTGGTTTATCTTAAAAATTTTCTAAAACACTTGAAAACCATTGAAAAGTGATATATAATATTAAGTGGAGTATTATGCCCGGCATCATATATGCCATAAGTTTATCATATATCGTGTAAAAAATCAATTGATCGAAAGGAATGTGTAAAATGCTAAACGAAAAAGTTACCATCACCGTATGTGGCTCCAGCTATCGCCTCAGAACTGATAACGCAAAGCAGCTTATTGCCATCAGCGGTGAGATAGAAAAGCGCATTACCGATTATTGTCGTGATAACGAGTCTATGGAAAAGAGCGACGCTGCGGTGTTCACCTGTCTTGACCTTATGACAGAGATACATACGCTCCGTTCCGAGTGTGCCGAGATCGAGCGCAAAAATTCCTCTATGCAGGAGGAACTTGAACGCGCTGCATTATCTCTTGAGGAGAACAAGGCACTTAAGGCTGCCAGCGAGGAGCTTAAGAGAGAAAGCACAGAGCTTGCCGAGCTTAAAAAGCGTTATGCAAAGCTTGAGCAGGAGAAGGGCAGTTATACAGAGGAGATCAAAAAGGCCAAGGAGCAGATAGCAGAGCGTTCCGCAAAGGAAACGGAGAATCTCAAAAAAGAGCTGCATATATTAGAGGAGCGTAACAACCGTCTTGTAAACGAGGCTAAGGATGCGGCTGCAAAGCTCAGTGAAAAGGACAAGAAGCTGAACGACCTTTCCAAGGAAAATACAAAGCTTAAAAAGGATGCAGAGAGTGCAGAAAAGCTTGTCGCCGAAAATGATCGTCTTGCTGAGGAACTCAAAAAGTCAGGAACAGGCTCCGATGAGTACAAGGTGCTCCAGCAGCGTATCGCAGAGCTTGAAAAGCAGAACGAGGAGCTTAAGGCTGAGGCTGAAAAGTCCGCTGCGGGCACACAGGCTGTTAACAAGCAGATGGCAGATCTTAATGCCACTATCAACAACTATGAGGAGGCCTGCGCGGATGCGGCCAACCGTGCTTCTGTAATGGAAAAGGAAAACGGTGAGCTAAAGGCGAAGATAAGCGAGCTTGAAAGCAGCGAAACATCCCTTAAGCAGCAGCTTCGCAGCAGTGCTGACAAGATATCCGAGCTGAGCGGCAAATCAGACAAGTATGAAGAGCTTATGGTCAAGTTCTCCCAGACTGAGAGCGAAAACGCTGCGCTTAAGGCGTTCGGCGACAGTGCCCGTGAGATGTCGGAGAAACTTGCCACACTCGAAAAGGAGTGCGAGGAGCTTCGCACAAGAGCGGAGAAATCCGAGCGGGAGAGCAAGGAGCTTAAGCGTACCAACGCTTCGCTCAACAAGCAGCTTAATGAGATGCTGGAGGATGGACAGCTTACATTATGAGTGAGATACTGGCTCCCTGCGGGAGCATAGAGAGTTTAACCGCTGCACTCAATTCGGGTGCAGATGCAGTATATATCGGAATGAAACAGTTTTCGGCGCGTAAAAACGCCGAAAATTTTTCTGTTGATGAATTGAAGACCGCCTGTGAAGAGTGTCACAGGCGCGGAGTAAAGCTGTACGCAGCCCTGAATACTATCGTTTACGACAGTGAGATGGGAGATTTCGCAGATTGCGTCAGAACTGCGGCAGACTGCGGCGTCGATGGACTGATAATACAGGATCTCGGTGCGGCGCAGGTCGCAAGACAGGTCTGTCCCAGAATGCCGCTTCACGCTTCCACCCAGATGACGCTGAACAGCGTAAGCGGTGTCAAGGCTGCGGAGCAGTGCGGTTTTTCGCGTGTGGTACTGGGACGTGAGCTTTCAAAGGACGAGATCAAGCATATATCGGATAGCACTTCGGCAGAGCTTGAGGTGTTCGTGCACGGTGCGCTGTGCGTTTCGATAAGCGGACAGTGCTATATGAGCAGTATCTTCGGCGGCAGGAGCGGAAACAGGGGACTATGTGCCCAGCCCTGCCGACTTGATTTCACCTGTGATGACAGGCATAATGTCATCTCGCTCAAAGACAGCTCGCTTATCCCGCATCTCCCCGTGTTTGAGGATATGGAAATTTCCTCTTACAAGATAGAGGGCAGGATGAAGCGACCCGAATATGTAGCCTGTGCCACAGACGCCTGCTATAAGTCGTTGCACGGCATGGAATACGATGCGGAGCGCCTGGGAGGTATCTTCTCCCGTGGCGGACTTACCGACAGCTATTTCACCGGTACGATATCGGATATGCAGGGAATACGCAGCAAAGAGGATGTGGAGAACTCCGCAAAGGCGCTGAATGGCATAAAAGCATTGTATAAAGACGAGCTTCCGAGGCTGTCTGTAGATATCCATATAACTGCCGAAAAGGGTCAGCCCCTTGAGGCGAGCGCAAAGTGTGGAAATATCTACGCTTCGGTCACAGGTGCAGTTCCGCAGGAGGCGCAAAGCGCACCCGCAACAGAGGAAAGTGTTTGCTCGCGAATGTCGAAGCTTGGCGGAACGCAGTTCTTTGCAGGCGAGATCACAGCCGATGTGGAGGATGGATTATTCATACCTGCCGCGGAGCTTAATTCGCTGCGCAGGAGCCTGTGTGAGCAGCTTGACCGTCTTGTACTGCAGAAAAATACCCCGAAATACGAGATTCGGGAGCCTGACGCTGCTACAATGAAAAAACGGGAAACACGTCCGCTTAAATTCCGTGCAGAGGTATCGACAGGGGAGCAGCTCTCACAAGCACTCTCGCTCCCGTTTGAGCTTGTTTATGTACCGATAAAGCTGCTCAGTGAAAGCACTCCTGAAAAGGCACGGGTGGTTGTTGTGCCACCGCTGTTTCTTGCGGATTGTGAGGAGCAGGTGAGGGAGCGGCTTGAAACGCTGAAAGCGGTTGGCTTCACAAAGGGACTTGCGCAGACACTGGGCCATGCGAAGCTTCTGAAAGATGCAGGCTTTGAGGTATGCGGCGGCTATCGTCTGAATATAATAAACAGCTATGCCGCACAGTTCTACGAGGAGTTCGGCCTTTGCGATCTTACACTCTCCTTTGAGGGAACTGTACAGCAGCTTTCTGAGATAAGCTGTGGAGTACCGAGAGGTATACTTGCTTATGGCAGGCTTCCGCTTATGGCGATGCGCAGATGCCCTGTTTCGGGTGGAAAGACCTGCGGCGCGAAAACTCCCTGTAACCGCAGTATAAAGGACAGGCGGGGTAATGAAATGCCTGTGCTGTGCGGCGGGAATTATGTGGAGCTTCTGAACCCTGATCTGCTTATCATGAGCGACAGACAGCGGGCACTTTCGCAGTTTGATTTTGCTGTGCTTAAATTCACAGACGAAACAGAGCTTGCCCCTGTATTGGATATGTATCTGCATGACAAAAAGCCATCGGGAAGCCTTACAAGAGGACTTTATTTCCGTGGCGCAGAGTGATTTCTGACATTGATCGGATGTTTGTGTTGCTTTATTATGCTAAAACACCAAAAAAATCTTATTATGTCGGAAATTTTGATGTAAATAATATATTGCCCTCGGTGCAAAATAATGTTATAATTAATCGATAGATTATAATGACCAAATTATATATTAAGGAGATCTAGCTATGTTTGGAATTTGCAAGGATATCGGTATCGATCTCGGTACCGCAAATACACTGGTATACATGAGAGGAAAGGGTATCATTATCCGTGAGCCCTCCGTTGTAGCTGTTGATAAGAAGATGCAGTGCGTGCGCTACGTCGGTCAGGAGGCTAAGGATGTTATCGGCCGTACGCCCGGTTCCATCGTCGCTGTAAGGCCTCTTAAGGATGGCGTTATCGCTGACTTTGACATGACCTCCAGTATGCTTGAGCAGTTCATAAAAAAAGCGCTTAAAGGCAGAGGCAAGGCGAGAGTCATCATCTGCATCCCCTCGGGCGTTACAGAGGTAGAGCGCCGCGCAGTTAAGGAAGCTGCACAGAATGCAGGTGCAAAGCGCGTTTCCATCATCGAGGAGCCTATGGCTGCCGCTATCGGTGCAGGTCTGCCTGTTGCAGAGCCTGTCGGAAGCATGATAGTTGATATCGGCGGCGGTACCAGTGAGGTCGCTATCATCTCCCTCGGCGGTATCGTAACTGCACGTTCCGAGAGAGTTGCAGGTGATGATTTCGATGCGGCTATCATCAACTACATCAAGAAGAAGTACAACCTGCTCATCGGTGAGAGAACCGCCGAGAACATCAAGACAGGCATCGGCTCCGCTTATAAGACCAGCGATAACGAGCCTGTAATGGACATAAAGGGCCGTAACCTGCTTAACGGTCTGCCCGAGAACATCACTGTTACCAGTGAGGAGATCCGCGAGGCGATCTCCGAGCCTCTTTCTCACGTTATCGAGGCTATCAAGACAACTCTCGAAAAGACTCCTCCCGAGCTTGCTGCGGATATTATCGAGAGTGGTATCATGCTCGCAGGTGGCGGTGCACTGCTGAGAGGTCTGGATATGCTTATCCACGAGGAAACAGGTATGCCCGTAAAGATCGCTGAGCGCCCTCTGGACTGCGTAGCGGATGGCACAGGCAAGGTGCTTGAGAACATCGACAAGCTTGAGGATGTCCTCAGCGTTGACGATACTATGTATTGATTACTGGAAATATAACAGACGTAATGCGCGGTGGGAGACCTCTGCGCCTTGCGTGTTTTTTCGGAACACGGCTATATGGGGGATTTAGATGAAGGAGTTTTTCCAAAGTATAAAATTTAAGATCCTTATCTGCGTTGCTGCCCTGCTGCTTGGTCTTATGACCTATATTGCGGTTTCGGGCGGTTTTGAGACCGTGCCCGAGCAGGCAATAAACTCTGTTACCTATCCTTTTGTTACTGCGGCAAACGCTATTTCGGACGGCGTGGGTGGATTTATTGACAAGCTTGTCAACGCTGACACCTACAAGGCACAGAATGAAGAGCTCAATGCACAGCTCAGCGAGATGTACAAGGACATCAAGGATTATGAGGAACTGAAAGAGGAAAACAGGCTTCTTCGCGAAATGCTCGGACTTAAAGAGGATAACGACAGCTTTGTTTTTTCCGATCCCTGTGATGTCGTAGCGCGTAATGCGAACGATATGTACGGTGGATTTACCATTAACCGTGGCAGCAACGATAATATCTCGCTTTATGATCCTGTAGTCACACCTGTAGGACTTGTAGGCAGGGTGACAGAGATCGCTCCCAGCTATGCCAAGGTCTCGACGCTGCTTTCTCCGCAGGTAAGTGTAGGCGTATAC
Source organism: Oscillospiraceae bacterium (assembly GCA_045540255.1). GTDB lineage: Bacteria > Bacillota > Clostridia > Oscillospirales > Ruminococcaceae > CAG-115. The sequence continues at coordinate 13,632 of JAZQGZ010000067.1, read as the reverse complement.
ACAATGGATAACAAGACCACGGGTGTGCTTGAAAATGATGTTACCAATGCCGAGAACGGAGTCTGCCTTATGAGTAACATCCTTAAGGACGCTGAGATATCAAATGGCGATATCGTGATGACAGCGGGACACAGCGGACTTTTCCCCGAGGGCGTGATCGTTGGAACTGTTATAGAGGTCTATGATGATCCCAACGGACTTTCAAAACACGCGCTGATAAAGCCTGCTGTGGATTGCTTTGATGTAACAACGGTATTTGCTGTGGTAGATTTCGATGGCAAGGGTCTTTCTTTTGATACAGAGGAATAATGCGTTTGATATAAGGAATTGTCTATGAAAAGAAAAATTTCCGGAAGCAAGGCGCGCTCGCGCAGGATAATGCTGCGCGGTTTTCTGCGCTGGTTATTCTATGCAGTGCTCTTGCTTTTGTTTTATCTGTGGGAAACAAACCCGCTTGTCAAGGGCTTCTGCCCGTTGCTTCTGATACCCCTTGCCACTTCTGTCGCACTCAGGGAAGGGGAGCTTGCTGCGGGAATTTTCGGAGTCTGCTGCGGGTTGATGCTGGATATGGCAAGCGGCACTATCGTGGGTTTTTCTGCATTGTGGCTGTTGGTCTGCTGTCCTGTAATATCACTTCTGGCGCAATTCTGGATAAAGATAAACTTTATCAGTCATTTTGTGATGAATCTTGCAGTCAGCATAATAATGGGTACGATGGATTTCCTGTTCCTGCACTGGGTATGGGAGGGTGGAGAATCCGCTATAACGTTTGGAAATACTGTGCTTCCTGCTTATCTCAGTGCTGTTCTGGGTGCGATCCCCGTATACTTTATGGTGACCTTTATCTCTGATAAGACGCGCATACACAGAGAACGTCGTCCCGAGGAATCCTCGCTCACTGCTGAGGACGCAAAGGATGTTGTAAGAGAGTGAGTCGCGTGTCAGTATTGATCTATTACTTTGGCTAGGAGGAAAAATGTCAAAGATATCAGGATTTATCCGCTCTGCCGTGCTGGCGGCGGTGGTGATAGTGGCGGCGTTCATGTGCGGACTTCGTCTGTTGCAGATACAGATCGCTGACGGTGAGAAGTACCTTGCCATGACGAAAAGCACTTATTCTGCAGAACAGCCTATCGAGGCGGCGCGCGGCAAGATATCCGACTGTAACGGAGTAGTGCTTAATACGAATGAACTCAGCTACAGTGTCAATTTCCAGCTTGCTTCAATGGTGTCAGGCACGGAGAATGAGATAATATATCGTGTGCTTACTGTATTGATAGAAAACGGTGAGGAATGGAATGATTCTCTCCCTATAACCAAGACCGCGCCTTATGCTTTCGAAAAGGATAAGGATGATGAGGTCGACAAGCTGAAAAAGGAGATGGAGCTTGGCGTATACGCAACGGTGGATAACTGTATGAACGCGCTCTATACTGCCTTTGAGATATCGGATAAATACGATGAGCAGATGCGCCGATATATCGCAGGTGTTCGTTATGAGATGCAGATAAAGGACTTCTCCTATAAAAATCAGTTCGTGCTTACATCGGGAATTTCCGAGGAAACGGTTATTAAGCTTAAGGAGCTTAGCTCGTTGCTTGCCGGTGTAGATATTACCGAGGGATGGAGCAGAGTATACCTTGACGGTGATCTTGCACCTCATGTCAGAGGTACAGTCGGAGCTATTTCGGCAGACAAATACGCCGAGCTTAAGGATGCTGGCTATACAATGAACGATATAATCGGTACCTATGGAGTGGAAGAAGCTCTTGAAGATGAACTCCGTGGCGACAGAGGAATACGCACTATTACCCGTAGTTCTGACGGCATCGAGCTTTCCGATGAGGTCACACTGGAGCCTGTAGCGGGAAACAGTGTACAGCTTACTATCGACAGTAAATTCCAGCGTCAGGTACAGGATATCGTGCAGTATCACATGGACTTCCTGCATTCACCTCACTATACCTCGGCGCATGACCCCACTACAAGAGGACGCGATTGTTATTCGGGTGCGGCAGTGGTGCTTGATGTGAAAACAGGCGGTGTACTTGCTATGGTAAGCCTGCCTGATTATGATATCAATGATCTTGTCAAGAATTACGCGGAAGTTCTTAATATGGAACATTCTCCCGTTTTCAACCGTGCGTTGGATGCGGCGTACAGACCCGGTTCAACATTCAAGACTATAACAGCCACTGCAGGCCTTATGGAGGGCGAGCTTACGCCTACCGAGACTATTACCTGCAACCAGGTCTATACCTATTATGCACCCTACTGTCCTAAATGCACGGGCTATCACAGCGCGATAAATGTTGAATATGGTCTGAAATATTCCTGTAATGTATTTTTCTATGAAACTGCGCGCAGGCTTGGTATCGACAGGCTCGCTTCGTGGGCGGCAAACTTCGGTATAGGCACTGATCTTGGTTTTGAGCTTGGCGGAGATACAGGCAGAATGACCTCCCATGCCGTGTATGAACAACTTGGGATCGAGTGGAACGCGGGTGACGTTATCCAGGCGGGCATCGGACAGAGTGAAACACTGGTTACTCCTCTGCACCTTGCAACACAGGCTATGACTATTGCCAATGATGGTGTGCGCTATCAGCCTCATATTATAAAGGCTGTGTATAATTATGATTATTCCGAGCTTATTTACGAGACCCAGCCTGTAGTTGTCAAGGATATGTCAGAGAATGCTGAGATATTCAATACAGTAACAGAGGGTATGAAAAAGGTTTCGGACAATGCTAACTTCCTTGTGGGTAATCAGTGGGTCAATATCTATAAGTATAAGGAGATACCCGAGCCGGTTGCAACAAAGACAGGTACTCCTGAGGTTGTTGCGATGACGGTGTTCAATTCCGCGATCATCGGTTTCTATCCTGCGGATGATCCCGAGATAGCTTTCGGCGTTTATCTCGAAAAGGGTGAGTTCAGCCGTCATATTGCGGCAAATATCGTTTCGGCATGGGTAACCGGCGAGTTTGATCCTGTTTACGACGAAGATGGTTATGCGGTGCTTCCTTTGTAAATGACATTTTGTGTGTGCTGCTACCGATAATTCGACAAGATTTGTGCAGAGTGTACAATTTCGCGTTGATGATATTACTGAGAATTCACAAAAATTTGCAATCTTTTAAAAAAGACCTTTTCATAATTGCATTTTTGTGATAGAATATGTTATAAGGTATTTTATATTAAGAAGCTATGCTCATTGTGCGTCTTGATGGCGGGCGGTGATGTTTTAAGCAGAGAGGGGAAAATTATGTCACAGATAATTGCAGTTACTGCCGGTAAGGGCGGCACAGGTAAGTCTACAACATCCGCAAATGTTGCTACCGCGCTTGCTTCACTCGGCAAAAAAACTCTTGTAGTGGAGCTTGACTTCGGCCTCAGATGCCAGGATATCATGCTGGGTATCAAGGATAAGGTTAAGCACGATATCGGTGAATATCTTGAGGGTAAGATCGATATCCTTACAGCTACCACAAAGGTAGACCGTGTGGATAATCTTTATCTTGTCTGCGCGACCCGCAACCCCTTTATAGAGATCAATCCCGAAAAGATCATGGAAGTATGCGAGGAGATGCGTAAGCACTTCGATTACATAATCATGGATACTGCAGGTATCGGAAGCTCCGTGTTCAGCGTTATCAGAGCGGCTGAGCTTATCCTGATGGTTACTACCCCCGATACAGTATGCGTACGTGACGGTGCTATCCTTTCCGACTTCCTTTATGTAAAGAATTGTACAAACCAGCGTCTTGTTATCAACAAGGTAAGCCCCAACTTCAAGGATGAGGATATCCTGTACGATCTGGACGAGGTTATGGATAACGTAGGTATTCCGCTTATCGGTGTTGTTCCCGAGGATATGAACATCAAGATCTGCGGCGCAAAGGGTGAGCCGTTGCCTCCCAACTGTGGCGGTGCAAAGGCTTATGCCGCTATTGCAAGAAGAATTCTCGGCGACGACGTTCCGCTGACGATCAATATTAACTAATAATTATTATTGGGAGGTTGCTCCGTATGAAGATAGCACTCATAGCACATGATTCCAAGAAAGAACTGATGGTTCAGTTCTGTATTGCATACTGTGGCGTTCTGAGCCGACATAATATCTGTGCTACCGGAACAACAGGCAAGCTTGTTTCCGAAGCTACAGGTCTGCATATTCAGAGGTTTCTGAGCGGCTCACAGGGCGGCGACCAGCAGCTTGCTTCCAGTATCTCCTGCAACGAGATCGACCTGCTGATCTTCTTCCGTGACCCAATGCACGCTAAATCTCACGAGCCTAACGATATCAACATCCTGCGTCTTTGCGATGTTCACAACATTCCCGTTGCTACAAACATCGCTACTGCGGAGGCCCTTATCCACGCTCTTGAGAGAGGAGACCTTGACTGGCGTGAGTATATGCGCTGAGGCTATTATAGAAAATATGCGCACCTGTTTTTCGGGTGCGCTTTTTTGCGTTTTGGGTTGCTTTTTTTGCTGCGATATGGTATGATATAATAGTAATGTTATGTGAAGTGGAATATTTGTTAAACTCACATCGTACCTGTTTTAATTAAGTATGTTTTTATCAAAATCAATGTCAAAAGAAAGGAAATAAATAATCATGAACGTAAAACCCCAGAAAGGTATGCAGGAATACCTGCCCGAGGCAGCCGCACAGCGTGACCGCCTGATGAACATCATTCTCGATACTTACACAAAGAGCGGCTTTACCCGCATCTATACTCCCGCTGTTGAGAGCGCGGAGAATCTTGACAAAAGCGATGGCGGTGACAACCTCAACCTTATCTTCCGTATTATGAAGCGTGGCGATAAGCTTGCTTCTGCGCTTTTAAAGACTCCCGTTGACGAAAAGGAGCTTTGCGACCTCGGTCTGCGTTATGACCTCACACTTCCGCTGTCCCGTTACTATGCAAATAACCGCAACAGCCTGCCCAATCCCTTTAAGGTAATCCAGATTGACAAGGTGTACCGTGCTGAAAGGCCCCAGCGTGGCAGACTCCGTGAGTTCGTTCAGTGCGATATCGATATTCTCGGCTCTGACAGCTACTGCTGCGAGATCGAGCTTATCTCCGTTACCGCTAAGGCACTTTCAAAGATAGGAATTGGTGAGTTCACTGTGCGTGTGAACGACCGCAGAGTGCTGAGAAACTCCCTGATGACTATGGGCTTCCCCGAGGAGAGCCTTGACACTGTATCCGTAAGCTTCGACAAGCTGGACAAGATCGGTGCAGAGGGCGTTGCGGCGGAGCTTACCGAAAAGGGTATGCCCGAAAACGCAATTAAGGCACTGACAGGTCTGTTGGAAAAGGGCAAGCTTACCCTTGATGATATGGCTGAATACTGTTCCGAGGACGCTAAGGAGATACTTGAACAGCTCCGCACTGTTATTACAACAGCTGACAAGCTTTCCGACGGCTATTCCGTTGAGTTCGATCCCTCTCTTGTAAGGGGTCAGGGCTACTACACAGGTACTGTATTCGAGGTTGCAAGCAAGCAGTTCGGCGGTACTGTTGCAGGCGGCGGACGTTACGATAACCTCATCGGCAGATTTACAGGCGATACTGTTCCTGCAGTTGGCTTCTCCATCGGCTTTGAGCGTATCTTCTCCATCGTTCAGGAGAACAACATCCAGCTTGCAGGCACACGTAAAAAGACCGCTGTTCTCTATAAGAGCGAGGATGTTCTGGATGCTATTGCAAAGCAGGCAGAGCTTGAAAATGAGAGCGATGTTACTCTTGTGCTTGTTCCCAATCCCAAGAAGATCGACAAGGTATACAGCAGGGTTAAGCAGCAGGGATTCGATGAGATAATCAAGGTTAATTTGTAAGGTTGATCGGAGCGGGGTACAAAATGAAAAATAAAGCTAAAAAGTTATTGCGATGGCTTTGCGTTTTTCTCTTGTGCTTTTTGGTAATATATTTGATCGTTTTTTTCGGCGGTTGGAAGCTTTTTGAAAGCGGAGACCCCATACTGATTGAAATCGGTGTGGCACTTGTTTTATCTGTATTTATATTTATAATCAATGAAGTAATAACAACGCATGAAAAGAAGATAAAAGATTTAGAAGAACAGATCAAGAAGATCGAAAATATTATAACAAAGTAATAAAAGACAAATTCCTATTGAATTAACATACAATGCAAGAGGTAAACATGAAAAAACAATTTCTTGAAATAGGCAAGATAGTAGCAACACAGGGCATCCGTGGCGAGGTAAGAGCGCAGTACTACTGCGACAGTGCCGAGGTGCTGTGCGATTTTGACACCCTGTACTTCGACAAGGGCAAAACTCAGATACACGTTACCCGTGCATATCCTCACAAGAACATCGTGGTGATGAAGATAGAGGGCATCGACACCATTGAGCAGGCACAGCCCATAATCGGCAAGATACTGTATATGGACAGAGAGGACGCAGAGCTTGAGGAGGGTCTGTACTTCATTCAGGACATCATCGGACTCACTGTAAAGGACGTTGACACAGGCGTTGTCTACGGAAAGATAACCGATGTCTATCAGAACGGTGCAAGCGACGTGTACTCCATCAAAAAAGACGGAAAAGAGCTTATGTTCCCCTGTATCGACGAGGTGGTTATCAAGACGGACATCGACGGCGGCGAGATGCTTATCCGCCCGCTCCCCGGTCTGTTTGATGATGGTGAAAGCGACGACAATGAGAACGATGGTTGATTACAGAACAGAGCGACTTGCGCAAGCATGGACGCTTGCTCCGTTGCCCCAAAGCAGCACACGGATGCGCCACAACGGAGGGCAACATGAGGATTGATATTGCAACGCTGTTCACAGAGATGTGTGACAGCGTTCTTAATGAGAGTATAGTGGGACGTGGTATCAGGAATGGCTTTATCGAGATATACACCCACGATATCAGAAAATATACCGAGAACAAGCACCGCCGTGTTGATGACAAGCCCTACGGTGGCGGCACGGGAATGGTAATGCAGGCACAGCCGATATATGATTGTATAATGGATATCATCTCAAAGCACGAGAAGCGTCCACGCATCATATATATGTCACCGCAGGGCGAAACGCTCACACAGGATAAGGTCAAGGAGCTTGCAAAAGAGGACGGGCTTATCCTGCTGTGCGGTCATTATGAGGGCGTAGACCAACGTGTGCTGGATGAGCTTCAGTGCGAGGAGCTTTCTGTCGGCGATTATGTGCTGACAGGCGGAGAGCTTCCTGCGCTTATCGTAGCGGATGCAGTTGCGAGATTACAGAAGGGCGTGCTTCCCAACGAGGACGCTTACAGCATCGAGAGCCACTTTAACGGACTTCTGGAGCATCCGCAGTACACTATGCCGAGAGAATGGCATGGCAGGGAAGTGCCCGAGGTGCTTACAACAGGCGACCACAGGCTTATAGCCGAATGGCAGCATAAGGCTGCACTGAGAGTCACAGCGGAGAAGCGTCCAGATATGCATGAAGTTTATATGGACAGGCTCCTCGGTGAGTTCTGGCAGGGCTTTCTTGAAGAAAAGGGGCTTGACGATGATACGGAATGTTCCGAGGTGTTCCGTTTCGGCAGATCGGAGGACGAGTCGCAGCGGCTGCTGAAGCTTGTGCTTCGCGGAAAGAAGCGTGCTTCGACAAGCAGCTATCTCGCTTACGAGGCAGAGGGCGACGCCCTCCCCGAAAAGGGCAGTTACAGTATCATTACCGACTGGGATGGTATTCCACGCTGTGTTATCAGAGTGACAAAAGTTAAAGTCATACCATTTTGCGAGATAACACAGGAGCAGGCACTCAGAGAGGGCGAGGATAAATTGCTTGAGGAGTGGCAGGAAAGACACAGGGAGTTCTTCAAGATGCACGGCAGTATGATCGGTTATGGATTTACCGAGGATATGCCCGTGGTATACGAGGAGTTCCATCTGGAGTACAAAAAATAAGAGGTAATCATGTTCAGAGAAATTCGCAGAAGCAGGCAGCAGCTTTCAGAAAAGGAAAGCCTTGCTGTATTGGAGCGCGGAAAATACGGTACTCTTGCGTTGCTTGGCGATAACGGTTATCCCTATGCAGTGCCGTTGAATTATGTTCTGTGGCAGGGAAAGCTTTATTTTCACAGTGCAAAGCAGGGCCATAAGATAGACGCAGTGAGGAATGAGCCTAAGGCTTCGTTCTGTGTGGTGGACAGCGATGAACTGGTACCTCAGGAATACACCACCTATTTCCGCAGTGTTATAGTGTTCGGAGATGTCAGCATAGTGTCGGATGATTCTGAAAAGCGCAGTGCGATCGAGGCGCTTGCTGAAAAGTATTTCCCCGAGGACAGTGAACAGCACAGAAATGCGGCGATAGACCGGGAATATGCGCCGCTTTGTATGCTCAGGATGGATATCCGTCATATCAGCGGCAAGCAGGCTATAGAGCTTGTGAAACGCAGTGAGGAAAGGTAATATCAATGACAAAAAACGCATTTATAGCAATAACAGGCAGGGCAAACGCGGGAAAATCCTCTCTTACAAATCTTCTGGTTGGAGAAAAGGTGTCCATCGTCAGCGAAAAGCCGCAGACTACCCGTAATCGCATCAACGGTGTACTGACCGAGGGGGACATCCAATATGTTTTCATCGACACTCCGGGTATGCACAAAGCAAAGACCAAGCTTTCCGAGCACATGGTGAAGTCCATCCGCACAAGCGTGGACGATGTTGACTGCGCTATCCTTATGGTGGATGTGACCAAGAAGCTTTCCGCTATCGAGCAGGATCTTATCCGCAGCTTTGCAAGCCATGGCACAGAGGTCATACTGCTTCTCAATAAGATAGATCTGCTGAAATCCAAGAGCGATGTGCTGGGCATCATTCAGCAGTACAGCGAGCTGTATGATTTCGCTGAGATCATCCCGATAAGCGTAAAGAACCGCATAAACACCGATAAGATAATGCCGATACTTGAAAAATATGCAGTAGAGGGCGAGCATTTCTTCCCCGACGATATTGCGACTGACCGTACCGAGCGCTTTATGTGCGCTGAGATAGTGCGTGAAAAGGTACTTTGGACCATGCAGGAGGAGATACCCCACGGAGTTGCGGTGGATATTGAGAGCTTCAAGACCCGTGAGAAGAACGGCAGGGAGCTTGTTGATATCGGCGTTGTGATAATCTGCGAGAAAGACTCGCACAAGGGTATGATAATTGGCAAAGGCGGCGAAAAGCTGAAGCAGATAGGCTCCATGGCACGTAAGGACATTGAGGAGCTGCTTCAGGCAAAGGTAAATCTCCAGTGCTTTGTAAAGGTCAAGGAGGACTGGCGCAACCGTGAGAGATTTATCAACGATATGGGCCTTGCGGATGAGTAATATTTGACAGAAGTTATAAGAAGATCATGTATACCAATAACCGTGACGAAGAAGTAAAATTCTTGAAAAGGCTGTGGACTTCGCAGCCGACATTATGTCCGAAATGCGGAAAAGCCGAGCTTGTACATCTGCACAAAAAGGCTAAGAAAAGTGATTGTGACTGGAAATGTCCTGAATGTGGAGAGATATACAGGACGATAAATATGTTAAAGTCACTTCCGAATGAGTGATTTCAATTGATTGGAGGGGCTGATATGCTCTTCACATACGACGGGATAGTTGTAGGCCGCCGTGAGATAGGCGACAACAGCTGCTTTATCGACATACTCACCGAGGAGCAGGGCATTATTGAGGCTACCGCTCATGGTGCGAAGAAGATAAACAGCCCGCTTCTAAGCTCAGCGGCGTTGTTTTCTTACTCTAAATTCTGCCTTAACAAGTCGAAGCTCCGATATTCCGTAAACAGTGCGAAGCCGATATACAGCTTTCATGAGATAGGCGCAGATATCGAGAAGCTTGCACTTGCCTCGTATTTTGCGCAGGCGGTGAAGTTCTGTACGCCTCAGGAGCAGACTCAGGACAGCATCGTGCGCTTCTTTGCGATCGCTCTGTTTGAGATAAAGAAGGCTCAGCGACTTGAAACTGTCCGCTCCGCATTCGAGTTCAGGTATTCAGCGATGCTTGGATATCGCCCTGACCTGAGGGCCTGCTTCAACTGTGGCTGCTATGAGCACCGTGAGATGTTCTTTCTGCCCGACAGAGGAGAGATAGTATGCGGCGATTGCTTTGACAGGGATTACGGCGGACGATGGTTCGTGCTTCCTGCCGATACGCTTGCGGCGCTCAGAAATATTCTGTATGCGCCACTTGACAGGTCGTTCCGTTTTACGATAGAGGGCGACGGTGCAGCGGTGCTTTCGCGTGTTACAGAGGGCTATTTTCTGTCCCGTACCGAGCGGACATTTCCTGCACTGGAATACTACAAGGGTATACGCATAAATTGATCTCTATATTCATTGATATTAGTAAAATCGTATTGACATTTGATATAGTTTGAGCTATAATTTATTTACAAATTAATGATTAATTGGCGTAGAGATTCTGAAGTTTATTTTAAGGAGTGCTGCCAATGGGAAAAAATAATAATGCATCGGCTCAATGCCCGCATTGCGGACGCTCTGTCGAAAATAATACCACGGGTTTCTGCCCGCACTGCGGAGCCACACTGCTTTCAAAAAAGCGTAAGAATTCCGTGTTCTGCTACAGCATGACCCGTCGTAACAAAATAGGCGCTGTGGTCTTTTCACTGCTGACTATAGTTCTTGCGTTTTATTGCCTTTATCTCACTTCGCAAAGGGTGGGATATATCACGGGTATAGAGAGTAATTATCTCTTTGCAAAGGATCTTATTGCCAATGGATCCTATGCGATGGATCTTGAGGTTTTCAAGGACTATCAACGTTTCGAGGCACTCAATACTTTCTATCCTGTAATGGCACCGTTCATGATGGTGTTCAGTGTACTCTCGGCTTTTTTTGCACTTATGGGATTTCTGCGTTTCAGATTTTCGTTCAGACCTATGTCAGTGCTGAATATCATTGGTATATTCGTGCTTATAGCCGATGCAGGTCTTTGTGCATTTCTCGGAGTATACACTTTCCTTATCAGCGGTGCGGTAGCTCTGGTGCTGAGGATAATAATGTTAGCTCCCCTTGGTAAATACGCATCGATAGCTAGTGCAGAGAGGATAAGCTACAAGAAAGCCGGCAAAAAGACAACGGTCCAGCATGAGGATGACAATGTGCCGGATGGCCCCGGTGACGGAAATTTTATTTTCTATGCACAGCGCCCTTCTGCTAATAAGTTTGAACAGCAGGCACCTGTTATAGTGCAGGGTAAGGGCGATGAGATGGCAGCAGTGGTGCCTTTCAAAAAGGATACAGGCACTACTTATGAAGAAATAATGAAGAATGCTGCTGAATTGACAGAGGAAATGAATCCCGCTGCACCTGCAGTTGAAACAAAGCAGCCTGAGCCTGCAAAGCCTGCTGCTCCTGTAGTTGAAACAAAGCAGCCCGAGCCTGCAAAGCCTGTTGCTCCTGTAGTTGAAACGAAGCAGCCCGAGCCTGCAAAGCCCGCTGCACCTGCAGTTGAAACAAAGCAGCCCGAGCCTGCAAAGCCTGCTGCTCCTGTAGTTGAAACGAAGCAGCCCGAGCCTGCAAAGCCTGTTGCTCCTGTAGTTGAAACAAAGCAGCCTGAGCCTGCAAAGCCTGTTGCTCCTGTAGTTGAAACGAAGCAGCCCGAGCCTGCAAAGCCTGTTGCTCCTGTAGTTGAAACGAAGCAGCCTGAGCCTGCAAAGCCTGCTGCTCCTGTAGTTGAAACGAAGCAGCCCGAGCCTGCAAAGCCTGCTGCTCCTGTAGTTGAAACAAAGCAGCCTGAGCCTGCAAAGTCTGCTGCTCCTGTAGTTGAAACGAAGCAGCCCGAGCCTGCAAAGCCTGTTGCTCCTGTAGTTGAAACGAAGCAGCCTGAGCCTGCAAAGCCTGTTGCTCCTGTAGTTGAAACGAAGCAGCCCGAGCCTGCAAAGCCTGCAGCTCCTGTAGCTGAAACGAAGCAGCCCGAGCCTGCAAAGCCTGCAGCTCCTGCAGTTGAAACTAAGAAGCCTGAGCCGATACGGCCTATGGTAATACGTCCCGTTCCGAAGCCTGCTCCGCCTAAAAAGACGGCGGAAGAGATAGCAGAGGAAGAACGTCAGGCATCTTTGGTGAACCGTACTACGGGTCCGTGGCAGTGTCCCAGATGCGGACAGATGAACTATGCTTCCAGCACCGAGTGTATGAACTGCGGCGTTAAGAAAGAATAACACAAAAAACCGACGGTCTTATGGGAACTGTCCAACAGAAAAAATAACCTATTCCGAAAAACTGCGTTTAATCACGCAGTTTTTCTCTTTGCCCTAGTGACAGTAGCCGAGCTTACCGCCACATTGAAACGGTAGTAAATATCAATCTGCTGTGTACGCTTTCCGCTTGATTTGTCGGGAGCGTGTACCACGATTTTTTCAATAAGTTCGTGCATAATTTCGGGAGTGAGCTCTGTAATCTCGGTGTACTTTCTTACAGCCTTGATGAATTGTTCTGTATCAGCCGTTTGTTGTTCGGTCTCCTGAATTGCTGTATTGAGCTCCTCGGACAGCTTTTTTAGCTCTCTTTGTTCCGTTTCGTAATTAGCTGACATCTTTTCAAAACGCTCGTCCGAGATCTTCCCTGAAACATTATCTTCGTATAATTTCATAAACAGCCTATCAAGCTCCGCAATCCGTTTATCGGTTTGTGTGAGCTTTTTCTTTGCGGCTTTCAGATCAGAACTTATTCTTTGTGTGGAATGTTCAGCGGCTATTTTCAAAAACTCATCCTCATGTTCTTTAACAAGCAAGCATATCTTATTAAGCTCTGACAACAGAATTTCAGTCAATACCGAAGTGCGAATGTAATGCACCGAGCAAGCCGACATATCAACTGCGTATGTACTGCATTTCATATGCTCATAATCTTCCGACATTGTTCGTGATCTTGCAAGATACAAACGCTTTCCGCAGTCTGCACAATACACCATACCCGAAAATGGGCTGATCTCATTGTATCTAGTTTGTCTTCGCCTCTTGTTATTCCGTATCTCTTGCACAAGGTCAAAATCCTCTTACGAAACAATAGCCTCGTGAGTGTTCTTGAAGATCTGCCATTCCTCAGGTGGGTTCTCGATCTTCTTTTTACTCTTGTAGTTCTTCTTCCGAGTTTTGAAGTTTACGGTATGCCCCGCATATTCAGCTCTTGACAGTATCTTCTTGACTGTCTCACAACTCCATTTTTGTGAGTTCCTAGCAGGAAGTCCCGCACATTTTCCCGATGTAGACAGCTTGTAGCTCTGCGGTGAAACAACGCTTTCTTTTGTGAGTTTCCTCGCTATCTGAGCAGGTCCCAAACCCTCAATACAAAGCTGAAAAATTCTGCGGACAACGGGTGCGGCGTTTTCGTCAATCTCCCAAACATTCTTGTCAGCCTCGGATTTCTTATAGCCGTAAGGAACATTTGTAGCAAGCGGCTTTCCCGATTGACCTTTTGCTTTGAATACCGCCTTGATTTTTTTGCTTGTATCCCTTGCATACCAGTCGTTAAATACATTCTTGAAAACCATCATTTCATTCTCACTTCGGAGTGTATCAACTCCATCATTAATTGCGATATAGCGGACATCATAATCGGGAAGTATGATCTCGATATACTG
>JAZQGZ010000066.1:0-1564 GCA_045540255.1 Oscillospiraceae bacterium | reverse complement strand
CCATGGGGCGCTGGTAATGATAGGGCTTTATGTATTTGGCATGGTGGCAGGTGTACTTATGGCCCTGCTTCTCAGAGGAACTATGTTTAAAGGTGAACCGGTGCCGTTCGTTATGGAACTTCCTAATTACAGGATGCCGGGCGCGCGAAACGTATGGCAGCTGCTTTGGGAAAAAGCTAAGGACTTCCTGCAGAGAGCCTTCACGGTGATATTTATCGCGACTATCGTGATATGGTTCCTGCAGACATTTGATATACATATGAACGTTGTTGAAGATTCTCAGACCAGCCTGTTGGCTGCAGTATCGGGAGTGATCGCTCCGATATTCGCACCGCTGGGATTCGGCGACTGGAGAATTTCGACAGCTCTCATAACAGGCTTCATGGCTAAGGAAAGCGTAGTGGCTACATTGTCGGTACTGTTTGGATCTACAGAAGCTCTTCTGGGCTTGCTCACTCCTGTAAGCGCTATGGGACTTCTGGTGTTCTGCCTGCTCTACACACCATGTGTAGCTGCAGTGGCGTCAGTCAAGCAGGAACTTGGCGGCAAGTGGGCTGTAGGAGTTGTGATCGGACAGTGCGTAGTGGCATGGATCGCAGCGCTGTTGGTGGTGATCGTTGGGAATCTTATAATATAGCGATGTGCGAAATGGTAGCTTCACTAGGTCCTCGTCGCTGACAATCATATAAGCTTACTCAAAAAGAATAGAACCCCGTGAAAACTCATGTCTTACGACATTCAGACAGTTCACGGGGTTTTGCTATTCTTTATTCTCGTTTCGCTTATGATTGAAACAGCTCCTGTGGAATTCGTTCAGCTGCCATTTCGCACACCTGCTTACTTTAAGAGTCTAACTCTTATCACGCCTTCTATTGCAATAGCTGCTTCGTCTGCATCAACTTCTGCCAGCACGTATGCATAGTCGCCGCGTGTTGCGGAAGCCACATTGGCAGCACCAAGTTCAGCCAGCTTAGCAAGTACTGAAGCGGCAGCATCTGCCTTAGCGATGACCGAAACTCTAGGACCTGATTTAGCTCCGAGACTTACTGCAGGCATATTTACGGAGTTTACGATGTTGCCGTTTTCCAGGTAATCCATAACTTCGTTTACTGCCATAACAGCACAGTTATCTTCCGCTTCTGCAGAAGATGCACCAAGATGCGGCAGCACGATGATGTCAGGTCTGTCTGCATTGAGAACTGCATCGTCAGCAAAGTCTGTTACGTATGTACCGATCTTGCCGCTTTCCAGAGCAGCCAGCAGATCATCGTCATTCATCAGTTTATCTCTTGAGAAGTTCATGAATTTCACGCCGTCTTTCATCTGTGCGAAAGCTGCAGCGTTCATCATTCCCTTAGTTGCATCGTTAGCAGGAACATGGATAGAAATATAGTCGCACTGAGGATACATATCTGACAAGTTCTCAACGATAGTAACTGTAGGATCAAGGTCTGCTTTAGCAGCGTCTGTCAGGAAAGCATCGTATCCTATAACGTTCATTCCCAGTCCTACGCAAGCGTTGGCAACGAGACGGCCGATAGCCCCCAGTCCGATAACGCCCAGA
>JAZQGZ010000065.1:0-14472 GCA_045540255.1 Oscillospiraceae bacterium | reverse complement strand
ACACTATCGAGGAGACAATCGACTTCATGCTGGCTCAGGGCCGCAAGGTTGGTCTCGTTAAGGTTAGACTTTACAGACCTTTCGTTTCTGCTGCATTTGTTGACGCTATCCCCGCTACTGTTAAGCAGATCACTGTTCTTGACAGAACTAAGGAGCCCGGTTCTCTCGGCGTGCCTCTCTATCTTGATGTTGTTGCTGCTCTCAAGAAGGAGAAGAAGTTCCAGGATGTTCCTGTATTCACAGGTAGATACGGCCTTGGTTCCAAGGACTGCAACCCTGCTCAGATCATCGCTGTATTCAACAACAAGGAGAAGGAAACATTCACAATCGGTATCGAGGATGACGTTACAAACCTCTCCCTCGCTATCACAGAGAACCCCAACACAACACCTGAGGGCACAACCTGCTGTAAGTTCTGGGGTCTCGGCTCTGATGGTACTGTTGGTGCTAACAAAAACTCCATCAAGATCATCGGCGACCACACAGATATGTATGCTCAGGCATACTTCGCATATGACTCCAAGAAGTCCGGCGGCGTAACCATCTCTCACCTGAGATTCGGTAAGAGCCCCATCAAGTCTACATACTTTGTAAACAAGGCTAACTTCGTTGCATGTCATAACCCCTCCTATATCGACAAGTACGATATGGTTCAGGATGTTATCCCCGGCGGTACATTCCTGCTCAACTGCCAGTGGACAGTTGACGAGCTTGACGAGAAGCTTCCCGCTCCCGTTAAGGCTTACATCGCTAAGAACAACATCAACTTCTACATCATCAACGCTATCAAGGTAGCTAAGGAGATCGGTCTCGGCAACAAGACAAACACTGTTCTTCAGTCCGCATTCTTCTCCCTTGCTAACATCATCCCCGCTGCTGAGGCAGTTGAGTACATGAAGCAGGCTGCTTACAAGTCCTTCGCTAAGAAGGGTGACGAGATCGTTAACATGAACTACGCTGCTATCGACAGAGGTGCAGGCGAGGTAGTTAAGGTTGACGTTCCCGCTGCATGGGCTGACGCTGAGGGTGCTATGCCCGTTAACGTTGCAACAGGCGATGACAAGAAGCTTGTTGATTTCGTAAACAATATCCTTATCCCCGTAAACGCACAGCGTGGCGACCAGCTGCCCGTATCCACATTCGTTGATATGGCTGACGGTACATTCCCCCAGGGTGCTGCTGCTTACGAGAAGCGTGGTATCGCTGTTGACGTTCCCGAGTGGATCCCCGAGAACTGTATCCAGTGTAACCAGTGCTCCTTCGTATGTCCTCACGCAGTAATCCGTCCCATGATCCTCAATGACGCTGAGGTTGCTGCTGCTCCCGCAGGTACAGTAGTTAAGGACGCAACAGGTCTGCCCGGTCTGAAGTACACAATGGCTATCTCCACTCTGGACTGCACAGGCTGTGGCGCTTGTGTACAGGCTTGTCCCGCAAAGACAAAGGCTCTGGCTATGAAGCCCATCGAGGAAATGCTCGACAAGAAGCAGCAGGAAGTATTCGACTATGCTGTTAAGGAAGTTTCCGACAAGCCTGAGGTATTTGCTAAGTTCTCTGATACAACAGTTAAGGGCTCCCAGTTCAAGCAGCCCCTGCTCGAGTTCTCCGGCGCTTGCGCAGGCTGCGGCGAAACTCCCTATGCTAAGCTGATCACACAGGTTTGCGGTGAGAGAATGTACATCGCTAACGCAACAGGCTGCTCCTCTATCTGGGCAGGCTCCGCTCCCTCCACTCCTTATACAAAGAATAAGGAAGGCAAGGGTCCCGCTTGGGGCAACTCCCTGTTCGAGGACAACGCTGAGTTTGGTCTCGGTATGTTCCTTGCACAGGATACACTGAGAAACAGAGCTATGAAGCAGCTCGAGGCTCTCAAGGAAACTGCAAAGCCCGAGACAGTTGCTCTTATCGACACATACCTTGCTACAAAGGATGACGCTAAGGCTAACGCTGACGCTACAAAGGCTCTCGTAAATGCACTCTCCGCTTGCGACTGCGAAGGTGCTAAGGAGATCCTGAAGGCTAAGAACTACCTCTCCAAGAAGAGCCAGTGGATCCTCGGTGGTGACGGCTGGGCTTACGATATCGGCTACGGCGGACTTGACCACGTTATCGCTTCCCACAAGAACGTTAACATCTTCGTATTTGATACAGAGGTTTACTCCAACACAGGTGGACAGGCTTCCAAGGCTACTAACGTAGGTGCGGTTGCTCAGTTCGCAGCTGGTGGTAAGGACGTAAAGAAGAAGGACCTCGCAGGCATCGCTATGAGCTACGGCTATGTATACGTTGCTCAGATCGCTATGGGCGCTGACAAGAACCAGTGTCTGAAGGCTATCGCAGAGGCTGAGGCTTATGACGGACCCTCCCTGATCATCGCTTACGCTCCCTGTATCAACCACGGCATCAAGGGCGGTCTGACCATCGCTCAGCAGGTTGAGAAGGAAGCTGTAGAGGCTGGTTACTGGCACCTGTTCCGCTTCAACCCCGCTCTTGCAGCAGAGGGCAAGTCTCCCTTCTCTCTCGACAGCAAGGCTCCCACAGGCGATTACAAGGCATTCATGATGAGAGAGGTACGTTACAACTCTCTGATGCGTGCTAACCCCGAGAGAGCAACAGCTCTGTTCGATATCGCTGAGAAGAACGCTAAGGACAAGTACAAGCACCTTGTTGAAATGGACAAGATGTACAAGGCTGAGTTCGAGGGCTAATTCTCAAAGCACAACTCAATAACAACGACCCCCGATGGAAACATCGGGGGTTTTTGTGTGACTTTAGACCATTGTCAATAACGCCCAAAAAGTGTAAATTAAACTGTCAAAAAGGTAGAAATTTCAAATACTGGCTTTACATTCTATTTTATGTGTGCTATAATAAAATTACCAAAAAACAACATTTAGGAGGGCTTATTATGAAATAATTATCATCAATTCTTTTAGCAGGATTATTAATGATGTTAGGAACAACGATTCCTGTCACTGCATTCGCTTCAGATGAAAACAATTCTGAATTTGTTACAATGAGCGTTGAGGAATTTGCTGAATTGGCTGAAGATCAAGGGTTTATAGTTATGTACGAAAAAGACTATGTGTCGAAAACACGCATGGCGAATTATTTTACCTTGGAACTCACTAACAACAATTTTAACGAAGTGTCAACGGATATAAACCTACTCGACGAAACAGCAAGAGTCCAAGTGGTTCTGTTTTCTGATAATATTACGTCTGTTGATGTGAAATTGTGGGAAAGACATGCTAATGAAACTGTTATTAGTTACAATTTGACGGAAGGTCAATGGTCGGATACTATTGATGTACAGTTTTTACATGGATATGTGGTGAAGATCAAGGCAAACAGTGATACTCCATTGTCAGAAAGCAATCCTGGCCATGTAACAGTGTACTGGACTGACAGAGAAGAAGACTGGAGCTGATTTAAAAAGCACACGCTGAGGAGTGATAATAATGAAAACCAACACAAAGAAGATCGTAGCAGTTTCCGCTATAATGCTCTCATTTATTGTGCTTTGCTTAGGAGCATTTTTGATCTGCAGATGGAATTTCAGCTATACTGGCGCGGTACTCTGGGGCAACGATGAAAACGGCGTGACTTTACCTCTCAGCGACCGCGATATAGGTCTTGCAACGCAGGTGCTGGATAATCAAGGCATTTCCTATGAGCTTGTGAATAACAATTCTCTGCTGCTTGTACAGCAGTATAAGTATGAGACCGCGGTGGGTCTGCTGAACCTGTGCAGGTTTGAATCGGGTTATGTTGATGATACATCCAACGGAGTTCTTATTGAATCAGGAAAAGCAGGCTTTACCGAGCCGATTCTGGTAGGCAACGAAAATGCAGACTATCTGCAGCAGCCGCTCAGCAGGCAGGATATAGCCTTGTGTCAGCAGGTGCTTTCCGATAACGGCATTGAGTGCTATAATATCTCCACGATAATGTTTGTTCAGAAAGAGGATGTTGGCAGAGCTCTTGAAATACTCTCGGGGTATGAATTTGAGTCCTGCCATATCTATGGTGAATAACACGTTCCCCCGATGGAAACATCGGGGGTTTGTTGTGCGCTCTTAATCAAACAAAAACTCCCGCTTCCGATGTATACTGAAAGCGGGAGTATTATCTTATGTCAGGCTGACGCCCTTGCAGAAATGATTTCTGTAATAGGTGGTGGTGATATCCACTTCCTTCACCTGAGTTCCGGGCATCAGGCAGGCGAGCATTATGCCGTCGCCGCAGTATATGCCGCCGAATCCTACCGAGGTCATATCCTCGGCATAGAAGAACGCAAGGTCACCCGGCCGAAGCTCCTCATAAGTGAGGGCTGTGCCCATCTGAGATTGCGCGTTAAGTCCGCGCGGACAGGTTATATATCCGTTTTCTCTGAGGACGTAGTATATAAATCCTGAGTTGTCAAAGCCGTAGTCGGGAGATGCGCCGTCATCGGCGAAATCTATTCCGATAAGCGCATGGGCGGTGGCGATTATTCCCTCGGCAGCTTCGCTGTCATAGGGCTGGCTGTTTCCACCACTGGTCTCGTCGGGAATGGAAGTGGCCTCGCTCTGAGTCGTGGTGGTGTTTGGTGTTGTTACAGGCGGAGCCTCGTCTGTAGGGGGCTCTGTTGCGGATGTGCTGCGCGAGGTGTCGGGCAGTGAGGGCTTGTCCGACTCACTGCTGTTATTGCTTCCCGCGCTGCTGATAAGCACTGTCGCAACGATTATTCCGATGCTGATTATGGTTACTGCCAGAATAAGCAGGATGTTGTTTTTCATGCGTCACCTCTTGCTTTCTGTCTTGTTTTACTTCTTTATATTTTCCCTTTATAGTATTAATTAAGAACCTTTGAATATATGTTTGTTGCTTCGTTTGTTTTATGAAAATTCGTTTTTGTTACATATATTATACAACATTATATAGATAAAATTCAAGTATTATTCGGTTACAATTTTCTTACAAATCGGTTACATGGTATTTAATGACGAAATACGGATCCCGCCGTGATAGTACGGCGGGATCTGATACTATTCGGTCATCTGTAATAGGTTTCTGCAAGATATCTGAGTTTATCTGCTCTTGAGGAGGTGGTGCAACCGTACTTCATACGCCAGTTCCAGTTGCCACCGAGGGTAGATGGAACGTTCATCCTTCCCTCCTTGCCTAAGCCCAGTACATCCTGCATGGGGATTATAGCAAGGCGCGAGGGGCTTGCGTAGACATTTCTGATGAACGCCATATTAAGACGCTCAAAGAGGTGGGGGTGCAGATATCTTCTTGCCATGGCACGGGATTTTTCGTCTGCTTCCTTGTACCACTGCATTATAGTCGCATTGTCATGTGTGCCCGTATATGCACAACTGTTTTCGGGATAGTGATGAGGCAGATGATCGTTGTCACTGTTTTCGGGGTTGAAACCGAATTGCAGCACTCTCATTCCGGGGAAGCCGCTGTCCTTAAGCAGCTCCTTAACGCTGTCGAAGATATCTCCGAGATCCTCCGCGATGATGTTCACATCGCCGAGGTCGTTCTTTATGGCAGTGAAAAGCTCCATACCGGGGCCCTTTTCCCACGTTCCGTGCTCTGCGGTCTTGTGACCGAAGGGGATGGCATAATAGGTATCAAAGGCGCGGAAATGATCGATGCGCAGCATATCGAAGCAGTCATTGGCCTTGCCTATACGTTTGAGCCACCATTTGTAGCCTGTTTTCTTCATCTCTTCCCAGTTGTAGAGGGGATTGCCCCAAAGCTGTCCCGTAGCGGAGAAATAATCGGGCGGTACTCCCGCAACACGGGAGGGATTGCGGCGCTCATCCAGCTCGAAAAGCTCGGGCTGTGCCCACACATCTGCGCAGTCGGGGGAAACATATATCGGGATATCACCGATTATCTGTATGCCGTTTTTGTTGCAGTATCGACGGAATCTATCCCACTGACGATAGAAGATATACTGTACGAACTTAACGAAGCGTATCTCCTCGGCGAGCTCTTTTTTATAAAGCTCCAGTGCCTCGGGACGGCGCATTTTGATGTCCTCGCTCCATTCTGTCCAGGGTCGTCCGCCGAATTTATCCTTAAGCGCGGTGAACAGTGCATAGTCATCCAGCCAGTCGCGCTCGTCAATGACGAATGAGGTGTATCCTACATCATCGGTGAAGCTTTTGAAAGCCTCGCGCAGCAGGGCGTTTTTAGTCTTGTTCACCTTTTCAAAATCCACATAGGAGGGGTCTGCACCAAAATCTGCTTCCTCGCACATTTCGCGGGTGATGTAGCCGTTTTCCACCAGCTCGTCAAGATCTATCAGCAGAGGGTTTCCCGCAAAGGTGGAAAATGGCTGATATGGTGAATCGCCATAGCCTGTCGGTCCTATAGGAAGCACCTGCCAGTACTTCTGTCCTGCCTGCTTGAGCCAGTCGGCAAATCTTTCGGCTTCTTTTCCGAATGTGCCTATTCCGTAGGGCGAGGGCAGGCTGGTTATATGCATGAGTATTCCACAGCTTCGCATATATGTCACTCCTATTCATCTTTGAGATATATCTGCGCCGGTCGGATACAGGCGCGTTGCAGCGTTATACTGTTATTGTATAGTATCGCTGTTAATATACTATATCAGAATTATATCACTTTTCATGAAAAAATACAACTGTTTTTTACATAGTGCAGGTGTTAGCCGTGGTTTTTGAGGAAGTGGCGAGTTGCAGCCGGATGTTTTATTAACCGTTCAGATGTCTGTTCTGTTCTTTCTGTATTCTGACGGGGAGACTCCGATATGTTTCCTGAACAGTCTGCTGAAATAAAGGGGATTATCGTATCCTACCGCACGGGCTATTTCGGATATATTGTATTGGGTGGTTTCGAGCAGGCTTTGTGCATTAGCCATCCTCAAAGAGAGTATATACTGCATCGGTGTGACCTTTACGATCTGCCTGAAACTGCGTATGAACCAGCAGGTGCTCATGTGGCGGGAGCGGGCGTAGTCGTCAATGTTTATCTGAAAGCTGTAGTTTTCATTGAAGTAATGGGTGGCACGCTGGATCTCGTTCTGGATATCGCTTCCGGTTGTTCTTCCTTCTTTTATATATCGGTCCGTCATTATAAAGATATGGCGCAGCATAAGTGCCAGCTCCTCCTCATAATTCGGGCGGCACAGCTGCAGTTCCTGTATCATCTGGCGGTACACCCATTGGTAATCGGGAGATGCTCCTGTATACAATACGTTTTCTGTTTCGGGTAATGCGCATAGCTTTAGTATTGACTGCACATCGCTGCCTGTAAAATGCACCCAGTAGACTTCGGTCATGTCGGCGGCATGATAGTAGTACATCTGCGGCTCGCCGGGACGGTACAGTATCATGTGCCCCTCTGTGATCACGTGTTCTTGTCCTCCGAAATGGAAATACCCCTTGCCCCTTGCGATGTACAGAAGCTGATAATCCTTTCGGCCTGTTGGACGTTCGGTGGATACCTTGGGTCTGCTATGGGTGCGATAATAACCGCAACTTGTCACTATCAGCGGCCTGCTTGTATCCACCACATCCGAAAGAGAGTTGTGAAGATAGGCAACATTAGTGAACATAGGTATCCCTCCTTTTTCACGTCATTGGTCAGTGGTTCATAAATGTACGTATAAACGGACCAAGCCAATAATAGCTTATCGGTAATTATACGGGCATATTGATTATAACATATTAATGGCAGCATTTCAATAGAATGTGTATCATTTTGTGCATGTTTTGTTCAATTGTGTATATGGTTTGGGCGTTGCAACTATGCTAAAATATATTTGTAGAATTATTATTGCAACAGGCTGAAAGTTCCTTGTTGTGTAGATTTACATATTCCCGAAATAATTCGGAAGGGAGCAGAAATATGATATATAAGGCAGTACAGAAGCTCATTGACTATGCAGTCGAAAACAAGCTTATTACAAAGGACGATATCTATGTCGTGCGCAATCAGCTTATGGAGGCGTTAAAGCTTACCGACTGGGTTGAGAACGCTTCGGCGTATACGGATGAAACTATAGACGATATACTCGCGCCGCTGGTGGATCACGCCTGTGAAAACGGTATAATCAGCGATACGGCTAACTCCCGCGATCTGTTTGATACAAAGCTTATGGGTATCCTTACACCGATGCCGAGAGAGGTAATAGCTGAATTCAACCGACGTTATTCCGAGGCACCCGAAGCAGCGACCGCATGGTATTTTGATATCAGCAAAAAGCTTAATTATGTGCGCGCAGGCAGGATAGCAAAGGACCTTAAATGGACTTACGATTGTGAGTACGGCAGGCTTGATATCACCATCAATTGTTCGAAGCCCGAAAAGGATCCCCGTGACATCGCGGCGGCAAAGACGCAGAAAGCAACGGCATATCCCAAATGTCAGCTCTGCGCTGAAAATGCAGGTTTTGCGGGTCATGCAACGCACCCTGCAAGACAGAATCTCCGTCCTGTTCCGCTTAGTGTAAACAATGAGCAGTGGCAGATCCAGTATTCGCCTTACGGATACTATAACGAGCATTGTATCGTTTTCAATGAAAAGCACATTCCCATGAAGATCGATGACGCAGTATTTGAAAAACTGTTTGATATCATTGATTATCTTCCGCACTATTTTGTAGGCTCCAATGCTGATCTTCCGATAGTAGGCGGCTCAATACTCAGCCACGAGCATTTTCAGGGTGGTAACTACACCTTTGCCATGGCAAAGGCTCCTGTTGAAACGGAATTCGTTATGCCAAAGTATCCCGATGTCAAGGCAGGCATCGTAAAGTGGCCGATGTCTGTCATTCGTGTTGCTTCGTCAGACAGAAGCCAGCTTGCACGTTGCTGTGGCGATATCCTGGCAAAATGGAGAGGCTATTCTGACGAGAGCGTCGGCATATTCTCCGAAACAGACGGAGTTCCCCACAACACCATAACCCCGATCGCAAGGAAAAACGGTGAACTTTACGAATGTGATCTGGTATTGAGGAACAATATTACCACCGACGAGCGTCCTCTCGGTGTATTTCACCCCAATCCATCTCTGCACCACATAAAAAAGGAAAATATCGGACTTATCGAGGTTATGGGTCTGGCGGTGCTTCCTGCAAGGCTTGCAAAGGAGATTGTACTGCTCGAAAATGCCATGATTGGCAGAGAGCGGTTCGAGGATGTTGCGGAGCTTGCACAGCATGCCGAGTGGGCTTATGATATACTCGGCAGATATCCTGAACTGAGTAAGGATAACGCAAGAGATATTCTGGAGCAGGAGATAGGAAAGGTGTTCCTTGAGGTGCTTGAGGATGCAGGTGTATTCAAGAGGAATGCACAGGGCAGCTCGGCTTTCCTGAGATTTGTGGATCATATATCCTGACGGTTATTTGTGCCGCTGTGCTCACTGAGCATGGCGGCATTTCTGTTTTATTAAGCACTAAAAGTTTTTGGACAATTATTCTTGATTTTTCATATTGCTGTCACATTGTTGGGGTATATTATAATAAATATAGACAACGATCGTATTTAGTGATGTTAATATAACAATGACGTTATTCCTTGAGGAGATAATATATGAATCTGAATTTTAAGGCTATTGCCGCGCTGTGTTCTGTGGCAGTGTCTTTGACCAGCGGATGCCGAAGTCTGAATACTGTATCGGATATGGACGAAAACAGTGTATCTCCGATGTTTCCTTATGGGGAGACCCAGGAGAGCTTTCTTCCTGAAACCGCCACCGCAAAGGATTTTGAGCAGCCTGAAGAAGCAGAGCTCTCTGTAGTGTTCGGGGCAGATGGGATCGAAGCGGATGGCGATGGCATCGAGGTGCAGGGCTATGCCGCTGTAATAGGGAACGGTGGCGTATACAGGATCTCGGGCAGCATGGACGGTGGCAGGGTAGTTGTAGACTGCGATGAAGAGGTCAGCCTTATATTGGATGATGTTTCGATACAGAGTATTGACTCCATCGGCAGTGCAGACATAAAGCTTACTATCCCCGAATCTTCCGGCAGCACGCTGTCGGGCGATGTGCGCTCGGGTGGAATAAGCCTTATTGGCGATCTCACGATAAATGGCGGAGGTGCCCTAGCGATCGGTGGCGGCAGCGGTATAAGCTGCGGCGCACTGAAGCTATGCGGCGGAGATATAAGGATAGACTCTGCAAATAACGGTATTACAGGCGAACGATATGTCGTGCTTGCAGGCGGCAGCGTTGAGATACACAGTGAGGCCGTAGGCATCTGCATAGAGAACAGCAACTCTGCGGGATATATCAACATAACGGGAGGAGTGCTGAACGTGACCTCGGGAGCGGATGGTATCAGCACCGACAGTGGTGTTTATATATCCAACGGAAGTGTTGATGTTTCAGGTGGCGGAGGCAGCGGTGCGGTGTTGCATTTCGGCCGTGGCCAAAAGCATCCTGTGGGTAAGCATGGTGGCTTTGCGACAGATGGCAGCTCGGACTTTGATTTTGACGATCTGATTTCGGGTGATGGCAGCAGAGTCGTCAGCAAAAAAGGCATAAATACAAACGGTGTTATAGAAATAAGCGGGGGAGTGCTTATAGTAGACTCTGCAGATGACAGCCTTTCCGCGCGTTCGGGTGTGGAGATATCCGGTGGCACGCTGGAGCTTTCCTCGGGAGATGACGGTATCCATTGTGACAGCGATATAGTTGTAGCAGACGGAGATGTCACGATACATGACAGCTATATTGCACTTGAGGGATTGTCGGTAACAGTCCTCGGTGGTGATCTGTCACTGACCTCTTATTACGATGGAATAAACGCCGCAGGCGGTAACAATATACAGCCTTCAGGCAGTGCTAACAGCAGTGCGGGAAAGTATGTCAGCATCTCGGGCGGTAAGGTGTACATCAATGCAGGCGGTGACGGGATCGATTCTGCGGGCACTGCGGCGATCAGCGGGGGAGAGGTCACTGTATTCGCAGGTATCCGTTCCAAATTCGCTTCCCTTAACTACAATGACAGCTTCGCACTCAGTGGCGGAACGCTTGCTGCGTTTGGCTCGGATGGGCTTACCAAAGCTCCCAGTATCGTTTCAAACTCCTGTATATCCGTTTATGCGGATGCTGAAGAGAATACAGTTATAGCCATAAAAAACAGCTCTGATGATATAGTTTTTGAAACCGTCATGAGTTCGGAGTGTGCATCTGTTATTTTTTCCTGTGAAGATATCGTAATAGGCGAGGAATACCGAATATATGCAGACGGCATATTGCTTAAGAGTGTGGTTGCCGAAGAGGGAGTATGCGGCGGCGGTCCCAGCGGCAGGGATACAGGCATATTCGACAATGTGACCTCGGGAAGCCAGAGCGGTGCAGGTGAGCTTGTAGCATAATTTATAAAACAAAAATTCCTGACGCTTCAGAGGACCTTTTTTGTCTAAATATACAATATTTTGCAGTTCTATTGCTTTTTCTGACATTCTGTGATATCATAATATTACAATACAATGATATTTAGTATAAGATAATGATGAATCTTAATTAAGTATAGAGTGGGGGCAACCCGGCTCGACAAGGAGTTTCAGCAGAATGAAAAATGATGATGTCAGACTAAGGCTTAATCGTCAGTTACTGAGCAATTCGCTCAAATACAGGCTGATGTTTGCTGCCGGCGGACTTGTGCATCTGTGCTTTCTGATAGTATTTTTGTGTATGCAGCTTCAGGAGCTTGCTGTTGCCAATATCTTCAGCGTTATCCTGTATGCTATGGGTAGCATATTCAGCGTCAGAAAAAAGACGGGTCACATGTACTACGGCTGGATGATCGCTTTTTATACGGAGATAATCCTGCACACCGTACTTTGCACCTTGCTTATCGGTATAGAAGCAAACTTTTACCTTTATGCACTGGTGGTACTTCCGATAGCGGTATATGTGTTATTCTTTTCCTGCAGCTTCAGAAAGTTTATTGCAACGATAACGGCTTTCATACTGTTTGATGTTGCTGCTGTAACCGTTTCGATTGCTATCGTGAAAAACATTGAGTTTTTCCCCTATTTCCCACCGTCATACGATGATGTCTCAACAATGCGCACTATAAATCTCGTGGCTTCCGCGATGATGCTTATTGTCTTCTCGCTGATGTTTGCGCTGGAGGTGCACGCGCTTCTTGACAAGTTGCGCGAGACCAACTCAATGCTCAGCTATACAGCCACCCATGATGCGCTTACAGGCCTTTACAACCGTCACAGCCTTAAAAAGGTGTTTGAGGAGCTGCAGGCTTCTGGTGATCCTTTCTGCGTTGTGCTGGGTGATATCGATGATTTCAAGAAGATAAACGATACCTATGGCCACGATGGCGGAGATCTGGTGCTGAAGACCATTTCTGACATCATTTTAAATGGCATCGGTGAGTCTGATACTGCCTGTCGCTGGGGTGGAGAGGAGATACTGATAATCCTCAGGGGCGAGCACTCCGACTGCTTCGATCGCATAAAAGCTATCAAGGAACGTATCATCTCTGAAAAGCTTAAGCACGAGGGCAGAGAGATCACCGTGACCATGACATTCGGATTTGCCGATTGTGGTGACGAACGCAACATGGACGTTCTGATCTCTACTGTAGACAAGCGACTCTATAAGGGCAAAGCGAACGGAAAGAACGTTATTATCGCATAAACATTTACATATAAGCCTGAGGAGACTGTGTACTCCCCGGGCTTTTTTGTTTTTACAATACAGGTTTCGTTTGTGATTGTCCTGCGTATTAAAAATTCAACATCGTTTTTTGTGAAAAGTTACAAATGTAATTGGATATCTTGACGAAAACACAGATAAATGATACAATATAAGCAGGCTGCAGCGCAGCTGAAGATCGGTTTCTCCCCGCCGCCGCGACGGGACCGATAAAAGCTACCGCGGCAGAACGGAGGCTGTTTTATGCTTACACTTGAGATCCGCAGTGCACTTTCCGAAGTAGGGCTTGATTGCACCGAGATGGTGGAGCGCTTCATGGACAGCGAGGAAATGTTCCTGAAATATTTCAAGAAATTCTTCACTGCTGCCGACACTGTAATACAGGAGCTTTCCGCTGCTGTAGAGTCGGAAGATCACGCCGCGATCGAAAACCGCGCCCATGCACTTAAAGGTCTTTCGGGTAATATCGGACTTAACGCCGTATACAATCCCGCTAAAAAGATCGTTGATGATGTGCGCGCAGGTCAGTTCGGTGGCTTCAGGGCAGACTTTGCAAAACTGCTTTCTGCTTACGAAAGATCAAAAGCGATAGCACAGAAGCTTGACTAAAAAGCGGCTTGCCGCAGAAAGAAGAGGTACATTACCATGCCAGAAGATTTAGGTTTTCTTGTTCCTATTATTGTCGTAGCAGCAATAATAATTTTCATGTTCGCCGCAGGATACCGCAAGGCTCCTCCGGATAAGGCGTACATCATAAGCGGTCTGCGCCGCAGAGCAAAGGTCGTTGTGGGTAAGGCAACAGTAAAGCTGCCTTTCTTTGAGCGTTGCGATATTCTGGAGCTTGCTCTTATGTCTGTTGACGTTAAGACAGCACAGGCAGTTCCCACAGCTGACTACATAAACATCTCCGTTGATGCTGTAGTCAACGTAAAGATCTCCCCCGAGCCTGAGATTATCATGAAGGCCCAGCAGAACTTCCTCAACAAGAATGTTGAGTACATCACCAAGGTTGCAAGAGAAGTTCTCGAAGGTAACATGCGTGAGATCGTTGGACAGATGCGCCTTGAAGAGATGGTATCCAACCGTCAGGCGTTCGCTGACAAGGTTAAGATGAACGCTGACCCCGACCTCCGCGCTATGGGTCTTGAGATCGTATCCTTCAACGTTCAGAATTTTGTTGACGATAACGGTATCATCAATGACATGGGTATCGATAATACCATGCAGATCAAGAAAAAGGCTGCTATCTCCAAGGCAGAGGCTGAGAGAGATATCAAGATCGCACAGGCTGAAGCAAACCGCAAGGCAAACGATGCCCGCGTAGACTCCGAAACTGCTATTGCAGAGCGCGAGAACGAGCTTGCTATCAAGCAGGCTGAGCTGAAGCGCGCTGCTGATATCAAGCAGGCTGAGGCTGACGCTGCATACACAATCCAGCAGGAAGAGCAGCGTAAGACGATCGAGATCACGACTGCTAACGCAAACCTCGCAAGACAGGAGCGCGAAGTTGAGATCAAGGCTAAGGAAGCTGAGATCAAGGAACGCGCACTGGAAGCTGAGGTCAAGAAAACAGCCGAAGCTCAGAAGTACGCCGCTCAGCAGCGTGCGGATGCAGAGCTGTATACTATCCAGCGTAACGCAGAAGCTAAGAAGTACGAGGATATCCAGAACGCCGAGGCTGAGCTGGAGATCAAGAAGAACGAAGCTGCTGCTATCCTTGTTCTGGCTCAGAACGAGGCTGCCGCTCAGAAGGCTCGAGCAGAAGCTACACGCTTTGAGGCTGAGCAGGAAGCTGAAGGTATCCGTGCCAAGGGTCTT
>JAZQGZ010000064.1:0-13429 GCA_045540255.1 Oscillospiraceae bacterium | reverse complement strand
TTCACTGCTGATTCCACGCTTTTTCAGCTCCTCAGCCATCATTGCAAGAATAGTGGACTTACCGCAACGGCGGACACCTGCAAGAATTTTCACAAGTGGAGCGTCAATAAACGGCTTGATAGCTTCAATATAATCAGGTCTTATAATCATAGCAACACCTCCGATATACAATTATTATACCCAAAAAACTTCTTATAGTCAAGAAGTTTTTACTTGTATAACCGAAAAACTTTGAGTTTTCACATGGTTTTTCGGTTTAGATGCAGAAAACCGTCCCACTTTTATGAGTTGGGACGGTTTTTGTGTTTTATGGGATTATTTTCTGCGTGGAGATTTTGCGATTGTAGTTGGATTATTACCGAACTCAATCTCTCCATTTTTATCTTTAAAATTCTTTATGCAGTCACGAATAAGTACAAGTATCTGGCTGTTTGCAGAACGCCCCTCGTAATCCGCTACATAATGCAACTTGTCAAGCATCTCTTCGTCGATTCGTATAGATAAACTCTTAATAGCCATATAAGCACTCCTTTATGTATCTATTATGACTTTATTTTAACATCATAATGTGTTATAATGAGAACAACGTGTTTGAAGTGCGTTCAGAATATATCTAAAACGAGGTTGTTATGAAAGTTGCTGTAATCGGTTCACGAGGACTGACTGTATCAAATCTGGGAGACTATCTCCCCTGCGACACCACAGAGATTATCCGGCAACAATCACAACCAGATCATCTCTGTAGTCTTCCAAGGCCTTTGTTAATTCCGTCAAGCACTCTCTACCGTAAGAATCAGAATGGTCATTTTCCGTGATACTATAGGCTTCGTCGATAAACAAAACGCCACCTTTCGTGTGAGAGTTCGCGCTCTCATACGAAGTGCGAAATAATCGGAGAAAAGAATACAACGCCCCTGTTCAATTAAGAACAGGGGCGTTGTGTGTTACAAAATTTTAAACTGCTATCGTCAAACCTTGTCTTTGGAGTGGCATACGTTTCTGAGAACGCAGGCTTCGCAGCGGGGGGCTCTTGCACTGCAGACAGCGCGTCCGTGGTGCACCAGCCTGTGGCAAAGCTTAAGGCTCTCCTCGGGAGGGATGATTTCACGAAGCTGCTTTTCCACCTTTCCTGCGTCTTTGGTATCGGAAAGCCCGAGGCGGTTGGTGAGGCGTATAACGTGGGTATCACAGACGTATGCAGGCTGACCGTACAGGTCTCCCACTATGAGGTTGGCGGTCTTTCTGCCTACGCCCGGCAGCGTGGTGAGCGCCTCTATATTATCGGGGACGATGCCACCATAGATATCGCGGAGCATAACGCACATCTTAACGATATCCTGTGCTTTTGTTTTGAAAAGTCCGCAGGTCCGGATAAGCTCCTCTACTTCGGAAACCTCCGCATCGGCGAAAGCGTTTATGTCGGGGAAGCGTTCAAACAACGCAGGAGTCACCATGTTCACGCGCTTGTCGGTACACTGTGCGGAAAGACGTGTTGCGATCAGCAGCTCATGAGGTCTTGAGTATATGAGGGCGCATTTTACATCGGGATACTCCTCCGCAAGAAGCCTGATTATTTCTGTGGATGCTTTTTTTCTGTCACGGCGCATAATATGCTCCTTTCTTGATATCTGACAAAACGGCGGAGGTGAACTCCGCCGTTTGTGGTTGTATCAGATCTCGATCTTGCCATAGAGTGTTGCGTTTCTCTCAGCGTCAACTGTCTCCTTGGAGAACTCGCCTGCGTTTGCGTTCTCGTCAGGCTCGTACACTCTGCGCTTGTACTCGCGCTCGAAGCTTGTGGAGAAGCCGCTGGAGCTCTTATAGTTCCTTGTTGCGCGAACATCGCCGCTGCTTCTCTCGCTACGGTCGCGTTTGCCGCCGCGCTTGTTGTCATACTTGGGCTTATCAGCGTAGATAACGACCTTTCTGTAAGGCTCAACGCCTGTTGAGTGGCTGGATACACCCTCGATCTCAGCTACGCAGCTATGGATTATACGGCGCTCATAGGGGTTCATAGGCTCCAGAGCGATCTTTCTTCCCTGCTTGATGACCTTTGCAGAAGTTCTCTTGGCGAGAGCCTCAAGGGTCTCCTTGCGCTTGTCGCGGTATCCGTTGCAGTCAACAGATATGCGGCAGAAGCTTTCCTCTGTGCGGTTGCTTGCGAGAATGGTGAGATACTGCAGGCTGTCCAGAGTCTCGCCGCGGCGTCCTATTACAACACCGAGCTTTTCACCCGAGATATCCAGAACAACATTGTTGTCCTTTCTTATTGCCTTGATCTCGAAATTCTCGAGCTTAAGTGCGTGCAGAACATCGGTCAGATACTGCTTTGCAGCCTTTACCTTTGCACTGCTCTCAATGTCAAAATCTTCGGGGAGGGTGGACTCTGTGTTGTCCTCATCCTCGTAAGCGGCGGGAGCTGCCTCCTCGGCAGGCTCCTCAGCAGGGGCCTCGTAGAGGGCCTTTACTCTTGCTTCACCTTTCATGCCGAACAGGCCCTTTCTGGGCTGCTCAAGTATCTCAAATTCGATATCGTCAACGGAAACGCCGTACTCCTGCGCTGCAAGAGCCTTTGCTTCATCGACGGTCTTTGCGGTAAATTCCTTTTCCATGTCAGTTCCCCTTTCGATTATTTGTCGTCTTCGTCCTCAATGTATTCCTCGCCGTACTTAATTGCGTCCTGGCGGCGTGCTTCGGCAAGCTTTCTGCGGTTGATCTCTTTCTGGGAGAGCTTCTCGCCCTTGTACTCCACTATTTCCACATCGGAGTTTCTTGCCTGTCTTGCCTGGGTCTCGATCTTCTTCATGCGCTCGTTATATTCAGCCTGCGCCTGTGCTTTGAGCTTCTGGGGATTGTACAGCTTGTTCAGTATGAGCGACTGTGCTATACCGAACACATAGCTTATCGTCCAGTAGAAGCCTGCACCGGCAGGAACAGTGAATACGAAGATAATGGAGAATATAGGCATGAGATACATTGTGATCTTCATACCGCCGCCCACGGAACCGGGGTTGTTGGTCTCCATCTGCTTGTTGGAGATAAATGTCTGGATAAGAGAAAGAATAAATGCTACGATAGGAACGAGCACCATCGGGAAGCCCATGTGCTCTGCAGGGACCTGTCCGAGCTTTATGCCGAGGAAGTTGAGGTTGTCGTAAAGCACGGAGATATCGTCGGTATTGCTTACAGAGTTGAAGAACTGCTTATATTCAACTTTTGTTCCGTCTGCATATTCCTTTACTGTTCCGAAAGTTTCAAGAGTGTAAAGCTCTCTCTGAAGACCTGTATTGGGTACGAATTCAAAATCGCCGTCGGAAGCTATCTTCCAGTATCCGTACTGGGTCTGGAGAGTATTGAAGTGTTCCTTTGTCTTGTCGCCGAAAGCGTGAGCTGCCTTGTAAGCTGCCTTTGCCTCATCGTTTGCGGAAGAATTCAGCTCTACCTTTTCGCTGGGGATAGTATTGCCTGCAGCATCCTTGCGGTCGTAGTCTGTTATGGAGAACAGGTCGGTTGCCGTAAACAGCACTTCCTTGGCGTTACCGTTATTGTTGGCCTTGACCACCTCATACTCGTTCTTCAGCGCAGACTTGATAGCACCTTCAACCACCCTGATGGAATCAGCGGAAACTGTTTTCCATACGCTTTCGTCGTAGGCGGTCGCGCCATCTTCGAGGTTTGCGTTATAGTACTCAAGGATCTTGGCTGCGTCGCGTACAAGCTCCTCGTGTTTTACGAGCGCATCGCCCTTGAGGTCAGCGGCGGTGTTGTTTACCTCGTCAACGAGAATGGATGTAAGCTTTACGCTGTAGCCCTCCTCCATCATCTTCACGACCTCGCTCTCGCCGGTGTGGATGATATGGGTCATGGGCTTGTATACTACGTCCAGAACGCCGAAGAGGAGCAGGAATGTAAGCATGAGCGTGCCACATCCACCCATAGGGTTGTAGCCCTGCTGCTGGAGCTTTGCAAGCTCCTCCTGCTGCTTCTGCTGGTTGTTTCTGTACTTCTGCTGGATCTCCTGCACTTTTGGCGCGAAGATAGCGGATTTTGCGGTGTTCTTCTGCTGCTTTATCGAAAGCGGAAGCATTGCAAGCTTTACGATAAAGGTAAAGAGGATGATGGCAAGACCTACGTTGGTTATTCCCATTTCATAAATAAAGTACAGGATATAACCGAGAGGCGTGCCGATAAGACTGTAAATGAAGTTTATGGTGTCCACGTCCTTTCAGCGATTCGATCATGTGTGTGGTGTATGCGGGCGCGCAGGACAGGAATAGCAGCGCATCCCTTATTATGTTTATTATAATGCGGACTTATCCGCAATTGTCTTCGGTGTTAATGTCGCAGCATTCGGAGTCGGGTAGGTAGTGCTGCACCTTGTCCGGACGAAAGCAGAAGCTCTCCGGGACAGGGTCATATCCGCCGCGCGAAAAAGGGTTGCAGCGAATAATTCTCCATAACGCCAAATAACCGCCTTTTACCGCACCAAAACGCCGAATTGCAATAGTTGCATATTCGGAACAGCTTGGACTGAAGCGGCAGGCCGGCGGCAAGATCTTTGACAGCGTGAGTCTGTATAGCTTGATTATTCCTAAAAACAGATATTTCATGACAGCTTTGACAGAACATTCTTTTTCATCAGCGAAAGCACCTTTGTGGACTTCTGCTCGGGAGTCTTGCTCCTTGCGACGAAAACGAAATCATAACGCTTTTGTGTCTTTTCCTTTAAAATCGGTTCAAAAAGGCGGAAGGCTTCCCTTATTACCCGCCTTGCCCGATTCCGTTTGACCGCGTTTCCGACCTTTTTGCCTGTCACTATGCCCAGACGGTTGGCAGTGCCACGACGCTCTTTAACATAGCAGACAAAGGCATAGGTCACAATGCTTTCCCCTTTTTTGAAGAGAAAGGAAAAATCGCGGTTTTTTTTGATCACAACGTACCGTTTTCTGAGATCAGACATAGGGATTGCGATCAGATTAGTAAGTCAGCTTTTTTCTGCCCTTTGCACGACGACGTGCGAGAACCTTGCGGCCATTCTTGGTAGCCATTCTCTTCATAAAACCGTGCTCGCGCTTTCTCTGAAGCTTCTTAGGCTGGTAAGTTCTTTTCATTTTCAAAAACCCCCTTTTTAAAAATCAGTTAGGATCTGTGTGAGGACATAGTTAGTCCGTACACAACTGTCAACACTAAACTATTATACATTATCCTAAAAGCATTGTCAAGGCTTTTTCGCAAAATTTCTTTGTGAAAATCCACGAATTAATCAACGTTAAGTTATATTTTAAATGTAATATACAAAAAAACGACTTGTAATCGTTTTAAAAATATGGTATAGTATTTATAGTATATTGCTTTAATATGGAAGGAGGCGGAAGATGTTCGGGCTACGTAAAATGAAAACGCTTATACCCGCACGTCCCGAAAGAGAGCTTTCGGGTGGACGCAGGCTGCGACACGAGCTTAAATACATCATCGATGAGGGCACCTACCGCGTGCTGGTGGCGCGACTTAAGCCTATAATGTACGCTGACCGCAACACGGTAAACGGTGAATACCGCGTCACTAGCCTGTATTTCGATGACATCTACAACAGTGGCTATAACGACAAGATAAGCGGCATGGCAGCCCGCCGTAAATTCCGCATCCGCAGTTACAATCTTAATGATTCGCGGATAATGCTGGAGGCCAAGCACAAGGACGATAATTACGTTTCAAAGCTGTCGGCACAGCTCACTGACGAGCAGTACAGGGCTCTGCTGAATGGTGATTGCTCTTTCATGGCAGGGCATGATTGCGAGGAGGATGTATTCGGCGAGTATTACCGCTCGAATCTTGTATCGGCACTCCGCCCGAGGATCATCGTGGATTATGTCCGCGAGGCGCTGGTCTATCCCCACGGTAATGTCCGTATCACATTTGACAAAAAGCTGTCTACTTGTTATAATACCATTGACATGTTTTCGGAGGAGGCGTTCTATTCTCCGATATACAGCAAGGAGATAATCCTTGAGATCAAATATGACAACTATCTTCCGGCTAGTATACAGGCTGTGCTTCAGGGGCTAAACTCCACTCGGCAGTCCGTATCGAAATACATAATATGCAGCGATAAATTAATGGAGGTCAAGACACATGGTTTCTGAAAATCTTACAATGGCATCAAAGCTTACCGATGCGCTCGCAGTCTTCGGTGACAGCTTTGACGTATCCAAGCAGTTTGCAAATCTTTCCGTAACGACCATCATCGTTACTCTTCTTACCGCAACACTGTGCGGTGTTATCATCTATCTTGTATACCGTTTCTTCTACAGAGGCGTGGTCTACAGTGATAACTTCAATATCCTGCTGCTGCTTACTACAGTCGTTACCTCCTTTATCATAATGACAATCAGTGCAAACGTTGTACTGTCCCTCGGTATGGTGGGTGCGTTGTCTATCGTACGTTTCCGTGCAGCGGTAAAGGATCCGCTGGATATAGGCTTCCTGTTCTGGGGTATCGCTTCGGGTATCACCGCAGGTGCTCAGCTCTACTGGGTAGCTGTCATCGGTACCGTTGTTATTGCTGTTATCTACATACTCCTTACCATCTGCAAGAAGGAGCGCAAGAGCTATCTGCTCATCGTGCGCTACACTGCTGACAACGAGGTAAACGTAAACGGCATCCTCGGTGCTATCAAGTACAAGCTGAAGAACAAAACACAGGTTGGTAACAGTATAGAACTGACTATCGAGGTTAAAATAAAGAACAATGACACAAGCTACATCAGCCGTTTCAACGCAGTTGACGGCGTTGAGAGCGTTACTCTGCTGGAATACAGCGGCGAGTATATGAACTAAACACAAAGCCGCACATCGCCCTGCGAATGTGCGGTATTTAATGTAAAAAGAGGTAATAACATGATACTGACTATTGACGTCGGCAACACAAATACCGTTATTGGCGGATTTGATGACTGCGACAAGCTCTTGTTTGAATCAAGGATAGACACCGACCGCTACCGCATGGCGGATCAGTATGCGATAACTCTGAACGATATACTGCATCTGTATAAGTATTCACCTGAGGATTTTTCGGGTGCTATTATTTCTTCGGTAGTGCCGCCCGTCACAAGCCAGCTCAAGGAGGCTGTGACAAAGCTTTGCGGATGCAGGGTACTTACAGTCGGTCCCGGTCTGAAAACAGGGCTCAACATCAAGATAGACGAGCCTGCGTCCCTCGGCGCAGATATGGCGGCTGTCGCGGTTGCGGCAAAGGAACATTATCCGCTGCCTGCTGTTGTTATCGACCTCGGAACTGCGACAAAGGTGCTTGCTGTTGACAAAACAGGCGCTTTTGTTGGTGGAATAATCGCCCCCGGAGTGAAGATCTCCATCGAGGCGCTTGCAAACCGCACAGCGAGTCTGCCTCTCATCGGCATAAACAACGATCCTCCGCTGAAAAACGTGATAGGCACTAACACCATCGATTGTATGCGCTCGGGCCTGCTTTATGGTACAGCATTCATGATAGACGGCATGATAGAGCACTTTGAACAGGAGCTTGGCGAGAAGTGCACCGTAGTTGCAACGGGCGGATTCTCCTCTGTGATAAAGCCTCTGTGCAAGTATGATTTCATACTCGACCGCAGCCTTATCATGACAGGATTGCTGGATATCTATAAAAAGAACACCAAGTAAGACACTACAGATTGTGAAATTCATCCGTTTTATACGGAGAGTTATTAATAAAACACTGTTTATACAGGGGTCTGCGAGGGTAACCTCGTAAATATATACCCGCGGCATATCGGAATTAAGGATCCGAATGCCAGCAAGGAGTTCCAGATGGAAAAAACAACAAAATTTGATACCAAAAAGCTTGTTGGTATCGCACTGCTGACAGCGATAGTCGTAGTTCTACAGTTTATCGCACTGGGAATGAGATTTGGAATGTTTAGCATCACGTTCGTTCTTATCCCTCTTGTTGTGGGATCTGCATTGTACGGCTGGAAAGCCGGCGCATGGCTTGGCTTTGTTTTCGGAGTGGTGGTACTGCTTACGGGCGATGCAGCTGCGTTCCTTACGGTAGATGTATTCGGTACGATACTCACTGTTTTACTCAAAGGCTCACTGGCAGGAGCAACGGCAGGTCTTGTATACAAAGCACTGTCAAAAAAGAACGATACACTCGCTGTTATCACAGCGGCAGTTGCTACCCCTATTGTAAACACAGGTATCTTCCTGCTTGGTTGCTGTGTATTCTTTATGGATACTGTAAGCGAATGGGCAGCAGGTATGGGCTATGAAAGCGTTGGCGCATATATGATACTCGGTCTGGTGGGTATAAACTTTATTATTGAATTTTCAATAAACCTTATACTTAACCCGATTATCGTTCGTCTTATCAAGCTGGGCAAGCGCAGCACAAATACATAAGCACGTATATGTTACAAAGCCGCCCCTAAGGGCGGCTTTACTGTTTGTGTCGGGACATTATTCTGTGTTTTGCTTCTGTGTAATTGTATTCGGATGCTTTTTTCCCGAGCTAAAAAGCTCCCTTGTCCCGAATGCCAGCAGAAACAGTGCATAAAGCTTTCTGAGCAGCTCTGCCGCAACGATGTGGGTCGCTATCGTTCCCAGTATGGCACCCGCGATACCGCCGAGTATATACTTTTTCAGCAGTGGTCTGTTTACCAGCCCGCCCTTTATATGCATTATCAGCGAGAGCAGGGCGATGGGCAGGAAGAATACGAGGTTTATTCCCTGAGCTGCTTTTTGCTGCACCCCTGCAAACAGGGTGAGCCAGATCATCAGGACAAATCCACCGCCCAGTCCCATTGAAGCGATGACGCCCGTGAGAAATCCTACTACAGCCTCCGTCATGAGAACAGCGTCCTTACAGCGGCGGCTATGATAAGCACCCCGAACACCCTGTGCAGCCAAGCGGCCTTTATTTTCCTCAGAAACAGCGAGCCTGCAACGGCTCCGCCCAGTCCCCAGGGGATATATTGCCATGCGGCTTTTATGTCGATGCCCTCCCCGAAGAGATAGGACACAGTAGTTACAAGGCTCAGCACGAATATCAGCGCTACCGAAGTAGCATGAGCCTGCTGAGGAGTGCATCCGTCATTCTCCAGTATCGGCACTGCGATAACCCCGCCACCCGAACCGAAGAAGCCGTTAAGTCCTCCGCACAGAAGTCCTTTAAAAAAGTTTTTCATAATATCACCGATATTAGTATGCCCGTTCGGTATCGGGATGAGCCGTGTAAATTGGTGGTAAAAAAGCCCCTGCGTCAATAACGCAGGGGCTTTCGTAGTGTTATGCGGTTTTCATATCTGCAAGGAGCTGTTCTGCGACTGGTGCGCTTTCCTGCTTGTAGTAGCATATCTGGATGGTATATACATTTATGTCCTGTTCAAAGTAGAATTCCGTAAAGCCCAGCAGGAACTCATCTCCCTCGCCTGAAAACAGCTCAAAGTGGGAGAGGTAGCCATCCTTGCCGCCGTACTGCGCTTCGCCGAAGCTGCTGTCATCGCCTGTCTTATATCCGCTTGCAAGGAAGTCGAATATAGAGCTGTCGTGCACGCTGCGGGCATAATCCTCGACCGTAACGCGATCCTCGCCGTCGGCGGGAGTCATATCCTGAGCCGATACAGTAACGAATGTAACATCCTTCATGGAATAAGCCGATGTAAGGTAATACAGTCCGTTTGCTTCGAACTCCTCAATCATCTTATCAAGGTTGTCGCCGCTGCTTGCCTTCAGGATATCTTTGTACATTTCCTCGCCTGTAAGCACGGTCCAGCCTTCGGGGAATTCAATGGCAGTCTTTGCGTCACTGAGAGTTATCCTGTTGCCATTGGCGTTGACTTTCGGTGAGTTGCTGCCACTGCAAGCCGTCAGCAGCAGTGATGAGCATAAAATGATAGCTGTAAGTATTTTTTTCATGTTGTACCTCTGTTTTCTAAAAGTGCGGCCATGTCATCGGGGAGTTCTGCGGTCAGGGTGATCTGCTTTCCGTTTACGGGGGAGGTAAAGCTTACCTCGCCGCAGTGCAGTGCCTGACGTTCTATATCGGTAAGATCTCCGCCGTACATCCCGTCGCCGCACAGCGGATGTCCGATATGTGCGAAATGTACACGTATCTGATGGGTTCTTCCGGTTTTAAGTATCACCCTTAAAAGGGTGCGCTTATTGCTGTGTTTTACAGCATTGTACAGTGTAAGCGCATATTGCCCGTCGGGGGTGACGTTGCGGTATATTATACTATCCTGCACTCTGCCGATGGGTACCTCTATCTGTCCTTCGGTAAGATCGGTTCCGTCTACGATAGCGTAGTAGACCTTGCTGACATTCTTAGTGAGCGCTGCTGCCGCATATCGGTTCTTTGCGCATACGCAAAGTCCCGAGGTGTTGCGGTCCAGCCTGTTTATCGCACGGAACGGAGTGTCGGGATACATTGCGGCAAACAGATTTCCGAGAGTGTCGTCGCTGTGCTTTATTGAGGGGTGCACTGCCATATAAGGCGGCTTGTTGAACACGATGACGTCATCGTCCTCGTAGGCGATATCCGCTTTAAGGTCGGGATTAGGGATAAGTCCTCCCGCATCCTCCATCAGCACGTTTATCACATCGCCGCTGTTTACGGTATCTATCGTGCGGATTATCTTTCCGTCCCGTGTGATACCGCCGGTGTGCTTAAGCTTTATGATAGTACGCTGGGAAACGCCGTGACCTTTCAGAAACTGCTGCATGGTCACGCCGTTTTCCGCTTCGCTTACTGTGAATTTCAGCTCTCTCATTTTGTGAGCTGGATCTTCTTGAGGGACTCGTCCTCTGCAAAGGAAACCGTGTTGAACATGAACAATGCCTGGGTGTATTCATCCACATTGATGAAGTAGTTGAGGTCTGCGTTGATATATCTCATGTCTACCATGGTTATCTTGCTGTAGTGGTTTGCAAGGAAAGGTACAAGGCTGTGTGCGTAGCTGTCCTTTACAAGAAGCAGGCTCTTGCCGTTGTCGATATCGGTCTCGATAGTTATGATAGGCTGATTGCTGCCTGTGAAGGAGGAATACTTATCCTTTACATTGAGGTAATCACGGACATAAAGGCTGTCGTATACTGTTTCCTTTGCGCCGTCAAACACTGTCATAGTGATCTTCGGAGAGTTGTTCTTGAGATGGTAGT
Source organism: Oscillospiraceae bacterium (assembly GCA_045540255.1). Taxonomy (GTDB): domain Bacteria; phylum Bacillota; class Clostridia; order Oscillospirales; family Ruminococcaceae; genus CAG-115. The sequence continues at coordinate 2,257 of JAZQGZ010000064.1, read as the reverse complement.
AGTCGATAACATCGGGTGTTACGCCGTTGTCGAGGGTCTTGGAATACAGTGTACCGTGGAAATCGCTGCTTACTGTTTCGATGTTGAAATCCTTGAGTCCGTAAGCACTGTAACCGAGAGCCTTTGCGGCGGCACAGTAACCATAGTATGCACCGAGACTGGTCCAGTGGTGGTCGGTACGATAGAACAGATAATCGTCCTTGTGCTCGGTCATAAAGCTCAGGCCGTCGATGGTTGTAAAGCCCTGAAGCTGTTTGTATACATTGTCGATAAAGGTCTTCTGGCTGAGATAGCCGTTGTATTTGGGCATCTGAGAGAAATACATCTCCTGTGCTGTGGGAGAAAGCATGATGCTGCAGGGGAGGTCACTGTGGTTTGCGGCAAATGTGTTCATGGCCTTTATGGAGGCGTCAACAGTTACCTGATCGTAGTCCTTGAACACCTGTATCATCTGATCGTTGATAGTGTATACACCGTTGATCTCTTGCTTGCCGATGAGGGCTTCCAGCTTGTTTTTGGTCTGTACCCATGTTTCTCTGCCTGCAAGATGGTCGGAGAAATATACTTCGATATCATCCATGAAGCTGTTCTTGTCGCGGATAGTTATATAATCCCACTTTACGGAATCAACATAATCTCCGAAGCTTTCGGCCTTTTCAAGCTTACCCTCGTTTATAAGTGTAGGGAATTTTGCGAGTGTACGGTTCTCGTTCTCGCTGCGCTCCAGCTTAGGGAGAGCGATAGTGGCTATGGGAAGTGCCAGTGTAACAGCAGCAAACAGGAATATCATCAGTTTGCTGGGGGTCATTTTGAATTTCATATCAGTTGCTCTCCTTTCTTAGAAGTTGAAATACAGGAACGGATTGTAGTTGGAGGTGGCGATATATGCGATAGCGGCAAGCATTATCACGAGGTTTACTACGGGCTCGCCGTACTGCATCCACCTGGGTGCCTTTTCACGGATGAATGTTGCGAAGTTCTTGATGAGATCGGAGCTTCCGAGGATACATACAGCAAATATGATACCGTAGTTCATGATGGAGCTTGTAGCAAAGTTATCCATAAATACGCCGTTTGCGCCGAACATCGCACCGATATATGTGAACACCTCGCCGAACATCGCACCGATATCAACGATAGTGGTATCCACAGCATCGAACATTACCCAGCCGAATACCACCAGCACAAAGGTGTAAAGCCAGCTGAAGAACGAGGGTATCTTTTCGAGCACCTTGCCCATGAACAGACGTTCCATTATGATAAGAACGCCGAAGTAAGCACCCCAGAGCATGAAATTCCAGCTTGCGCCATGCCATATACCTGTTACGGTCCATACTACCATAAGGTTGAACAGCGTGCGGGCTGTGCCCTTTCTGTTACCGCCGAGGGGGATATAGATATAGCTCTTGAACCAGCCACCGAGGGTCATGTGCCAGCGGCGCCAGAACTCGGAAATGCTGTGGCTCATATAGGGATAGTCGAAGTTTTCGGGGAAGTTGAAGCCCATCATCTTACCAAGACCTATTGCCATATCGGAATATCCGGAGAAGTCGAAATAGATCTGGAAGGCATAGAAGATAAGACCGATCCATGAGCCAAGAACTGTTGCGTTTGTTTCGGAAAGAGTTCTGAAATGGTCCCACAGCTCGCCCGCAGCATTTGCCAGAAGGATCTTCTTTGCCATACCGCAAACAAAGGTGCGGATACCGGAAGCAAAAAGCTCTATGTTATGAGGACGGCTGCGAAGCTGGTCGTCAACGTCCTGATATCTGACGATAGGACCTGCAATAAGCTGAGGGAACAGAGTTACGTACGCACCAAAGGACGTAATGTTACGCTGTACCTTTGCGTCCCCTCTGTAAATGTCGATAGTATATGACATTGTCTGGAATGTGTAGAAGGAAATACCGATGGGAAGCTCGATATTTTCAAATGTGGGAATAGCCTGCAGAAACTCGAAGGGGAGAAGCTGAAGGTTTGTTATTATAAATGTGTAATACTTAAAGAAACCAAGAACAGCAAGATTCATTACCGCGCTGGTGATAACAGCCGCCCTTGCTTTCTTTTTGTTGGTTTCTCGATATTTTCCGGCAAAATAACCGCATATGTAGTCCACTATAATGGAGTAAAGCATTATCAGAACATATACAGGCTCGCCCCAACCGTAGAACACAAGGCTTACGATAAGTAGCACAAAGTTTCGGAGCTTCAGAGGCACTGCAAAATAGATGAAAATACTTAAGTCGGAGGCCAAGCG
>JAZQGZ010000063.1:0-48000 GCA_045540255.1 Oscillospiraceae bacterium | reverse complement strand
CACGCGGGAGGATGCGCCGGAGCTGCTGGCGATATACCGGCCCTATGTAGAGACCACGGCGGTCACATTTGAATACGACGTGCCCACTGTGGCGGAATTTGTGCAGCGAATAGAAAATACCCTTGCGCGATTCCCGTATCTGGTGGCCGAATTCGACGGCAGCATCATCGGTTACCACGCTGTTCACGGCTATATGACTCTGGGCAGAATCGATATTGCTACATTCGATAACCCCAACGGTCTCTCTCAGTCCGGCGGAACAATGTTCCAGGCTACAGTAGCTTCCGGCGACGCTAAGGTTGCCATCGCAGGCGGCGACGGCGCAGGCGAGGTAGTTGCAGGCGCACTGGAAATGTCCAACGTTGACCTTTCTCAGGAGTTCACAGACATGATCACCACCCAGAGAGGCTATCAGGCAAACTCCAGAGTTATCACAACCTCCGATACAATGCTTGAGGAGCTTCTGAACCTCAAGAGATAATCGCTTTTAGCGTGACCTTTTAACAAACTGAATTAACGGCGGCGCCCCCGTCTTACGGGGCGGGGGCATGCTGTTTAAGAGGAAATAATATGATCTTTTTAACAAAGCTTGACGGAAAACAGTTCCTGCTGAACGAAAACCTTATAGAGACCGTCAGTGAAACTCCCGATACTGTTATTGTGCTGTCTAATGGACACAGCTATATAGTCCGCGAGAGCATGAAGGAGCTTCAGACTAAAATACTTGAATACAACAGGAATCAGCGCAGAAGAATGATTCGGCGAAGAACCGCTGATGCTGCTGAGCCTTTGACATAAACAACGGACAGGCTCCGTGACATAAATTCATTTTGACACACAGAAAAGCGAGGGATATATTTTGAATTTTTCACTTATTATAGGTTGGGTAATCGCTGTCGGACTGGTATTGTATGGTATCTTTGACGGCGGTGATATCGGCGACTTCGTAGATGTTCCGTCACTGGCGATCACTGTCGGTGGTACCATAGGCTGTCTGATAGCGTCGTTCCCGTTGTCATATCTTGCGGGTGTTCCCAAGAAGTTCGGAATGGCTCTGCTCCCCAAAAAGTATAAACCCGAAAAGTACATAGACGAGATCGTTGAGTACGCAAAGATCGCAAGAGGACGCGGCCTGCTTGCGCTTGAAGAAAGCGCAAACAACTGTAAGGATCCCTTCATGAAGTCTGCGCTCATGCTTATCGTTGATGCTAACGATGCTGACAAGGTACGCGGAATGCTGGATGACGCCATCAGCTTTATGTGCGAGCGTCATGATAACGGACGTGCTTTCTTCGAAAAGGGCGTGGGTATCTTCCCCGCATTCGGTATGCTGGGTACACTGGTTGGTCTGGTAAACATGCTGGCAACAATGGACACCAATCCTGACGGCCTTGCTTCAGGTATGGCGACTGCGCTTATTACCACATTCTATGGTTCGCTTTTCGCTAACGTATTCTTTGCGCCTCTGGCTTCGTCACTGCAGAACGTACATAATGATGAGCTGTTATGTATGCAGATAATTGAAGAGGGAGTTCTTGCTATCGCTGCAGGTTCAAACCCCAGATATATCCAGGAAAAGCTTGAATTTATGCTTCCCAAGAGCAAGCAGAAGGGCGAAAAGCCTGCAAATTAAAAAAATTTTAAAAATATTTCATAAAAATCGCGTAAAGTGTTTGCAAAATCAGCAAATATATGTTACAATAATATAATGAGTATGGCATAAGTGCGCTCATTTACAGAAAAAGGGGGTCGTGATATGGCAAAGCTTGAAAAAAAGCCAAAGGAAAACCATGATAATGACTGGCTTGCCACTTACGGCGACATGGTAACACTTCTGCTTACCTTTTTCGTAATGCTGTATGCGTCTTCAAGTATTGATGAGCAGAAATGGCAGTACATATATCAGGCCTTCCAGTCACGAGGCAAGTATCTTAATGAGTATGTCGATCAGCCTGAGCATACGGATGATAACGGCAACTATATAAAGGATGAGGAACCCTCCAGCACAGCCGGTTCGGGTGAGCTTCCCCAGAGCTTCGATCAGCTTTATGTTTATCTCTCCGATTATGTGGAGGAGAATGAGTTGACGGATTCCATGTCCGTATCCAAGGATTCGGCGCATCTTTATATCCGCTTCGACAGCAGTGTTTTCTTCGGTGGAAACAGTGCTATCCTTACAGATGCAGGTATGAATATCATAGATGGTATCTCTCCTGCGCTTACAGCCTGCAACAATTTCATACAGCAGGTAACGGTCAGCGGTCATACTGCTGCAGTAGGCGTTTCCGATGTCAACGACTGGGATCTGTCCTCCGCACGTGCCTGCAGTGTTGTAAAATACATGGAGTTCAGGCGTGTGCTTGAAAGCAAGCAGTTCAGGACAAAGGGTGTTGGCCCCCATGAGCCTGTCGGAGATAACTCCACTTCCGAGGGCATGGCACAGAACCGCCGTGTTGAGATGGTCATCCTCAGAAACGATGCCGATTTTACCGATCCTCAGGTTATTCAGGATATCCTCAAGTACGATTATAAGCTTCCGTCCGATGTATTTGATCCAGACGGAAAGCATGAAAACAACGAAAGCAAGGTACCCGATGATTTTGCACAGGGCATCATAGATTCTATCGGAGAGCTGTTCCCCGGTTCGGGCGGCACAGGTTCTTCGGTTGTTGGCTCGGGTCCCGTTATATATGATGAATTTACAAACTTTATAAAGGCTGAAGAGCCTGAAGCGGAGGGCGGAGATGACGCTGACGCTTCCGATGGAGACGCATCCGCCGCAGATGCTGCAGCGGCAAGCTCCGCGACAGAATAAGCAAGACTACATTTAATTCCAAGGGGGGATTTGGATGGCTGACGTACTGACGCAGGCGCAGATCGATGAAATGCTACGAAACGTCGCAGCCGGAGCAGCTCCTGTGGTTACTCAGAAAGAGGAGGAGAAAGTCAAGGAATATGACTTCCGCGCTCCCAAGAAGTTTACCAAAGAGCAGATCAAGGTACTGGACAGCATTTTCGAGAACTACGCCCGACTGATGTCGTCTTATCTTACCGGACTTCTCAGACTATACTGCCGCGTAACGCTGGTAAGCATTGAGGAGCAGCGCTACAGCGAGTTCAACAATGCGCTTCCCGACTACGTTATGATGGGTATGGTCGACATGGGCATCGCAAATGACGAGGTCAGCGAGACCAACGTTATCCTGCAGGTGTCTAACGCCATTACATACACGATGATCGACCGCCTGCTGGGCGGTAAGGGTGAATACCGCGATGTAAACCGCGACTTCACCGAGATCGAGATCACCATAATGAACGATGTAATGACAGCGCTTTCGGGTCTGTTAAAAGAGCCATGGCTTACTCATATCGAGCTTGAGCCTAAGCTTATCGGCATTGAAACGAACTCCCGAGTGGTACAGACCATAGGACACGAGGATACGGTAATCATCGTAGCACTCGAAGTTGAGATAAACGGCATCAAGTCCGTTATCTCGGTATGTATCCCTGCGATAAATCTGGACGAGATCATGGGCAAGTTCATCCCGAGGTACTCCTCCACAAGACGTAAGACGGACGCGCACCGCGAGGCTGAACGCCGCGACAGCATCATGTCGGGCATCAGCACAACGGATCTGGACATCACAGCAGTCCTCGGAGAGATAAACCTCGATCTTTACGAGGTACTGACATTGCAGGTGAACGACGTTATCCCGCTTGGAAAGAGCATAAGCAGCAACGTCACCGTAAAGGTTGGCGGAAAGCCCTGGTTCGATGCCAAGATGGGAACTTACAATAATAAAAAAGCTATTATGATAGATAATTTTATTCAGAATTGAGGTATGAAAACTGATGGCTAACGAATTGGATACAAACGTTGAATTCAGCTCATACGAAATAGACGCGGTCGGTGAGATACTTAATATAAGTATGGGCGCCGCGGCCACGGCTGTTTCGGAGCTGCTGAATGCAAAGGTCTGGATTACGACGCCTGAGGTCAGTGTGGCAAAGGTGGCAGACCTGAACTACACAAGGCTTGAGCCTGCGATCTGCGTAAAGATCGTATATGTTGCAGGTATAACGGGCGTAAATATGATGGTTCTGAAGCAGGATGACGTTCAGCTTATCCTGAACCAGCTTATGGGTAATCCTCTTGTTATCTCGCCGGACTTCGAGTTTGATGAGCTTAACATAAGTGCGGTATCAGAGGTAATGAACCAGATGATGGGTGCTTCAGCAACGGCACTTTCCGATCTTCTCGGAACTTCCGTTGACATTTCAACACCTACTCCCTACATAATTGAAAAAACCAACTTCTGCGAGCTTTCCAACCTTGATCCCAGCGAAACGATCGTTGCGGTCACATTCAACCTGAACGTTGATGGCGTAATGAACAGTGAGTTCATGTCCATCATGTCGGTAGAGCTTGCAAAGACCCTTTCCGGAAAGATGATGGAAAGCTTCCAGGCACCCGAGGAGGAAGAAGCTCCTGCACCTGCTCCTGCAGCCCCCGCACCTGCTCCCGCTGCACAGCCTGCAGCTCCCGCAGCAGCTCCTGCGCCTTCGGCTATGCCTCCGCAGCAGCCAATGTATCCGCAGCCGCAGCAGGCAGCTTATCCCGCTCCTCCTGCGCCCGGTTACGGTTATCCTCCGCAGTACGCGGCTTACGGTGCTTACCCACCTCCCGTACCGCCGGTCAACATTCAGAACGCCCAGCTCCACCAGTTCGATAACGTGGATTACGGACTGCAGGGAGACCAGCAGGAGAACCTTAAGCTCCTGATGGGAGTTCCGCTGGAGATCTCGGTAGAGATCGGCACAGCAAAGCGCAAGGTCAAGGATATTTTGGACTTCACACAGGGAACGATAATCGAGCTTGAACGTCAGGCCGGCGCACCTGTTGATGTAGTTGTAAACGGAAACCTCATCGCCCGAGGCGACGTGGTTGTTATCGACGATAACTTTGCGGTAAGAATTACCGAAATAGTGAAGTCAAAGTTCATGGACAGTCTTGGTAAGGAATAAAATTAATTAAATTAATACATTCAAGGAGATACAGTAATGGACAAGAAGATATTATTAGTTGACGACGCGGCTTTCATGAGAATGCTGATCAAGGATACCCTCACAAAGAACGGTTACACAAACATCCTGGAGGCTGCCGATGGCGCTATCGCTTGTGATGTTTACACATCCGAGAAGCCTGACCTGGTTATCATGGATATCACGATGCCCAACAAGACAGGTATAGAGGCCCTCAAGGATATCAAGGGCATGGATCCCATGGCTAAGGTCGTAATGTGTTCTGCGATGGGTCAGGAAGCGATGGTTGTTGAAGCTATCAAGCTTGGCGCCCTCGACTTTATCGTTAAGCCCTTCAAGCCCGACAGAATCTTACAGACTGTCAAGAAAGTCCTCGGCTAATTTGTATATTTTACCAAGGCGGGGGAATGCTATCCCGCCTTTTGGTTTTTCGAGGCTGGCAGATTTAACCTGAGTTTTTCGCTTAAAGTCCGTGAAAGGAGGACGCGTTTTGGAGTATTTTCAGATGATAATGGCACTTGTCGGAGTGCTTGCGATCATATTCCTGCTGTTCTGGCTGATGAAAAAGCTGAACAAGCACGTTATGGTTGCGGACTCCCGCAACATGAAGATACTGGAACGCATCAACCTCGGACCGGACAAGATGCTGCTGCTTGTGAGTATATGCGGAAAGTGCATGGTGCTGGGAGTCACATCCTCGCACACCGAAAAGATATGCGATCTTGAGCTGACCGAAGAGGAGCTTATGCCTAAAACCGACGGCACTAATCCTTCCTTCGGAGAGAGCTTCAGGACCATCCTCGGAAATATGACTACTAAAAACAAATAAGGAGGAACGGACTTGATAAAAAGGCTTATCAGTACAGATAAAAAACTGGTCGTGAAATTTGTCGTTTCGTTGCTCCTGTGTATTGTGCTTACGGTGTGTTTTATCGGCGTTTCCGCATTGGCGGAGAACGCTGACGCAGCTGCCACCACGGAAGCCACGGGTTCGGGGCTTCAGGCGGGCGACTACACCAATAACGAAGCTGTAGATGTGGGCGATGAGCCAGGCTCCTCAGTATTGCAGGAGGTAATCGGCGTTGATGCCTCGCAGCCTCTTGAGGTCATACTGCTGCTGACGCTTATTGCGCTGGCACCCTCGATGCTGATAATGATGACCTGCTTTACGCGCATCGTTATCGTGCTTGGCTTCTTAAGAACGGCGATGCAGACCCAGACCACACCGCCTAATATGGTAATCACAGGTATGGCACTGTTTCTTACGCTGTTTATAATGGCACCTGTTTTCGCAGAGATAAACGAGGTGGCATATCAGCCTTATGTCAACGAGGAGATCACCACCGAACAGGCACTGGATGCGGCAAGCGTACCGCTGAAGAAATTCATGCTTAAGCAGACCGCAAATGATGATCTGCACTTCTTTATCGAGCTTTCAAATATGGAAGAGCCCGAGGGCGGCTTTACGGAGGAGTACATACAGAATGATCTGAGTCTTACCGTAATTATTCCGTCCTTTATGATAAGCGAGCTAAAGCGCGCTTTCCAGATGGCATTCCTTATATTCATACCATTCCTCGTCATTGACCTTGTTGTCGGCAGTACGCTGATGTCAATGGGTATGATGATGCTTCCCCCCGCAATGATCTCGATGCCGTTCAAGATACTGACTTTTGTACTGGCAGACGGATGGAATCTGCTTATTGGTTCCGTTGTTTCCAGCTACCAATGGTAGCGTAGCTGTATTTTAACCTGTGCATTCTGCCTGATTTCCGCGAAAGGAGATGAGATTAATGACCGAAGATCTTATGATGGAGATATTCCGCGAAGCGGTAATGCTTGCTTTTAAACTAGCACTGCCTGTTCTGCTTGTGGCGATGATCGTAGGTCTTGTTATCGCGATACTGCAGGCTGCAACTCAGGTGCATGAGCAGACATTGTCTTTCGCACCTAAAGCTGTAGCGGTCGGCCTTGCGCTGTTTCTGCTTTCTCCGTGGATGACTGCGGAGTGCGTGGATTTCGTTAATTTCATCTTTCAGAAAATGGCGGAAATCCCGATAACGTGAGGACGCTGCCGTGTCTGAGATCTGGGAAATAATCCAATCCAATCTTGTTGTAATTGTAATGGCCATAGCGCGGGTAGGCGGTATTTTTACATTCAATCCGATCTTCTCCCGAAACGGCGTTCCTACTATGGTGAAAACAGGTGCAACTATCGTGCTGTCGCTTGTGATGGTCGCAGGCGGAGGCATAGAGTACACTATGCCCGACGGCACTCTTGAATTTGCGTTTGACGTGGTCAAAGAGGTGTTTGTCGGTGCGGTACTCGGCTTTTTTGTAAATATCATGCTTCAGGTGTTCGCGATGGCGGGCGAGCTTGCAGATATGCAGATCGGCCTTTCCATGGCGAAAAGCTACGATCCCACTTTCGGTAATGCTGGTCTTACAACTCAGTTATACAGCTACTGGTTCATGCTGTATTTCTTTATGGTCGGAGGACATCTGTCTTATATCGAACTGTTCTCCATTTCGTATCAGACTATCCCTGTTGGTTTTGATAACATCAATATCAACGTTGGTTATATAATAGTCATGTACTTTCAGACGGTGCTTACGCTTGCTGTAAAGCTTGCTATGCCTATCGTTGCAGCCTCGCTTGTTACGGAGTTCTGCGTGGGAGTCATGATGAAAGCTGTTCCCACTATACATGTGTTTGTTATTAATATCCAGTTGAAGCTTCTGGTCGGCTTTGTTGTGCTTGCAGCAAGCTGCGGAGTTATTTCCGAGTTCATGGGCGAGTTGATGGGGCTTATGTTCACAAATCTCAACGGCCTTCTTGAACACATAGTCATATAATGAAACGATATTCCCTGTGCGAAAGGGCGGTGGCTTTAAATGGCAGGCGAAGATAAAACCGAAAAAGCCACCCCGAAAAAGCGGCGTGACGCCCGTAAAGAGGGTGACGTTCTTCAAAGCAAGGAGATAGTTATTGCTGTTTCGGTGCTTGGTATGTTCGTAGCGATGAGGCTGCTGATGGGCCATATCACAGAAAACGTACTTGCTTATTCCTCGTCAGTCTTTTCGCGCATAGGCAGTTTTCAGGTCAATGCCGACAATTATATGTCGCTGTTCATCGACGTGGCTACTGTGTATATAATGACAGTGGGACCGATATGTGCGATAGCACTGCTTCTCGGTATTATCCCTACGTTAGCGCAGACCCGCGGGCTTTTCACAATGAAAGCCACGCAACCGAAGTTCTCGCGACTGAATCCGCTGTCAGGAATAAAAAAGCTGTTTTCCATGCAATCGATAGTAGGTATACTTAAAGGACTGCTGGAGGTAATAATAATCACCGTCATAGTCTACAGCGAGATATCCGGACGTATGCCTAAGTTTATTGCACTGACGAATGCCGGTATCATGCAGAGTATGTCCTATGCGATGACCAGTATATATGATCTTGTAATGACGATATGTATACTTCTGGTCTTTGTTGCGGCTGCGGATTACCTTTTCCAGTGGTGGCAGTTTGAGAAGAAGCTCAAGATGTCCAAACAGGAGGTCAAGGAGGAATACAAGCAGACCGAGGGTGACCCGCAGGTCAAAAGTAAGATCAAGCAGCGTCAGCGACAGATGGCAATGGCACGAATGATGCAGGAAGTTCCCAAGGCTGACGTGGTCATCCGTAACCCTACACATTATGCGGTAGCTTTGAAATACGATCAGGATGCCAACCGTGCGCCTCAGGTCGTTGCCAAGGGCAAGGATTATCTTGCTTTAAGGATCATTAAGATCGCAGAGGAAAACGATGTGTATATCACGACGGATCCGCCGCTGGCACGTACACTGTACAGCACAGTTGAGCTGGGGCGTGAGATCCCTGTTGAACTCTACAATGCGGTGGCAGAGGTGCTCACTGTTGTTTACAAAGTTAAAAACAAGACTCTTCACGCATAAAAATACACAATATGTTATAATGCGACATGATATCACTGATTGTATTTGATATATAAAGAAAAACAGAATACAAAATGTTAATTTTCGACACAATATTACAGAAAGGGGAGTGAAAGATATAGTACGCAAGCTGCTTAGTAACTCACTTGTACTGTTTATCATCTTTATCGTACTGGCTATTATTATCCCGCTCCCGTCATGGCTGCTGGATTTTATGATCCTTTTAAATATCGCACTCAGCCTTATCATCCTTATCATGACGATGTTCATCAAGGAAGCACTGGAGTTCTCAGTGTTCCCGACGGTGCTGCTTATTACTACCGTATTGCGACTATCGCTTAACATCTCCACCACGAGAGGTATCCTTTCAAGCGGATACGCGGGCGAGGTAATCGAGGCTTTCGGTAACTTCGTAATGGGCGGCGACGCTATCGTCGGCTTTCTTATCTTCATAATCATCGTATTGGTAAACTTCATCGTTATCACCAAGGGTTCGGAACGTGTATCCGAGGTTGCAGCCCGCTTTACGCTGGACGCTATGCCCGGTAAGCAGATGGCTATCGACGCGGACCTGAACTCAGGCCTTATAAATGAGGAGCAGGCAAAGCTCCGCAGATCCAATATCCAGCGTGAAGCTGATTTCTACGGCTCAATGGACGGTGCTACCAAGTTCGTTAAGGGTGATGCGATAATGTCTATCATCACTACCCTTGTAAACCTCATCGGTGGTGCCATTATCGGTATGATCCGTGACGGCGGCGATATCATGCAGATAATTAACACCTACTCCCTTGCGACCGTAGGTGACGGTCTGTGTTCTCAGATCCCCGCACTGCTGATCTCTGTTGCCACAGGTATGATCGTTACCCGTGCGGCGAGCCAGGACAGCCTTATGAACGACGTGAAGGCGCAGTTTACAGCGCAGCCCTTCGTTCTGCTGATCGCGGGTATCGTAATGATCGTGATGATGGTCATTCCCGGATTCCCCACTATTGTACTGCTTGTTCTTGGTGCTCTGCTCATCGTGGCGGCTGTTATGCTGGACAGAAACAAGAAGAAGATGGCTGAGCTGGAGCTTGCACAGCGTGCCAAGGAAGAAGCTCGCGAGATGGAAAAGGCAGACAAGGCCGACAACGACTACTTCCGCGATATCGACAACGTATTCAAGCTGCTCAACGTAGAGCCTATCGAGATGGAGTTCGGTTACTCGCTGCTGCGTCTTGTTGACGAGAAGAGCGGCGGTAACTTCATCGAGCGTGTCGTTATCTTCCGTAAGCAGTTTGCTATGGACATGGGCATGGTTATACCCTCTGTTCGTATGACGGACAACCCCGAGATAAATCCAAATCAGTACATAATCAAGATAAAGGGCGAAGAGGTTGCCCGCGGCGAGATACTTGTGGACCATTACCTTGCACTGGATAGCGGCGATGTTACCGCACAGGTCGAGGGTATCGACACGGTGGAGCCTGCATTCGGACTTCCTGCAAAGTGGATATCCGAGGACAAGAAGATCATGGCGGACGTTGCAGGCTATACTCTTATTGACCCTGTTTCCGTAATGATAACCCACTGGTCGGAGATCATGAAGCGCTATGCGCATGAGCTTCTCTCCCGTCAGGACGTCAATACAATGGTCGAAAATGTAAAGAAGACCAACCCGATAATTGTCGACGATCTTATACCCAAGGTTATTTCTGTCGGATATCTACAGAAAGTATTGTCGAATCTTCTGCGCGAAGGCATCCCGATACGCGATCTGGAGACTATTCTGGAAACGCTGGGCGACCATGCAAATGTGCTTAAGGACATGGATATCGTTACCGAGTATGTCCGTCAGGCACTCAAGCGTACAATTACACGACGTTTTGCAGAGGCGAACTCGCTGCGTGTTATTACTCTTGATACGCAGATAGAGGATATGATAGTAAGCTCTGTCAAGAAATCCGATCAGGGAAGCTATCTTGCCATGTCCCCCGATCTTATCCAGCAGATAGTGGCTGTGACAAACCGCGAGATAGACAAGATCAAGGATGTTATCCCGACGGTAATAATCCTTACTTCGCCCGTAGTGCGTATCTACTTCAAGAAGCTTACGGATCAGTTTATCCCGAACATCACTGTTCTGTCCTACAGCGAGATAGACGCTACGGCGCAGATACAGGCGATAGGAAATATCTCACTCAGCCCTGTAACAGCATAATCACGTAGATATAAAAGGAGGTGCAGTCAATGGACAACAGCACAGCGGTTCTCCTGCTGGAGTATATGAACACCCGCAACGAAGCTGTACGAAATGAGATAGTGCTGAAAAATCTCAGCCTTGTCCGTGGCTGCGCACTGTCGCTTCGCAATATGTACATAAAATTCGGTGATGTGGATGATGTGGTGAACGAGGGCGTCATCGCCCTTATGGACGCCATCGAGACCTTTGACCCCGACAAGGGCGCAAAGTTCGAGACATACGCAACACTGAAAATACGCGGAGCGATCATCGACTACATCCGCAGGCAGGACTGGATTCCCAGAAGCGTGCGCAAATTCGCCCGTGACCTTGACAATGCAAACAGTTCGTTGTATAATCAATATAATAGGATGCCTACGACTGCAGAGCTTTCGGAGTATATGGATATTCCTGAGGATAAGCTGCTTCGTAGCATGGCAGAGGCTTCGAGTACGGTAACGCTTTCGTTTGAGGAGCTGCTGTACGAGGATAACTTTGAGGACCATCCCGCTTCCGCAGGAGAATTTACCGACGCTGCGCTTATGCGCTCGGAGTGTCGCAGAGTGATAGCTGAGGCTATCGACTCCCTTAAGGAAAAGGAAAGACAGGTCATCACACTGTACTATTACAAAAACATGAAATATTCTGATATAGCAAAGGCTCTCGGAGTTTCGGAATCAAGGGTGTGCCAGATCAACACAAAGGCGACCCTCGCCCTGAAAGCCATGCTTGAGCCATATATCAAAGGAGGTAACGGGGCATGAACAGAGGCTTCTATTTTGCGGCCAACGGCATGATACTCAATCAGCGCAAGCTGGACGCAATCGGAAACAATCTAACGAATATGTCTACCGCGGGTTACAAGGCGGATACTATACTGACACAGCGCTTTGACGAGGCTATGGTGCTTGTAAAGCACCGCGAGGAGCTGTCCGGCACCATGGCGGCAACATACGTGGATACCTCCTACACAAACCTTGAACAGGGCACCTTTGAGTTCACGGAAAGCCCCTTTGATGTAGCTATCCAGGGCAACGTGTATTTCAATGTTGCGGCATATAACGGTCAGACCATGCTGACAAGAAACGGTCAGTGGGAGCTTGACGGTGAGGGCTACCTCTGCCTTTCGGGCTCGGGCCGTATCTTAGGTGAAAACGGAGAGATATTCCTCGGCAACAAGGATTTCGTAATTGACAACGACGGACTTATCACCCAGAATGGTCAGGTGGTAGACAGGCTTCGTTTTTCCTACATAGATCCCGAGGGCAACATCAATAAGTTCGGTGCAAATATGTTCACCTCTGTAGAGGCGACCGATAACATCCCCGAGGGCGAGAGGTTCGAGATAATCCAGGGTGCGTTTGAGCGCTCCAATATCGATCTCAATTATGAGATGACGATGATGATGAACGCAAACCGTCTTTATGAGGCTTCCAGTGCAATACTCAAGCGTATGGACGCCATCAACCAGAAATCGGGCCAGATATGCAAGATCGGCTGATAATAAAGGAGTAAGTTATGAATATAGCATTCCATACAGGTAAAACGGCGATGATCGCACAGTCGCAGGCACTTAATGTCTATGGCAACAACATCGCTAACATAAATACAGTAGGCTATCAGACGGTACGCCCCTCCTTTGCGGATACTCTCTACTCCGTGCAGAGAGCGACCGAGCCCGACTGGCAGACAGGCCACGGCACATACATCCAGAAGACAGATATAATGTTTGCCGAAAGCTCCCTGTATTACACTGAGAGACCCCTTGACTTCGCTCTTCCGAATGAGGGCTTCTTCGCTGTGCAGGACAGATACGGCGATGTTAACTATACCCGTGACGGCTCTTTCTCCATGACACAGGAGGGCGAGGACTGGTATCTTGTAAGCGGAAGCGGCGAGTATGTCCTTGACTATGAGGGCAACAGAATAATCGTTCCCTTTAACGAGGCTGGCACAGTTGCTGATTATGACGAGCTTGCAGGAATGATCGGCGTGTACGAGTTTGAGAATGTATACGGCATCGAAGCACTCGGCACAAACCGTTATGTCGCTACCGACAGAAGCGGTGCGGTGACCGCCAATCCCAATCTTGACAAGCTTCAGGGTGTGCTTGTGAACTCGAATGTAGAGCTGTCCGATCAGATGGTAAAGCTGATCGAGACCCAGCGTGGCTATCAGATAAGCTCCAGAGTGCTTACAACAGCCGATGAGTTCTCAAGAATTGCAAACAATCTGAGATAATTACTATAAAATCCGATAAGGGAGCGTGATCATATATGCTGAAAAATTACGATGAGCTTTCGCCTGTCGCTATCGACTGTCTGCGTGAAATAGGAAACATCGGCTCGGGAAGCGCAGCAAATGCGCTGTCAACGATGCTTGGCAAGAACGTGATCATGCGTGTTCCCGATGTCAGCGTGATGGACTATCAGGAGGTCATTGACCGCATGGGCGGTCCCGAAAAGGTGATAACAGGTATTCTTGTGCGCCTTGAGGGAGACATCGGCGGTATGATAATGTTCCTGCTGGAGGACAGCTTTGCAAAGGTCGTTCTCTCAACCTTTATGCAGCTTGAAAATGTATCTGTAATGACACTGGATGCCACCCAGCTTTCTGTTATCAGCGAGATGGGCAACATCATGGCTGGCAGTTATCTTTCTGCGCTGTCACAGCTTACGGGACTTACGATAGACATGAGCGTTCCGTCCATGACCGTTGATATGCTGGGTGCTATCATGAGCGTGCCTATCATCGAGTTCGCTGAGGTCGGCGATAAGGTGCTGTTCATTGATGATGGTTTCGTTATTGACGGAGTGGATATCAAGTCCAACATCATCCTTATTCCTGAGATGGCTTCTCTGGCAACACTGATGACAAAGCTTGGGGTAATGTGATGGGAAGTTTTACAGTTGGAATTTCCGACCTCAAGGTATGCAAGGCACCTGATGTGCTGGTTACTTATGCACTTGGCTCCTGCATAGGAATTTGTATGGTCGATGAGGCAACCGGAATAGGTGGGTTGTCGCACATAATGCTGCCTGACAGTACACAGTCAATGAGCGGCAAGGATATGCCGATGAGGTTTGCTGATACAGCAGTGCCGATGCTGATAAACCAGCTTGTGGCACTGGGGGCAAGCCGTTCCCGTTTAAAGGCTAAGATAGCAGGCGGTGCGGTGATGTTTGCTACGGCAAGCGATCGGTTCAATATCGGAGAGCGCAACATCGAGGCAGTGACAAATGCCCTGCGCAAGGAGAATATTCCGATAATCGCAAAGGACGTTGGTCTTAATTACGGACGAACGGTCTACTTTTATCCCGAAACAGGCATTATGGAGGTCAAGGCCGCTGCGAAAGGCACAATGCAGCTTTGATTACTATTATCTCAATACAACAAAAGGCACTTCCGTTAAATCGGGAAGTGCCTTTGCTGTTTGCTACGGTGATTTGTTGTCGGGCGGCGTCATGAAAGGGTTTCATGAAATATTTTAACTGTTTCTAAAACGGGATAGTTAAAAATTGTCATAGTGTTGTTTTCGCGAGGATATGAACAAACGGCTTTCTTTTTTATCGGAAAGCCGTTTTTTATCTTATTTTTTCTCGATGGAGTTATACACCATTGTATAGAACTCATCCCACATTTTTGTAACGTGTTCTTTAGAGTAGAACTCGTTACCGCGCTTTGATGCTTCGGCACGTTCGGCATAATATTCCTTGTCGTTCCTGAGACGCTCAAGTTCAACCATGAACTCATCTACGCTGTTGCCCTTGCTGTAGAAATCAAACAGGATATCGGGGTAGATATCAAGGTCGCGGAGGAGTATCGGGACATTTGCGCACATCGCTTCGAGTATCGTCATCGGGAACAGCTCCTCAAAAGAGGGGAGGAACATTACATCGCCGATATTGTAGATCTCGTTCATATTCTGTCGGTCGATTATACCAAGCAGCTTGAGGTTTGCGGGAGGGTTTTCCGAAAGCTGCTGGATCTCCTTGTAGCCGTCGGTTATCTTACCGAAGGAGAAGCCGCCTGCCCAGGCGAATTCCGCGTCGGGCATACGCTTTGCGATCTCTACGAAATCGAACACGCCCTTGCGCACCTGTAGCTGACCTGCGCAGACTACCACGAATTTATCCTCGGGGATACCGTACTTTTTGCGGAGTGCCGCTTTTTCGGCGGGTGAAACGGGGTGGAACACCTCAGAGGAAACGTAGTTCGGAATGTATGTAACCTTGCTTCTGTCTACGCCGTAGTGTTCAAGACGTCCGATGAAGTAAGGATTTACCGTTACAAGATAATCCATGCTGTCATAGAATTTTATCATGTACTTATAGAATATCTGTTTCATGAAACGGGGAAGATTAAGACTTGTTTCCACGGTTTCGGGCAGCATGTGAACATATCCCACGGACTTGCCGTTTTTGGTGCGGCTCTTCCTGAACAGATAATAATCGGGATTCAGCGTGTGGTAGTGAGTGATGTCAGGCTTTACACGGGCATTTTCCGTAACGGTGAATCTGTCTGCGAGACCGCTTTTTACGAGGTTTACCTGCTCTATATATGCGGAGCCTACGCCCTGTCCCTTTATCTTGGTGGCGCTGGACATCATGTTTATTGTGATCTTATCCAATTATCTGACCATCTCTTTTCAAATTTATATGGATGCCGAAAACATCCATAAAATATATTATACTACATTTATACGATAATTGCAACCCATAATCATAGTTTTGGCACAGTGTTGCAAAATAAGTCGGATTTTCCCGCTTATACGGTCTTCCACATCAGCTTTGTGCCCTCGAAAACAGGAGCTATCTCACCTCTACGGTTCAGCCATGACAGATAGGATCGGGTGGTGAAGCCCACCAGTGCATACTGCATCATATAAAGGCGGATATTGTACAGCGCAAACAGCTTCTCGGTGAGTTCGTCTATGGTAAGTCCCTCACGGCAGAGCTGCTTAATATCTTCTGCTACCTCAAAGATATTCTGACGGTTTATTTCGGCAAGCTCCCTTACCCGCTCCATAGGAGGGCAGTGGGAGGGGATAAAGAGCTTTCCTGTAAGCTTTGACACTCTTTCCAGCGTATCAAGATGCTTTTCTATATCATACAGGAAAGATATCTTATATTTGGGTAGGGTCTCGGCGCCTATCAGCGAGTCCGCCATGAACCATACATCGTCCTTTGTCCTGAACGCAAGCTGCTCGAAGCTGTGACCATCCACATGGATGTATTCTATGCCCTCGGGCAGGATATCGGGAGTTATCGGCAGGCACTCACAGGGTGCGGCGAGGGTGAATTTGTTTTCCATATCCCTGGGGAAATTACCGCCGAAAAGGTATGTGGGATTAAGGTAGGAATAGTTTATGATCGCAGAGTCTGCGCCGGGTGCGTAGACCTTGCATCCTGTCTGCTCCTTAAGATAGGCACAGCCACCTGTATGGTCGGCATGGCAGTGAGTATTGAGCACTGCTTCAAGAGTCCAGCCGTTATCTGTGATATGTTTCAGTGCTTTCTTTGCTGCGTCGTTGTCGCTGCCGCCGTCTATCATGCAGGCCTTGTTTCCGTTGTAAACGTAGATACCCAGATTTGTGGGGCAGTCTATATAGTAGGTGTTTTCGCCCACCTTGTTCAGATCGTACATGAAAATGTCCTTTCTTTCTCTTTTTCTCTGCTAAGTATTCTACCACAAACCATCGAAAAATACAACAGATAACAAGAATATTTTCTGCAGGCAGGGGTACGCATACTGCCTTGTCGATATTGATTTTTTGATGATGATATGTTATAATATAATATTATAGTGTATAAAGGGTAGTATTGCCTTTTTGTGCCAAAAAAGAGAGGTGCGTTGAAACTATGAAGCTGATAAACATAGGCTTTGGTAATACTGTAAACGCCGACAGGATAGTGTCGGTGGTAAGTCCCGAGGCTGCCCCCGTGAAGCGTATAGTACAGCTTGCCAAGGACGGTGGCACGGCTATCGACGCCACCTGCGGGCGCAAGACCCGCTCGGTAATTATATGTGACAGCGGACATGTCGTGCTGTCCGCATTACAGCCCGAGACCATTTCGGGCAAAACGACAGGGGAGGACGAAGATGAATAAGGGACTTTTATTTGTTGTATCTGCGCCTGCAGGCTGCGGAAAGGATACTATACTTGAACAGGTACTGGCAAAGACCGAGAATGTTGGTTATTCCGTTTCTGCCACTACAAGAGCACCACGCCCCGGCGAGGTGGATGGTGTCCACTACCACTTCCACACAAGAGAGAGCTTTGAGCAGATGATAAAGGACGGCGCAGTGCTTGAATATACCGAGTACATAGGCAACTATTACGGCACGCCCCGTAAGGCGGTAGAGGATATGCTGGCACAGGGCAAGGATGTTATCCTTAAGATAGAGGTAGAGGGTGCTATGAACATCAGGAAGCTGTTCCCCGAGTGCTGCCTTGTATTCATTCTTCCCCCTTCCATGGCGGAGCTTGAGCGTCGCCTGAGAAAGCGCGGCACAGAGGATGAGGAGACCATACTCCGCCGTACTGCACAGGCAAGGAACGAGATAGGCACCGCAGTGAATTACGATTATTTCGTGGTGAACGATGCGCTTGAGGACGCGGTGGATGACCTTATTGCTGTCATCCGTGCCGAGAAGTGCCGCAAGACGAGATGTATGGAAATGCTTGAAAAAATAAAGGGTGAATAAATTCCCTATGGAACAGACGCTTATTGCACTGGTGGCGGTGGAAAACACCTCCTACAGCTTTGATACGCTTTTCAGCTATATCGTGCCCGAGGTGCTTTGTGAAACGCTCCGTGCGGGAATGAGGGTAGCTGTGCCCTTTGGCAGAGGAAACAAGAGCCGTATAGGCCTTGTGTTCGATATCACCGAGGGTGCTCCCGAAAAGCTTAAGGAGCTGCTTTTTGCGGTGGATGAGGAGCCCTGCATATCTGAGGAGCAGCTAAAGCTGTGCCGATGGCTGAGGGACACCACGTTCTGCACATATTTTGATGCGTTCAGAACGATACTTCCGCCCGGGCTCAGCTTCTCGCTGAAAACGCACTATTGTGTAAACGGGGAATACTCTGGCGAGCTTACCGACAAAGAGCGGGAGTTTATCGAAAAGCTTTCCGCTGCTTCGGACGGTATAGCACGTGACGAGATAGTTACGTCCTGCGGCGATGGCGGCAGGATGCTCAAAGCACTTCTCCAAAAGGGCGCAGTGCGTGAGAATGACGAGCTTAAACGCCGTGTCGGCGATGAAACAGCTCGGCTGGTAAGGCTTACAGAGCCGGAGGAAATGCCTAAGCTCACACCTAAGCAGAAGCAGGTGGTAGAGTTTGTAGAGGGTGCCGAGGCTGCCTCGGTAAAAGAGGTGTGCTATGCCTGCTGTGTCACAGCGGCGGTAGTGAAGCGTCTGGTTGAAAAGGGCGTGCTGGAGCTGTACGAGCAGACGGTGTTCCGCACCGAGCCTGCCGAAATGGCGTCGCAGAGTCCTGAGAGCATAGTGTTTTCCGAAAAGCAGCAGGAGGTATTTGACGGGCTGCTTGAGCTTATGAGATCACCCGAACCGAAGTGCGCACTTCTTCGGGGTGTAACGGGAAGCGGCAAGACCCCTGTGTTCATCCGCCTTATAAACGAGGCACTCAAGGACGGAAGATCCGCTATGATGCTGGTGCCCGAGATATCCCTTACACCGCAGATGGTGGGTAAATTCCGTAGCCTTTTCGGCGGCGAGGTGGCTGTGCTTCACAGCAGCCTTTCGCTGGGAGAACGTGCTGACGAGTACCGCCGCATCGAATGCGGCAAGGCAAGGATAGTTATAGGCACCCGCAGTGCGGTGTTTGCGCCTGTGCGGAATTTAGGCATAATCGTCATTGACGAGGAGGGCGAAAGCACCTATAAGTCGGAGAACGCTCCCCGCTATCACGCAAGGGAGGCGGCAAAGCAGAGGTGCTTTGCACACAATGCGTTTCTTCTTCTGGCTTCGGCTACACCATCGCTTGAGAGCTACTACAACGCAAAGACGGGACGTTACAGTCTGTTTGAGCTGGACGAGCGTTACAATAACGCTGTGCTTCCCGATGTATATATAGTTGATATGAAAGTGGAGCAGCAGAACGGAAACCATTCTTCTTTCAGTATGCCGCTGCTTGACGAGATACAGGCAAATCTGGAGCGCGGTGAGCAGTCGATACTGTTGCTTAACCGCCGCGGATATCACACAAGCGTGCGATGCGCCCACTGTGGTGCCTCAACGGAGTGTCCCAACTGCGCTGTGCCGCTTACCTATCATAAGGCTAACGGCAGCGTTATCTGTCATTACTGCGGATTTTCGCAGCGGCTTGCGCAGACCTGCCCCAAATGCGGCAGCAGGTACATGATGATGAAAGGCACAGGCACGCAGCGTGTGGAGGACGAGCTTTCTGAAATATTCCCGAGGGCAAGGATACTGCGCATGGACGCTGATACCACCTCTACAAAGCACGCATTCGAGCAGAAGTTCAGGGCGTTTGCCGACGGAGAGTATGATATAATAGTCGGCACGCAGATGATAGCCAAGGGACTGGATTTCCCTAATGTTACGCTGGTCGGCGTGCTTAAAACGGATAACTCGCTTTATGCGGGGGATTTTAAGGCGTATGAGCGCACATTCTCACTTGTAACTCAGGTGGTGGGACGCTCGGGCCGCGGAGGCAGAAAGGGCAGGGCGATGCTGCAGACCTTTACTCCTGAGCATTATGTACTTAACCTCGCAGCGCGACAGGATTATCCCGCGTTTTACGAGGAGGAGATAAAGCTGCGTGAAGCGATGTTGTATCCTCCGTTCTGTGATATAATATCGGTGACGTTTTCTGCGCTGTCTGAAAGTAATTGTGCGCTGGCTGCAAGAAGATTTGCACAGCTTCTGGAGCAGAAGAGGGCACAGCTTGGGAGAGAGATACCGCTTCGGGTGCTTGGTCCCGCAAAATGTGCCGCTGCAAAGATAAACGGCCGTCATCGTTACAGGCTGATAATAAAGTGCCGCAGCAGCAGTGCGTTAAGAGAGCTTATCGAGAACACGCTGAAAGCAGCGGGGCAGGATGAGACGTTCCGTAATGTCGGATTTTTTGCAGACATGAACGGCGAAACGCTGTGATATGAAAGGAGCATGAAATGGCTTTAAGAGAGATAGTAAAATACGGAGATGATATACTTCGCAAGAAGTGCAGACCTGTCACAGCTTTTGACGAAAAGCTGCACATCCTGCTTGACGATATGAGAGAGACCCTTGCAAAGGCAGAGGGTGCAGGACTTGCCGCGCCTCAGGTGGGAATGCTGCGCAGGGTTGTAATCATCGATGTGCATGACAAAAACGGTGTTATCGAGCTTATCAATCCCGAGATAATTGAGACAGAGGGCGTGCAGTGCGGCGGCGAGGGCTGCCTTTCCCTGCCCGGCGAGTGGCACGAGGTGGAGCGCCCCTTAAAGGTAACTGTAAAGGCACAGGACAGGGACGGAAAAGAGTTCACCCTGACAGGAGAGGGTCTGCTTGCAAGGGCATTCTGCCATGAGCTTGACCATCTTGAGGGCGTGCTGTTTATTGACAGAATGAAGCCTGAGACCTGATAAATGGACAGAAGAACGTTTAAACTGATAGAGGACTATATGATGTCCTGTATGAAAGACAGCGCCCACGACAGAGAACACGTATATCGTGTGCTGTACAATTCTCTGGATATAGCTGCTTGTGAAAAGAATGTTGATATGGACGTTCTCGTTGCGGCGTGCCTGCTGCATGATATCGGAAGAGCAGAGCAGCTTGCTGACCCGTCGCTGTGTCATGCAGAGGCAGGCAGCAAAAAGGCGTATGATTTCTTGCTGTCGATCGGATTTTCCGAAGCTTTCGCGATACAGGTGAGGGATTGTGTGATAACACATCGTTTCAGAAAGAGCAGACCTCCGCAGAGCCTTGAAGCAAAGATATTATTCGATGCTGACAAGCTCGATGCGGCAGGTGCGGTTGGCATAGCACGGACGCTGATCTACAAAGGGACAGTAGGCGAGCCGCTTTATAGTCTTACATCGGACGGAAAGGTTTCGGATGGCAGTGGGAATGAACCTCCATCGTTTTTCCGTGAGTATAAGATGAAGCTGGAAAAGATATATTCGGGATTTTACACCGAAAAAGGCAGACAGCTGGCAAATGAGCGGCGTGATGCGGCAATAAGCTTTTACGAGAGTCTGTATCATGAGGTAAGCGCATCACGTGAACGTGGCAGAAGTATGCTTGATAGGATGCTGTGAGCCTGTTGATAGTATGTAAATAAATCCGTATTTTGTGCGGATGTTCAATATTTTACCGCAGATATACATATAACTGAGAGGAATTAAAAATGGCAAAGCGTGAAATAGTAAAGTTCGGAGAGGATGTGCTCCGTCAGAAATGCGAGGAGGTCACAGAGTTCAACGAGGAGCTCTGGGAGCTGCTTGATGATATGTACGACACGATGATGGAGGCTAACGGCGTGGGCCTTGCGGCACCGCAGGTAGGCGTACTCAAGCGTGTTGTGGTGATAGATGTGGATGATGACAACGGCACTATCGAGCTTATTAATCCTGTTATCACAAGGATGACAGGCAAGCAGAACGGTACTGAGGGTTGCCTTTCCTATCCCAATAAATACGGCTATGTACAGCGTCCCAATAAGGTGAGGGTAAAGGCTCTCAACCGCTATGGAAAGCCCGTGGAGTACAGGGGAACAGAGCTTCTCGCCCGTGCGTTCTGCCATGAGATAGACCACCTTAACGGTATACTATTCTCCGATAAGGTGACGGAATGGGTAGAGGAGGAAAAGTGATATGAAGATAGTATTTATGGGTACTCCTGTGTTCTCGCTCGCTTGCCTTGAGTCGCTGATAGAAGCAGGTCACGAGGTCGCTGCGGTATTTACCCAGCCCGACAAGCCCAAGAACCGTGGTAAGCAGATAATGATGACCCCCGTTAAGGAGTGTGCGCTGAAGCACGATATCCCCGTATACCAGCCGCTGAGCCTGAGGAAAGGCGAGGACGCCGAAAGCTCCATGCAGACACTGCGTGAGATAGCTCCCGACTGCATCGTGGTGGTGGCTTACGGACAGATACTTCCAAGGGAAGTTCTTGAGCTGCCGAAGTACGGCTGTATCAACGTTCACGCCTCGCTTCTCCCGAAGTACAGGGGTGCTGCGCCTATCCAGCGTGTCATCCAGGACGGTGAAACCGTGAGCGGAGTGACCACCATGTACATGGCAGAGGGTCTCGACACAGGCGATATGATCCTTAAGGAAGAGGTGCAGATCCCTGTGGATATGACAGGCGCACAGCTTCATGATGCGCTTTCTGCCTGCGGCGCTGCGCTTATCGTAAAGACGCTTGCGGCTCTGGAGGACGGCACGGCTGTAAGGACTCCTCAGGAGGGCGAGACCTGCTATGCTTCCATGATCTCCAAGGAAGAGTTGAAGCTTGACTTCACAAAGCCTGCAAAGCAGGTGTACGATTTCATCAGGGCCATGTCGGATGCCCCTTGTGCATATACTATGCTTGAGGGTAAGCGCATGAAGGTCTTCATGTCCCGTATAGCAGAGGGAGTGAACGCACCTGCAGGTACTATTGCGGATGCTGAACATTTTATCGTTGCCTGCGGTGACGGTAATGGCGTAGCCTTTACCGAGATACAGCCCGAGGGTGGCAAGCGCATGGAGGTCTCCGCATACCTGCGAGGCAAGAAGCTTGAAAAGGGAACTGTTTTAGGCTGATCGAAAGGAATCTATTATGTCAAATGCACTTATGATATTATCTGCCGCAAGTCACACCAGCGGGCTCAGACACAACTCGGGCAGCGGTTTTGCAGACTTTCTCGGCGACAATTATATGCTGACATATTTTCTGTGCATAGCGGCGTTCATTTTTGCGCTGGTATGCTCCGCAAAGGTGAAGAGCACCTATGCAAAATACTCCAAAGTGTCAAGCAAGCGGCAACTGCAGGCATGGCAGGTAGCACGTCAGATACTTGACAACAACGGGCTTTATGATGTCTCAGTGGTGAGGATAAGCGGACATCTTACCGACAATTACAATCCCAAGACCAATGTGGTATCGCTGTCGGACAGCGTTTACGACAGCAGCTCCCTTGCGGCTATCGGTGTTGCGGCGCATGAGTGCGGTCATGCTGTCCAGCACGCAAAGGGATATGTGCCGATAAAGATACGCTCCGCTATCGTTCCTATTGCGAATCTCGGCAGCATGGCGTATATCTATATCTTTATTTTAGGACTGATGATGAATAACGACCTGTTCGTAAATCTCGGAATAATCCTGTTTGCGTTTGTGGTGTTGTTCCAGCTCGTTACACTGCCTGTGGAGTTCAACGCAAGCCGCCGTGCCATGAAAACGCTGGAAAGCGAGCTTATCCTTGAGCGTGACGAGCTTTACGGTGCACGAAAGACCCTCAGTGCAGCTGCGATGACCTATGTTGCGAGCCTTACGGTATCCATAACACAGCTTCTGCGGCTTATTGCAAGAGCTAACAGACGAAGATAAGACAACAAGAAAGGAGCCTGTAAAATGGCTGACGCAAGACTTACAGCGGTCAAGATGCTGCTGAAAATGGAGGACAGCGATTCCTTCTCAAATATCCTGCTTGACTCCGTTCTGTCGGAGGCGCAGCTCAGCGACAGGGACAAGGCATTTGCTGCAGCGCTGTTCTACGGCGTAACAGAACGCAGGCTCACCCTTGATTATATCATTGAAAAAAACTCAAAGATCGCTTTTGAGAAGCTTGATAAGGCGGCGGTAGCGATACTCCGTGTGGGACTGTATCAGCTTCTGTATATGTCCAATGTGCCCGAAAGCGCAGCAGTAAACGAGAGCGTAAAACTGTGCAAGAAGCTTAAGCTGTTCTCGGCGCAGGGCTTTGTGAACGGTATGCTGAGAAGCTTTGTAAGAAACGGCAAGAAGATAAGCTATCTCGGACTTGAGGCGGCAGACAGGCTTTCGATAGAGTATTCCTGTCCGAAATGGCTGGTTGAAAAGTGGATAGATGAATACGATGTAGAGCGCACTGTAAAGGCGCTGAAAGCTTCTATAGGAAAACCACCTGTCTATGCAAGGGTGAATACCCTTAAGACTACTTCGGACAAGCTTATCGCAGAGCTTGCAAGAGATAAGATAGCGGCAAAGAAATATGCGGGACTTGATGATTGCATAGTCCTTGAAAAGACAGGCGATATTGAAAAGTCCAGGGCATACAAGGCGGGACTTTTCCATGTGCAGGATATCTCCTCACAGCTTTGCTGTCTTACGCTGCGGCCCGTGGTAAACGAGACCGTTATCGATATGTGCGCAGCTCCCGGCGGAAAGAGCTTCACCATGGCGGAGCTTATGGGCAACAACGGCAAGCTGTACAGCCTTGACCTGCACGATATGAGGGTCGCGTTGATAGAGGACGGTGCGTCGCGCCTTGGACTGCGTATAATAAGTGCGATGCAGGGCGATGCGACAAAGTACAATACCGAACTTCCGCAGGCAGACAGGGTGCTTTGCGATGTTCCCTGTTCGGGACTTGGCGTTATCCGCCGCAAGCCCGAGATAAAATACAAGCGTCCCGAGGATTTCGAGGAGCTTCCCGATATACAGCGCCGTATACTTGAAACGGCATCGAAATATGTCAAGGTAGGCGGTACGCTGGTGTACTCCACCTGTACCCTCAGCCGTGCCGAGAACGACGATGTTGTCGAGGCTTTTGCGGCGGTGCACCCCGAGTTTTCGCCGATAGTGCAGACTGTGCCGTATAAGGATGCGGAGAACAGCTTCAGGCGTACATATTTCCCCGATGAAAACGGCGGAGACGGCTTTTTCACAGCCTCTTTCAGGAGAATAAAATAACCATGGAAAACAACGAAAAGATCGATATACTATCCCTGTCAAGGGACGAGCTTACGGCAGAGCTTACGGCACTTGGTGAAAAGGCTTTCAGGGCAAAGCAGATATATGATTGGCTTCATGTTAAAAAAGTCAAAGATTTTTCGCAGATGAGCAATATTTCTGCACAACTGAGAGATACACTCGAAAAAAAGTTTTGTCTAAAATCACTAATTATCAAAAAAAAGCTTGTATCGGACATAGATAATACGGTAAAATACTTATATGGTATGCCCGACGGTGAGTCAGTGGAGACCGTATTAATGGAATACAAGCACGGAAACAGCCTCTGTATATCCACTCAGGTGGGGTGCAGGATGGGCTGCCGTTTTTGCGCTTCCACGATAGCTGGCTTCGTGCGGCACCTGCTTCCGTCTGAAATGCTTCTGCAGATATACGAGACCGAGCGTGACAGCGGACGCCATGTGGACAGCATAGTGCTTATGGGCATCGGAGAGCCGCTTGATAATTTCGACAATGTGATGAAGTTCCTTTCGCTGCTGAATGACGAGGGCGACGGAATGAGTCTGCGACATATCTCCCTTTCCACCTGCGGCATAGTGGACAGGATATACGAGCTTGCTGAGATGAAAACAGGGCTTACCCTTTCAATCTCGCTCCATGCTGCCACGGACGAGAAGCGCAGCTCCATCATGCCGATCAACAAGAAATATAACTTACAGCAGCTTATGACAGCCTGTCGTGACTACTTTAAAAAGACAGGCAGACGCATAAGCTTTGAATACTCTCTTATCGAGGGGGTAAACGACACCGAGCAGTCCGCAGAGGAGCTGATAAAGCTTCTTAAAGGAATGCTGTGCCATGTAAACCTCATTCCGATCAACGAGATAAGAGAGAGGGACTTTAAAAAGAGCCGTTATGTCGAGAGATTCCAGAAGCGTCTTACAGATGCGGGGATCAACGCGACGGTGCGAAGGACGCTTGGCGCGGATATCAACGCTGCCTGCGGACAGCTTCGCAGGGATGACGGCGCATCTCACGGGACGGTGAAAAAATGAACGTTTACAGCAAGACAGATATAGGATTACAGCGCGAGGAGAATCAGGACAATGTCTGGTCCGAGCGTCTGAGTGATACCGCTGTTGCTGCGGTACTGTGTGACGGCATGGGCGGTGAAACTTCGGGGGGCCTTGCAAGCCAGATGGCGGTGGATGTGATATCAAAGCGTATCAAGGAGAGCTTCTCCGAGATGATGAACCGAAACTCCGTCAGAAACCTGCTTATCACGGCAGTGTCGGCGGCAAACAGCATCGTATACGATACGGCACAGCGGGAGCTGGACCATTCGGTAATGGGTACCACCTGTGTGGCTGCGATAGTTTTCGGTGGCTGTGCGTACATAGTGAATGTCGGCGACAGCCGCGCGTATCATCTGTTTTCCTCTGATGAGGATGAGTGCATAAGACAGGTGACCCGCGACCACTCCCACGTGAGGGAACTTATCGAACGCGGCGAGATAACCGAGGAGCAGGCAAAGACCCATCCCAAGCGCAACAAGATAACCCGCGCAATAGGTGCGGAGAGCGGTGTTACTCCCGATTACTTCGAGCTGGAGCTTAACGAGGGCGATATGCTGCTGCTTTGCTCGGATGGCCTTTCAGCCTACGGCGACGACATGGATATTCTTGATATCTGCTTCGAGGTAAAGCCTGAGGATGTGACAGAGGCTCTTATAAGATACGCCAATAACAACGGCGGTCATGATAATGTTTCGGTGGCGTTCGTAACCGTCTGAAACACGCATGAAATGTTACGATACGGTAACAAATTTTACAATTCAATTACAGTTTTATCCGTTTGGTTGACAAAATCAGTGCTTCATGTTAGTATAATAATGTGTAACAGCGCTATGGATAAAAAGCAAGAGCATCGCTGCCATACGGCGGTGTGTACAGTATAAAATGTATGGAGAAATGGCGGAAAATACATGGACAGTAATATTGGAAAAAAGCTTGACGGAAGATATGAGCTGCTGGAGCTTATCGGCGTCGGCGGAATGGCTGATATCTACCGTGCTAGGGATATCGAGGATGACCGCATCGTGGCGGTGAAGATCCTTAAGACGGAGTTTGCAGGCAGCGATGAGTTCCTTCGCCGCTTCCGCAACGAGTCTAAGGCGATCGCACTGCTTTCTCATCCCAATATCGTAAAGATATACGATGTGGGCTTTACAGAGAAGGTGCAGTTCATCGTTATGGAGTATGTGGACGGCATCACTCTGACTGATTATATTGAGCAGCAGAGCGTGCTTAAGTGGCGCGATTCCATTCATTTCACCATACAGATCCTGAAGGCGCTTCAGCACGCGCATGACAGGGGAATAGTACACCGCGATGTGAAGTCCTCCAATGTAATGCTGCTGAGTGACGGCACCATCAAGGTAATGGATTTCGGTATCGCACGCTTTAACCGCGAAAACAACAAGACCATGTCTGAAAAGACCATCGGTTCTGTTCATTATATCAGCCCCGAGCAGGCACGCGGCGACATCACTGATGAGCGCAGCGACATCTACTCCGTAGGCGTTGCATTGTATGAGATGGTCACAGGCAAGAAGCCCTTTGACGGCGATACACCTGTATCTATCGCGCTTATGCACATGCAGAGCACTCCCAAGAAGCCTACCGAGCTTAACAGCACTATCCCCGAGGGCCTGGAGCAGATCATTCTCCGTGCTATGCAGAAGGAGCCTAATCAGCGCTACCAGACCGCAGGCGAGATGATAAAGGATCTTGAAGAGCTGAAGAAGAATCCCGGCATAATCTTTGAATACAAGTATAATTCCACAGACGGAACAACCAAGTATTTCGACCGTCCCATCCCTGCGGGTGAGCAGGAACAGCCCCGCCGCCGTAAGGAGATGGCTGTGCATATCCCTGAGGAAGCTTATGACGATGACGACGAGTACGAGGATGACGATGATGACGAGTACGAGGAGCGCCGTTCTCCGCTGATACCTATTCTGTTCGCAGTAGGTACAGCATTCATAATTGCGGCAGTATTCCTTGTACTTCTGCTGATAAACAAATATTTCGGAGAGGCTCCCAGTTCATCGACAGGTGGTTCTCTCGACAGCACAGGCTCTAATATCAGCATCACGCAGGATAACTCAATCCCCATGCCCCAGCTTGTTGGTTACACATGGGATGAGGCTGTGGAGAAGTACGGCACCTATCTGAATCTTCAGGCACAGCAGGAGTGGTCCGAGTATGAAAAGGACCAGATCTTCGAGCAGGAGTTCCCTGAGGGACGAAAGGTCAAGATCGGCTCTACCGTTATCGTAAAGGTAAGTAAGGGAATCAGGCAGATAGAGATCCAGGATCTTGCAAACCGTACCGTTGACGCTGCTGAGCGCCAGCTTATAAAGGATGGCTTCAAGGTATCCAAGACCTATGAGGAGAGCGAGGACGTCCCGGAGAACCATGTTATCAGAACTATCCCTGCAGCTCACGAGCAGGCTCCTCAGGGCTCCACTGTAAAGCTTGTGATAAGCTACGGTCCTCCCGATACGATGGTATCCGTGCCCAAGCTTGTGGATATGCCTATCGATGTTGCGCTGGAGCGTTGCGAGGAGTATAAGCTCACTCCCATACTGGACTATCAGCCCAGCGAGGAGGAAAAGGACCTTGTAATCGCACAGGATATCGAACCCGGCGAGATGAAGGAACCCGGAACTGAGATCACCCTTACGGTAAGTACAGGCGAGATTCCCGAGGTTGAAAAGACGTTCAGACTCACTATACCCAACAGCGCAGAGGGTGAGTTCGAGTTCAAGTATTACATCAACGGCCTGCTTGATACTACTCACGAAAATGAGATCCGCGATGTCGGACTCGCTTCCAACAAGGAGATCAAGTATAAGATCAGCGGCAAGCCCGGCGATGTTAAGGAATTTGTTGTAAAGGTAACATCCACAAAGACAGGCGAGAGCGGAACTTATATGATAGTTGAGTTCAAGTTTGATGAGAATGGCAAGATGACCTTTGACAAGAAGGAGAGCAACTCCAAGGTATTCTCTCAGTTGCTTGCGGCAGGCGGTAATGAGCCTGATCCCGAGACCACCGAGTCTACCACGCCATCTCAGCCTGCGGAGTCAACAGAAGCTCCCGCAGAGACAGAGGATGTTCCTGCTGACACACCCGTAGAATCTACCGAGCCTGATGCTCCCGAGACACCGGACAGTACTGAATCGGGAGAGCCTGCAGGCGGCGGCATTCCTGTAGAATGATCGGGAGGTAATAGATATTTCTGCTGAATTTAACGGAAAGATCATAAAGGCTGTTGGGGGTATCTACTATGTAGATGCCCTCAGCGGCGTATTTGAAGGCGATATCGTAAAGTGCAGTGCCCGCGGTATCTTCCGCAAGGATGGCATAAGCCCCTGTGCGGGCGACAATGTGCGTGTTGTGACAGAGGACAACACCGACCCTGTTATTGCCGAGATATATGAGCGTAAAAATCATCTAATACGTCCGCCGCTTGCAAACCTTGACGGAATCGTTTTTGTCAACTCCAGCGTGGAGCCTGTTCCTAACCGGTTCGTGCTGGACAAGCTGGTGGCTATAGCTGACAGCAAGGATATAGAGCCGCTTGTGGTGTTTACAAAGATAGATCTCAGGGATGTGGATGATATCATCGATGTGTACAGGTCTATAGGTATAAAGGTGTGCATGGTAAACAACGTCAGCGGAGAGGGCGCGGAGGAAGTTCTGCATTTTATCGAGGGGAAGACGACAGCTTTTGTCGGCAACTCGGGCGTGGGAAAATCCAGCCTGCTCAATGTGCTTTTCCCTGAGCTTTCGCTGGAAACGGCGCACATCAGCCGCAAGCTTGGCCGAGGACGTCATACTACCCGTCAGGTAGAGATGTACAAGCTGGCTGGTGGATATATTGCAGACACTCCGGGCTTTTCTACTGTGGAAACAGAACGTTATTGCCGTATCCCTAAAGGGGAGCTGGATAACGCATTCCGCGAGTTTGCGGAGTTCATGGGCGAGTGCCAGTTTGCGGATTGTGCCCATATAAAGGAAAAGGGCTGTGCGGTGCGCTGTGCGGTGGAGAGCGGCAGGATACCCCGTTCCCGTTACGACAGCTATCTCAGGATGTACGAGGAAGCGAGTAAGATAAATGAATGGGAATAAGATCTGCTCAATAATCTGCGGTGCGCCCGACGGACGCATTGATAAAAGCCTTGTCGAAGGGCTTGTAATATGTGCCGACAGCGGACTACAACATGCTCTTGCGGCGGGCATCATGCCTGATATCGTGGTTGGTGATTTTGACAGCTGCACTGCCGAGATACCACAGGGCGCAGAGGTCATCCGTGTTTCTCCGATAAAGGATGATACCGACACTATCCTTGCTGCGGACACTGCGATACAGCGCGGCTGTAATGAACTTCGGCTGTTCTGTGCACTGGGCGGCAGGTTCGATCATACGTTTGCGAATGTGCAGACGCTGGAGTATCTGCATAACAAGGGAGTTTCAGGTGCTTTGTACGGTGGCAGCGAGAAGCTGCGCCTGCTTCATCAGGGTGACAGCGTTAAAATACCGAGATTCGAGGGCTTTGTATCGCTTTTTGCTATTACCGAAACCGCTACGGTAACGGAAAACGGAATGAAGTATCCGTTGGTGCGTTATCGGTTGGACAGGGCTTTCCCTCTGGGAGTCAGCAACGAGGTGGCGGAGGAGAATGCCGAGATCATCGTTCACAGCGGCGCAGTTATACTGTATGAGTATATTGGAAAATAAAGAAATGGCTGCTACCATCAAGGTAACAGCCATTTTTGTATACTATACTGATCAATAGTTTTCTGCGTTTATCTCAAAGTAGCTCTGGGGATGTGCACAGGTGGGACATACCTCGGGTGCCTTTGTACCAACTACGATATGACCGCAGTTGCGGCACTCCCATACCTTTACATCGCTCTTTTCAAATACCTGAGCCATCTCTACATTCTTCAGAAGAGCACGGTAGCGTTCCTCGTGGTGCTTTTCGATGGCTGCCACAAGACGGAACTTCTTTGCAAGCTCGGGGAAGCCTTCTGCGTCAGCGGTCTTTGCGAACTCCTCGTACATATCTGTCCACTCGTAGTTTTCGCCGTCAGCCGCAGCCTCGAGGTTCTCAGCGGTATTACCGATGCCGTTAAGCTCCTTAAACCACATCTTGGCGTGCTCTTTCTCGTTATCGGCTGTCTTGAGGAACAGTGCAGCTATCTGCTCAAAGCCCTCTTTTTTAGCCTTGGAAGCGAAATATGTATACTTGTTTCTTGCCTGGGACTCGCCAGCGAATGCAGCTTCAAGGTTCTTTTCTGTCTGGGTGCCTGCATACTTGTTCTTGGGCGCGCCCTCAACGATCTCGAGCTTGTCGCCTTTTGCTCCGCAAACGGGGCATACAGCCTCCTCGCCCTCGGGAACTTCAAAAACTGCTCCGCAGACTATGCACTTGTACTTCTTCATGGTGACTACCATCCTTTCATGCTTGTTTTGTCGTTTGTTTTAATGACAGTTATGGCTGCCGCAGCCGTGAGAGCCGCAGGAGTGTCCGTTGTCATTGTGTTCGTGGTGATTGCATTTCACGCAGGGATCGTATCCGAGACTGCCGCTGAGAAGTGCGTTTACTGCCTCGTCTGCGCTGCCGTTTACTCCGCCGTAAAGCTTTATCCCTGCCTGCGCAAGAGCCATCTGCGCACCGCCACCTATGCCACCGCAGATAAGAGTGTCTACGCCGTTCATCGTGAGAAATCCTGCGAGAGCGCCGTGACCGCTGCCGAGGGTAGGGATGACCTGCTCCTTTACGATCTTACAGTCAGCTATATCGTATATCTTAAAAAATTGGGTATGACCGAAGTGCTGAAATATCTGTCCGTTTTCGTATGTTACTGCAATTTTCATAAAAAACCTCTTTTTATTTATCCGGATTTATAAAATTATAACATATTATTTCAAAAATGTAAAGCATTTTTGAGGATGTCGGAAAATAAATTAGCTTGAAATCCTGTCGGATGGATGCTATAATTGGTATAGCTTATACATGAGAGCGCACAAAAAGTCGGGACAGGATCGTAGTCGTATGTTATACTTATAGTGGCCGAAAGGAGAGGGTACTTATGAACGGATGGTCAGAGGGTATACAGAACGCGGTACAGTATATCGAGGATAATCTCACAGGAGAACTGGATATCGGGGATATCGCTGCAAAAGCGTATGTTTCTCCATTCCATTTTCAGAAGATATTCAGTGTGCTGTGCGGATTTACAGTGGGCGAGTACATAAGGTGCCGAAGACTTACTCTTGCAGCACAGGAGCTCAGTTGTTCTGATACAAGGGTGATCGATGTGGCGCTTAAATACGGATACGAGTCCCACGACAGCTTTACCCGCGCGTTCACGAAGTTTCACGGAGTATCTCCATCGGCCGCAAGAGAGCGTGGTGCAGGTCTGAAAGCTTTCGCGCCACTGAGGATAAAGCTTACATTGGAGGGTGGTACTATGACTGAGTACAGAATAGTAGAAAAAGCTGCATTTACTATTATGGGAAAATGCAGAAAGTTCAACACGGAGACATCCTATACAGAGATACCTCTGTTCTGGCAGGAGCATTATCAGAATGGCGGCGGAGAGATCATAAAGGGAGTATTCGGTGCCTGTGTTGACAGCGACGGTAAGGAATTTGACTATTATATTGCAGACCTTTACATTCCTGCTTATGAGATACCCGAAGGCTGCAGCACAAAAACCTTTGAGGCTGGCACATGGGCGGTATTCCCTTACGTTGGCGAGTGTCCGAAAGCACTTCAGGATGTAAATACAAGGATCTGGAGCGAGTGGCTTCCTAACTGCAAAGAGTATAGCCTTGCAGGGAATTACAATCTTGAGGTCTACTTTGATAAGGAACACGGAGAGATCTGGGTGCCTGTAAAAAAACTTGACACATAAATAAGCAGCCGCTTCCGATATGCTTCGGGAGCGGCTTTTGTGTTATATTCTTGCTTTGCGCTTTGCTATCTTGTCGCTGTACATCAGCTTGTCGGCGGATTTTGTTATATCGTCCAGAGTGGTAAGCTCCGAGGACTTTATTGTTACTATTCCCACGCTGGAGGTTATCTCATAGGGCTTGTTTTCTTCAACCACCAGTTTTTCAAGATAAGCCCGTATATCAGACTTTATCCTGAACTCGTCACACTCGCCTGTAAAGAGTGCTACCATTTCGTCGCCGCCCCAGCGCGCAAGCAGTGCGTGATTTGGTGCTGCGGCGCGTAAAGCGTCAGCAACGGCGCGTATAGCGTAATCACCCTCTGTGTGGCCGAAGGTATCGTTTATATACTTCAGCCTGTCAAGATCAGAGATGATGAAGGTGATGTCTTCATCGCCGTTCTTCATCTGGTCGTAGGTCTCCTCGAAGGTGTTTACAAGTGCATTTCTGTTGAACAGTCCGGTAAGACGGTCGAGCTTGTATATCTCCTCAAGGCGGGCGTTAAGGAACTGCTGGAACCGCATATTGCGGTAGCCGCCTATCGCATTGTTCAATATGCTTACTATCTGCGGCACACGATAGTAGTTGTCCATATCGGAGTTGTGATAGTGGAAACAGATATAACCCAGTGGCACGTTTATGAAATTCAAAGCCACGAATATCAGGGGATCTCCTGTGCTGATCTGTTTTTCCAGATCGGGGATTATACCGCTCTTTTTAAATTCATAAGGCTCAAAGGGTAGTGATTTGTCCGTTTCAAACAGCACGAACACATTTTCGGTATCCGCGTTTTTGGGAACAGCGAGCGGATTTACTTTTTCATCGATACATTCCTTGCGCAGGATACAGGTCATGTCGAAGAAGCTGGAACTCATCATGTGTTCTGCGATATCGTTTATGTTGTTGAGGGTAAATATGTTTGCCACCATCTGGAACAGATTGAGTTCCTCCGACTGATAGCGGTTGAAGCGGTCATTCAGTTTGGTAAGGTGATCTGATGCGTTGAAGCTGAGATCCGGCTTGCAACCACATGACTGGGCAAGCTCCAGCTTTGGCGTTACGATACATTCGGTATCCTCGGACTGATGGCTTCCGTCGATGATATGGTCTGCTATCCTGTCGGCGATCTCGATGCTGCTGCACATACAGGTGGTGATGGTGGGATTGGAAATATGTGCGTCGCCGATACCGTCAAAGCCTGTTACTATTATGTCATGGGGCACAGAGATGCCGTGCTTCATCAGCACACCGCACACATTTACCGCCATGCTGTCGTTCGCACATATTATGGCGTTGGGAAGCTTTCCGGATTCTATCAGCTTTTCGGTAGCTGCGATAGTGGGGCCTGACCAGAAGTTGCCATAGCTCTTCATGCTGTCATCATAGGGGATGTTGTTGTCATCGAGGACCTTTCTGAACATATCGAAACGGTCTTCAGAGAAGCTGTTTCCCTCGAAGCCTGCCATGAAATGCGGGTGCTTGACGCCGTGATACTCTATGACATGGCGGGATATCTCAAGGAAACCTGCCTTATAATCGAAGTTTACATTTATGCAACCCTCTATATTTCCGCCGATGACGAAAACAGGTCTGCCTTTTTCACGGGCACGGCGGATCAGATCATCGGAGAGAGCCGTATCTTTGATCTTTTCATAGGCAATGACCAGTATATCGACCACATCGAAATCCACAAGTCCGAAAACGCTTTCCTCGCCTCTGTCACTGGGTGTGAGATCATAGAGCTCCGAGCAGGTGGAGTATACGAACACTATGTACCCATGCTCGCGCACGCGGTCGTTAAGGTGTGTTATCAAAGAGTTTGCGGAGGGCGTATTTATTTTTGTGGTGCAAATTGCGATTATCTTTTTGCCATACAGCATTTATCTCACCGCCCTTCTGTCACATTATATAAATGTACATAATATATTCTATCATACTTTATACTGTTTTGCAAGTCTGATTTGATTTTTTCATAAAAACTTCCTGTTGTGGTAATGACAGAATAACATATACTTTAAAATAACGACCGCCCCGCAGACTGTTGTTATCTCAGTTACTGCAAGGCGGTCCTGTGTTGATTCTTGAACGGAGCTGTATCGGTCGAAAATTAATACGGATGTCTATTGGTTGTTCTTTTTTGTCAGATATGTTTTTCTGAACTTGGAAACACCTGCGAGTAGCATCAGCAGGGCAAGCGCGATAAGCACTATGCTTAAAACGATATTTTGTTCAAATGATGCGATACCTGCCAGCAGGACTATTCCGATTATACCGATAAAAAGCAACGCTATGATCACGATAAGCGGATATCTGATATATTTCGGAACCCTTATGCTTTTGCTTAATTCTATGGTTCCTTCTGCGATCAGTTCGATTAAAAATTCAATCAAAAAATCCATATTACACCTCTGCGTCTGCTTTGTCTTTTGTTCTGCATCATC
Organism: Oscillospiraceae bacterium; assembly: GCA_045540255.1. Taxonomy (GTDB): domain Bacteria; phylum Bacillota; class Clostridia; order Oscillospirales; family Ruminococcaceae; genus CAG-115. Next base: position 12,395 of record JAZQGZ010000063.1, on the reverse strand, counting down.
AGGCAATACCGCCCCGCAGGCTGTCGTCATCACAGGCACTACGGGACGATCATATATCAACCCCTGTACGGAACTGTGGCGGAACCGTATCGGGGAATATTTTCAGCGTATCACTGCTGCATTATATTTACATTACCGCTGGTGAGGGAGATGCTTACCTTATGGCAGTTCTCGCCACCGATAACACCCGAAGTACCCTTGCCGAGATTCATGCTCTGACCTTTTGCCATGCCGATATCTGTACGAAGATTTCCGGAAACACCGTCGAATTTGATATCTGCGCCGGAGTTCTCGGGGAGGGTGATATTGATGGTGCCGCTGATAGCACTGATGTCAAGATCGTTGTTCCACTCGGCGTAATTTACATTCACGCTGCCCGAGGTTACTGCGATCTTTCCCTTGCCTGTTGCACCGTTGTAGGTGGTTACACCTGAAACAGAATGTACGCTGAACTCCTCAGCCTTATAGCTGCTGATATCTGCGCTACCGGAAACTGTGCATACAGTAACGGATTTTGCTGTCTTTTCCTCGGTGCCTGTGAGTACGATATTGCCGGATGCGGACTGGATCTTTACGCTTTCAAAGAAAGAATTGATGTTGATGTTGCCCGATGCCGTGTTCAGATCGAAGTCTGTGGCCGTGATGTCGTTGATCTCAGCTCCGCCGCTTGCGGTATTCACTTTGATCTTGCTGAACAGTTTTTTGGGTACCATTACAGTTATGGTGTAGCCCTCTGTGGGCTTTGCACCGAAGATGCTGAAGGAGAGCTTCTCCTTGAAGGTGAGTGTAGTACCGCTGAGCACCGCGCAGAACTCAGGAGAGTCCTTGGGGTTGTCATATTCTGCGTAGATCTCATCTGAGTCGTGGTTCTTCATGATGATCTTTGCACCGAGGGAGCTTACCTCAACTGTTTCGATAGTGCTTGCGTTAAATCTGTAGATCTGCTTTTCCATGATAAAATACTCCTTTCAAAAGTACAAAAATTGAATTTCAGTAAAAATATGGGTTTATTTTGAGCGCACCCGTGGTAGAGGGCTGCGCTGCATTCTTTTTTGTGCAGCCCTCTTCGGGGTATGCTTTATTACGTTCAGTTAGTTCTGTTACCGGATGCCGTTAATGGCGTTTTCCAGCTCTCTGTCCACTTCGTCGAGGGCGGCGGATATCTCTATATCAGCTTCGTTGAGGGCGCTGCTTACCACATCGAGTATCTCTGTTGCGGTGTCCTCAGGTTCTGTTGCAACGCCGGAGATCATTGTTGTTGCATATCCTGTATCAATAGAGGGGATCTTGCTTGGAGAGGAGGGGACGTCGCTGCTGTCGACATCATCTGTGATCTCCAGGTTTCCTGCGGATATATGAGTGTTTATATTATATTCTCCGCTGCCGAGGATGACCTTGCCGCCATCGTCCATGTTCTCATCGATAATGCCATGTTCTACATCGATATCGCCTGCGGACTTGTCGCATATTATAGCTGCGGAAGCATCTGCGGGCAGGTTTACATCCAGGTTTCCTGCGCTGACATCGATCTCGATGTTGCCGTTAAGTGCGGCGTAATTCACATTACCGTTTCCTGCGCTGAGATGGAGCTTGCCCTCGCCGGTGAGTCCGTATACATCCATGTTGCCTGCCGCCATGCTGATGTCATATCTATAAGTGGAGGCACGGTATACATCGCAGTTACCTGCATTTACATATACAGCAAGCTCTTCGCTTCTGAAGCCCTCGGGCTGTGCGAAATTAAGGTTTCCTGCGTTCAGTGTAAGCTCCGCGATGGTGGCGGGAACATCGATTATATCGGTGTTCCCTGCATTCACCTGTGCTTTTATGATGTCGTAGGTCTTATCGGGAACATAGATCTCTACGGTGTTATTGTTGGCATTGAAAAGGTTGAAAAAATCATTGAGATCAAAGTAGTTATCGCCCTTTATATGGCAGTCGATCTTAAGTGTATCGCCATCCACGTAGGCGGCTACGGATTCCATTGTTTTTTCGCTTGTGCAGCAGACAACGGTGTTATCCTCAGATGTGGGGTACAGGCGGACATTGGCAGCCGTTGAATATACCTCGATGCGGCTGAAATCCTCATCGATACTTGTGATCATGCTTTTGAGCGATTCGAGCTGAGCACCGTTATGGGAGTTGGTACCAAGCACTGCTACAGAAATGCCGAATGCAAGAAAAGAGAATACGCACAGCATTATCATGAATGCTACTATATGTCGCATCACGGCACCTCCTTACAGATCGTATATCGCCTTTATGTGGGCGATAACTATAGCTCTGACTATTTTGATAAAGCCCTTGATCATCTGCACACCCAGCAGTGCAAGGAGCACTGTGAGGGCCGCAAGACCGGAGCCGAGGAATATGTTGCTAAGGAAATGGAATGTGGTGAAACCTCCGAAGATCGCGGCCAAGGCTGCTCCGCCTACTCCGAATACCACTGTGGTGATAAATCCCAGGATAAGGCTTATCAGTGTGGGGAGTGCCCATGAGTAGATGCAGACATCAAGTACCAGTTGTACTACCAGCTTGCCGACGTTGATATCAGCCTTTCTGCCTTTGATGTTACTCCACTCGAACCCGCCCTTGGTGCTTTTGGGCTGGGGCGGTATCTCTGCCTTGTGGGGGTCTTTTGTGCTGCTTGTTCCGCAGTAGCCTGTATGAGTGGGGGAAACGGGGATCGCATCGAACGTCTGCTTGGGTTTGGCCTTTTCCTCTGCTATATGCTCGGGAGTTACTTCGTGGACGGACTCAGCGGGAGTGGCGATCGCCGCACTTACAGAGGGGGCGGGCTGCTCTTCCGTGATATGCTCGGGAGTGATCTGCCTGATAGCTTCCTGCTGTTCAGGAGCGGATACGACAGGCTGCTCTTCTGCGATGTGCTCGGGCGTGATCTCTCTGAGGGGGGCCTCCTCTGCTGCTGTCGCATCGGCAGCGGGGAGGGATACCTGCTCGGCGGGAACCGACACGGGTGTGGAGCGTCCCGGCTTTGTAAGGCTGACATGAGGTCTGCTGTCCTCTATCGCATTTGCTACGATGCTGTTTATCATTGTGCTGTCGATGTCGATGTAGCTTCTTGCTATCTCCTTGACATCTCCAAGCTTTGCGCAGGTCTCTTCTTCTGTCATGCCCTGTTCTGCGCTGGCGAGGAAGTGCTCCTCAAAATCCGCAAAAATGTCTTCGTTATCTTCGACGCCTATTCTGTGCAACTCCTGATGAAGCTGAAACAAAAAGTCGTCCTTATTCTTCGCTGTCATAGCTGTTTTCCCCTTTCAATAGGTTGTTCACACTGGTTACAAATCCGAACCATTCTTTTGATAGACGTTCCAGTTCTGTTCTGCCTGTATCGGTGATCTTGTAGTATTTTCTCGGTGGACCCTCCTGCGACTCTACTATGTAGGAGTCTATCGTGTCAGAATCCTTAAGACGCTTCATCAGTGGGTATATCGTTCCCTCTGTTACGTGCATACATACCGAGATCTTGCTTACAAGTTCATATCCGTAGCAGTCGCTGCCGCTGAGTATCGACAGAACACAAAGCTCCAACGTGCCTCGTTTAAGCTGAGAATTCATGTATTCCTCCCGTTCTTTATAACACACGGTATTTTGTGTTGCAAGGTAGTCTGTTCTAAAAAAACGGAACATACGTGTTTGACGTTTCCTGTTCCTGTTGTACTAATTATAGCACAAGGTATTTTGTTTTGCAAGGTACTGTGTGAACAAAAGTAGTGTTGTTTTTGTGATTTTTCTTGTGCAGTATGCACAAACAGTGTTGTAGAGAGGTCCAAAACCGCCTGTCGTGGCGGGGCTTTTTGGTGAAAACACTTGTATAAATCCGCTGTTTGTGGTACAATGATTATATATTTTTATAAGTGGTAATATGCCTTAGAGGATTTTGGGCAGATGGTCACTGAATTTTACAGCGCAAGTTTCTGGCTGCTGCGCTTTATCGAATAAATTTTAAGGAGATCTGTTTTTGAAGAAATGGTTATGCCCCGAGATCCCTGCTGAAAACGCAGAAATGACAAGGGCGTTCGGAGGTTTTTTAGGCGGTCTGCTTACGCGCCGTGGGATACACTCTGTACAGCAGGCACAGGAATATTTTGCGTGCAGTTCTCTTACAGATCCTTTTCTTTTAAAGGATATGGATGCGGCGGTGGAGATGATACGTTCCGCCCTTGACGAGGGCAGGAAGATCACCGTATACGGCGACTATGACTGCGACGGCGTAACGGCTACCGTTATGCTTTACAGCTATCTTGAGGCCATGGGCGCCGAGGTGGAGTTCTACATCCCCGACCGTGCCGAGGGCTACGGCATGAATATCGATGCGCTCAGGCGCATAATCGCAGGCGGTACAGAGCTTATAATAACGGTTGATAACGGTATCTCTGCCATAGAGGAAGCGGAATTCCTGCGGGAGCAGGGTATAGACCTTGTTATCACCGACCACCACCAGCCACCGCAGGACATTCCTGTGTGCGCTGCCTGTGTGGACCCTCATCGTGCGGATGACAGTTCGCCTTGTAAAGAGCTTTGCGGTGCAGGCGTTGTGCTGAAGCTGCTTTGTGCGCTTGAAGAGGACGAGGAATTTGTGCTGGAGCAGTATGCAGAGCTTGCTGCAATAGGTACTATCGGAGATGTGATGCCCCTTACAGGCGAAAACCGATATATCGTTCGCAGAGGACTTGAAAACATACAGAGTTGTCAGAACATCGGACTGGAACGTCTGCTTAAGACTGCGGGAGTATCTCCCGAGGGCATTACGGCAAACTCTGTCGCTTATTACATAAGCCCCCGTATAAATGCCGCAGGACGTATGGCGCACGCAGACAAGGCGGCAAGGCTGCTGCTGGCAGATCAGCCCGATACGGCCATGCTGCTGGCGGAGGAGCTTGAGCAGCTCAATACCGAGCGCCGCAGTGCGGAGAGCACTGTCTATGACGAGGTTACAGCAAAGCTTACGGAGCATCCGTCCATACTATCTCAGCGTGTTATAGTGGTTTCAGGTGAGGGGTGGCATCACGGCATACTTGGAATAGTAAGCGCAAAGCTGCTTGAGAGATACGGCAAGCCCGTGCTTGTCATCGGAACAGAGAACGGCGAGGGCAGAGGCTCGGCGAGAGGCATTGACGGTTTTTCGATACATAAACTGCTGGAGAATTGCAGTGATATACTGACGAAATACGGCGGACATCCAAAGGCTGGAGGATTTTCACTTCCTGCCGAAAGGATAGACGACTTTATTGAAAAGGTGAACGAGTATTGCCGCCGCTGCTATCCAAAGATGCCTGTATACACCGCAAGTGCGGATATGGAGGTATCCTGCGCACAGCTCACAAAGGATAATATAGAGCTTCTGTCAAGGCTTGAGCCTTTCGGCGAGGGCAACAGGCAGCCTGTGTTCCTTATTAAGAACTGTACGGTGCGTTCAAAACGTGCGCTTAAGGACGGCAGGTTCACAAGCTTCGAGGCAGAATCGGGTGGTGCGGTGCTTAAGGCACTTTGCTTCAGGATACCATTTGCGGAGTTCTATGCGCAGGTGGGCGACAGAGTTGATATCATGGCTGTCGCAGAGCTTAACGAATATAACGGAAACACATCCGTGACGCTTAAGGTACAGGAGCTGCGCCCCTCGGATTTCAACGAGGACAGGTTCTTTGCCGCAGCACGAGTTTATGAGGAGCTTATAAGAGGAGAGGGCTGCGATAGCCGCCTTGCTCCCAGAGTGATACCCGACCGCGAGGCACTCAAGGGTATTTACGATATGGTCAGAAAGGACGGCGGACGTATGTCTGCCGAGGATATGTGCGTATACGGCGGCAATATCAATTATTGTATGCTTCGCATCGCACTGGACGCTTTTGCCGAGGCGGGGATGATCTCGCTTGCTCCGGGGGCAGAGCGCAGCACCGTGATTCCTGCGGGGGAAAAGAAGGATCTTTTCTCACAGGGACTTCTGGCAGAGCTTAAGGCTCAGTTGGTATGACAATTAATCAAAGGTAACAGAAAGGGATATTCATTATGCCATGTACTACCATAGAACAGCTTGTCGAGAGGCTGAATTCAGTTGATAAGCAGTATGATGTGGAGAAGATAACGAAAGCCTATCGGCTTGCGGACGAGGCGCATCAGGGACAGGTGCGCTCCTCAGGAGACCCTTATATCTCCCATCCACTGGCGGTGGCTTCGATACTGCTGGATTACTGCATGGACACCGACACCATCGTTGCGGCACTGCTGCATGATGTGGTGGAGGATACCGATATCTCTCTTGAGGAGATACGCAAGAAGTTCGGCGATGACGTGGCACTTATGGTAGATGGTGTTACAAAGATCGGTCAGGTGCCCCTCAACAGCAAGGAGGAGCAGCAGGCAGAGAATATACGTAAGATACTTATGGCGATGTCCAAGGACATCCGTGTAATAATCATCAAGCTTGCGGACAGACTGCACAATATGCGCACCCTTGACGCAAGACCTCCTCACAAGCAGCGCAAGACCTCCCTTGAAACTATGAACTTCTATGCGCCTATCGCTCACCGACTCGGTATGAGCGACGTCAAGGAGGAGATGGAGGACATTGCCATCCACTACCTTGACCCTTATGGCTGCAAGGAGATAGAGCGCCTTATGGATCTCCACAAGGAGGAGCGTGACCGCTTCATCGATACCATCAAGAGCCGCATAAGAGAGCGTATCACGGACATAAAGCCCGAGCCTTTCATCGAGGGCAGGGTAAAGTCCGCATACAGTATCTATAAAAAGGTCTATGTAAAGAACAAGCCCTTTGACGAGATATACGATATCTATGCGGTGCGTGTTATCGTGCAGTCTGTCATCGAGTGCTATAACGTCCTCGGTGTTATCCACGATATGTTTCGCCCTATTCCGTACCGCTTCAAGGACTATATCGCGACGCCGAAGCCCAACCGTTACCAGTCGCTGCACACCACCGTTATCGGCAGGGAGGGCATCCCCTTTGAGGTGCAGATAAGAACGGTGGAGATGCACAACACCGCACAGTACGGTGTCGCTGCACACTGGAAGTATAAAGCAGGTATAAACAAGAGCGTTGCGGGAGAGCAGCGTTTCGACTGGATCAGACAGATACTTGAACGTCAGCAGGAGGCTGACGATGTGGAGCAGATAGCGGATGCTATCAAAACGGACCTCGCTCCCGATGAGGTCTACGCATTCACTCCCAAGGGCGACGTATTTGCACTGCCCCTCGGCTCCACGGTCATCGACTTCGCCTACGCCATCCATACACAGGTGGGAAATAAGATGACAGGCGCAAAGGTCGGAGGCAGAATGGTCTCCTTTGACTATGTAATAAAGACGGGCGACATTGTTGAGATACTAACATCAAACTCTGCAAACTACGGACCCAACCGCAACTGGCTTGAGATAGCAAAGACCACCTCGGCAAAAAGCAAGATACGCTCCTGGTTCAAGAAAGAACGCCGTGAGGAGAATATCGAGCGCGGTAAGATGGACCTTGAGCATGAGTTCAGGCGCAACGGAATAATCCCCGAGCAGGATATGCTGCAGGAGATAGCACAGCGTCAGAGGCTGGATACAGTGGAGGATCTTTATGCCGCAGTAGGCTACGGCGGAGTATCCCTTTCAAAGATGATCCAGCGTATCAAAGAGACCCAGATACGTCAGCAGAAAGAACAGGCGGCACTCAATCCCAAGCCTTTTGAGGATATGGAGGCAAATACCCGCCGCAGCCGTAAAAAGGGTATCATCATTGAGGGCGTGGATAACTGCCTTGTTAAATTTGCGCAGTGCTGCAATCCGCTTCCCGGTGATCCCGTTATCGGATTCGTGACCCGTGGCTTCGGCGTTTCAATACACAAGCTTGATTGTATAAACGTCATCAACAACATGGAGAGCGACGAGAACAAGGAGCGCTGGATAAAGGCAAGCTGGGCAGGCGTGGATGACTCGACTTACCGTGCTACTATTGATATCATAACCGAGGACAGAACCGCGATGATCGCGGATGTTTCGGTGGCGATAGCAGGCAACCGTATCCCGATCTATGAGATGAATGCACATCAGCTGAAAAACGGCAACGCAAGCCTTGTGGTGACTATCGAGGTAGCTGGCATGGAGCAGCTTACAAACCTTATGGTAAAGCTCAAGAAGATTCCGGGCGTTATCTCGGTGGAGAGAACAGGAAAGCAGTAATGGAGCTTACTCAGCAGCAGATGCTTCTGCTAATTGCGCTTGTATTGCTGGTGATATTGTGGATATCTGTACGCAGCGGCAGGCGTGCAACAAACGCACGGCTGCGCAAAAGAATACGCTCCGGAAAGTTCATCCACTACACCGAATTTGAGGAGAACTGGCGCACCCAGACAGAGGATGGCAGCCGCACAGGCTATAAGTATAATGACTTTTCGGGCTGCTATGTCATAATGATATTTTCTAAAAGAGTCTTTTTCGGGTCTTTTAAGAATTATGACAACATCTATATCGGACAGTCGGTGAATGTGTGTCAGAGAGTACACAATCACTTCTGCGGCAAGGGTAAGGGTGATGTCTATGCCGATATCAAGTACGGCATGGAGGCTTATGTGCGCATCATCCCCTGCAAGGTGAAGAAGCTGAACGATATGGAGAAGAAGCTTATTGAGGCTTTCAATGCTACGGATTCTTATAATAGAACGAGGGGCGGCGCAAAGCTGACTAAGAAGTGAAATAATAAGTTAGGAATGGGAATTACAGGGTGGCTTAATGAAATGTTACGGCGTAGCCGTATTTTAATCCATCCGACGAAGTCGGATACAATAATTCCTCATTCCTCACTCCTAATTCCTGATTTAATCCGACTTTCAAAAGGAGAACCTATGAAAATATACGAATTTCCCCTCGGGGCGCTTCACACTAATTGCTACGTCCTCGAGGGCGAGGATAACAAGGCGGTGGTGATTGACCCCGCAAGCAGTAGCGAGGTGTTGGTGTTTCTTGAAAGTAAGGAGCTTACCCTTGGAACGATAATACTCACCCACGGGCATTTCGACCACTTTGCCGGCGTGCCGGAGCTTGTAAGACAGACGGGCTGCGAGGTCATCGGTGCCAAGGGCGATGAGGAGATGTTCCTTAGTGCCGCAAAGAGCTGGGCGGATTTCATGCCGTTCACTCCCTTTGAGCCTGTCAGACTGGACCGCGGCTTTGCAGATGGTGACGAGTTTGAGGTGTGCGGAATAAAATTCCGTGCCATGGGCACTCCGGGGCACACGGCGGGCAGTTGTCTGCTGTTCTGTGATGATGTGATCTTTGCAGGAGATACGATATTCTGCGGCTCCATCGGCAGGACGGACGGCTATTCCGCAAGCGGAGCGGCTATGCGCCGTTCTCTTGACAAGATAGCAGCGCTTGAGGGCGATTACAAGATATATTCGGGTCACGGCGACCATACGACACTGTCCTTTGAAAAGGACTATAATCCCTATCTGTAAGCCGAAAGGAGAAACACTGTGAGAAGGCTAACACCGTCATCGGGAGTGGCTGCCTGCAACTTTTTTGTGGCTATGTTCGTCATGCTTGGTGCAATATCGCTGAATAAGTCGGCGGGACTTGCGGTCGCGGTGGTACTCATAGCTGTTTCGGCAGTGGCTGCGATAGTTGTGAACATATTGGGCTACAAAAAGCTTGGTGGCAGGGTCGGCATGGTGAAATACATATTCTTTTCTGTGCTGCCGTGGCTGCTGTGGATATTCGCAGGTGCGGTACTTATGGGCACTGCAAAATAAGTGAGGACGACAATGACACTGATATTCCATAATCATAAATTTCAATATGAGATAGAGCGGTTATTCCGTAGTTTTTTCTCGCCGCTGAAGATAACACTCTCCTTTGATAAGGAGGAAGCACAGGGCGATTACTGCCTTACAGAGCGTATCGAAAAGGGGGATAAATACATCCTTTCGGTGGAGCTTTATGCGGGGGCTGAGCGTTATTGTTTTTCTTTGGATGTGGCAAAAGATACTCCCGAAAAGGAACAGGAGCGTATAATGTCTGTGCTGCTGTTCAAGCTGCTGAGAGAATACACGGGCAGTGATATGCCCTGGGGAATACTTACGGGAGTGCGTCCTGTAAAGGTGATCTCGGGGCTGAGCGACGCGGAGGCGGAGGAAAAGCTGATGATATCCAACCGCAAGGTAGAACTTGCGCGGCTTATCAACAGGGTGCAGCACCCTATGATAGAGGCAATACCCAAAAACTCCTTCAGCCTGTATGTTTCCATACCGTTCTGCCCTACAAGGTGCAGCTATTGCAGTTTTGTGTCTCATTCGGTGGACAAGGCAGCGGCGCGCATGGAGGAGTATATCGGGTGCCTTATCAAGGAGATGTCGCAGACGGCGGAGATCGCAAAGCAGCTCGGGCTTCAGCTTGATACGATATATTTCGGCGGAGGAACACCTACTACGCTTTCTGCGGAGCAGCTCAGGCGGCTGTTTGCGGCACTGGATAAGTTCGACCGAAGCCACGTGAGAGAGTTCACCGTGGAAGCAGGCAGACCGGATACTATCACAAAGGAAAAGCTTATCGCGATAAAAGAAGCGGGCGCGGACAGAATATCCGTAAATCCCCAGACTATGCGGGACAGTGTACTTGAAGCGATAGACAGGCGTCATACTTCGGAGCAGACAGAGGCAGCCTATGCCCTTGCGAGGGAAGTCGGCTTCCGCTGCATAAATATGGATCTTATCGCAGGGCTTCCTACAGATGACTTTGAGGGCTTCAGATACAGCCTTGATCGTGTGAGGGGGCTTTCGCCCGAGAATATCACGGTTCACAGCCTTTCACTGAAACGTGCGGCAACGCTTTTCCATGAGCGTGATGTCAGAGGCTCGGACGACGTGGCTAAGATGATCGATTATACTCACAGTACGCTTCAGAGTGATGGTTATGCGCCGTATTATCTGTATCGCCAGAAGAATACCGCAGACAATCAGGAGAACACGGGTTACGCCCTGCCCGATACAGAGAGCCTTTATAATATGTACATAATGGAGGAGCTGCAGACCATCCTTGCGGTGGGTGCAGGAGCCTGCACCAAGCTTGTTGACACTAAGAGGGGAAGTATACACAGGATATCAAATCATAAATTCCCGTATGAATATTTGGATAGATTTAATGATATAATCTCGTCCAAAAAAGAGATTTTTGACTTTTTCGTATAAATTTGTGCTATTGTGTTGACAAAAGTTGTTTTTTGGTATATCTTAGATATAGACGGTTTGTGGCACCGCCTATTATATTAAAATCCCCTACAGGAGGTAATTTTTCATGGATTCTAACGATAAGATTTATGGTGTTCTCGCATATATCGGTATACTGGTACTGGTTCCGATTCTTGCAGGTAAGACTCAGTTTGCCCGCTACCACGCAAATCAGGGTCTTGTATTACTGATCGCTGGTATTATCGCCGGTGTTGCTATGGGCGTTGTTGGCGTTGTTCTGTCTTTTATACCTGTTATTGGTGGTTTCCTTGCAGCAGCTGTTTCCGGCATTGTAAGCCTTGGTATGCTGGTTCTCATGATCCTGGGTATCGTTAATGCTGCTCAGGGCGAGATGAAGCCCCTGCCCGTTATCGGCAAGTTCGAGATCCTTAAGTAATTTCTACAAAAAAGTGCGCCGCAGAGTTTTTCTTTGCGGCGTTTTTTTGGCTTTATACGCGGCAAAAAAATATTTTTAAAAATTTTTTAAAAAATGCTTGACAAACATAAAAGCTTGTGATATAATATACTAGTCGTCAGGGAACGACAGAATTCAATAAGCTGGTGTAGCTCAGTTGGTAGAGCAGCTGATTTGTAATCAGCAGGTCGGGGGTTCGAGTCCGTCCACCAGCTCCAATTTTTTCTTAACAACTTAATATGTATGGGAGCGTTCCCGAGTGGCCAAAGGGGGCAGACTGTAAATCTGTTGCGTTTCGCTTCGGTGGTCCGAATCCACCCGCTCCCACCAACAAAAAAGCCTTATCGAAAGATGAGGCTTTTTTGTTATTCCTTTGGATCGTGTTGCCTGAAATGAGAGGTGCATTATGAATAGCTATGAAAGAGATGATCTGTACGGCATTGAAGAAAAATGTCCATATTGCGGCGAGGAATCGGTATATATGTGTGATGAATTTGATGCGTCGTTCTGCATGGAGTGTGACAGGTGGCTTGAAAGCCGATGCGGCGATCCTTTTTGTTCATATTGCGCAAAGCGCCCTGCAAAGCCTTCGGATATTCCGTATATCCGTTCGTATAAACGCAGATAACAGCATTTTGCCGCTTGACAACAGCGCATTTTCATGCTATACTATCCTTAATTGAATACGAAAAGCTGTGATAAGAAACAGTAGGTCTTGCGGATATATCAGAGAG
>JAZQGZ010000062.1:0-7716 GCA_045540255.1 Oscillospiraceae bacterium | reverse complement strand
CTTTTGGTGAACTTTGAGGTATAATTTAATCGTTCCAAAAGGAGCACGACCTTTTACATCCACCCTTGTATCCAAACATCAAAGCCAGTTGAACTGTTAGGCAGGGCTAAGTATCACTTGCTGGAAAAGAATAACGAATTTTTTCTCCGCCGATTTTTCGGATATGGGTATAAAGCGTGGCAACAATTTGGCAACATTCCCGTTGCCAAAAGAAATATTGCGTATAATCTGAATAAACCAAACGGCTATGTAATACCATTTCAACTGTGTGCAAATCCACAAGATGACGAGTGGGAATAATTAAAACACTCAAACAAACCGCATAACAAAGCGATTTAAGACACTTTGAACAGCTCACTGATACCGTTTTGATACCGAAATCTGTTTCGGAAGAGTAATAACCAAGCGGTTTTGAGCTGATATCACACAAAATTTAACAGGACAGCAATTCTTATGGTTGCTGTCCTGTTTTTGTATATTTGATTAGAAATGATGTAGCCAATTTGTAGCCGGTGAATAACCGTTCTGATAATTTTAGCAATACGGTTTGATTTTTTCGAGAACAGCTATAAACCGCTTGTCATCACGAATAGCGTTATATCTATCCTGCTGCAATTTGTCATAAAGCGCCTTACAGTCAGTAAAATCATAGTTTTTCATCATATTAACTGCAACATATTCGATTTGATTTACAAGCAGTGATGTATGCTTTTCCTTATCGGATAGAGTATCGGACATTATCGCAAATTCCGCCGCTTTTTCAAGGCTTGACAAGGCAAGCTCATAATCATTCTCAAGCATAGCCATAGCCGCAATATAGCGGTGTGTGACCGAAACTGTATCACTGAAATTCAAATAATCACCATCCTCATATACGAGGTCAAGAAGTTCAAGTGCTTTTTTCAGTATTGCAATTCTTTCGGCTGTAGTCATTGTTTCGTCTTTATATTCAAGGTCTGCCATATTCCTTAAATCACACCAGAATATGCTTGTATAATACTTAACTGCTTGCTGCAGGTGCAACTTCTGCTGTTTCCCCTCATATATATCGCCGAGAATTACCGTGCTGCAAGCACCTATATCAGGGAGCTTTTTCGCATATTCAATAGCTTTTTCCGTTTCACCAAGCCTTGAATAGATATAACACAGCTGCTGCGTTGTGCGGTGGATTATCTCACCGTCGTTACAGCGTGATAGAATACGGTTTCCTATCTCGACTGCTTCCCGATTAAGATCGTTTTGTTCTTCCTCTGATAAGCCTTGCCCGTTTTTAAATTGACAAAATGTAAGCTGATTTACAAGCCTGAATTGCAGCTGATAATTTGTGGGATAAGTTTTTACCGCCTCTCTTAAGAGCAGAATATTCTCATAAATCAAGCCCTTATTACTGTTTTCATCAATTTTAGCAAGCAATTCTTTAATTTGTTCTTCGCTTTTAAAATCCTGCATTCCCATAAGCTCATCAAGTGTAATTTCAAAATAACTCGCAATAGTCGGCAGCAGTGTTATATCAGGATAAGTCGTACCATTCTCCCAGCGGCTCACAGCCTGTGCCGATACACCGAGAACATCCGCAAGCTGTTCCTGCGTCAGCTCACGGTTTGTTCTGTGTTTTTTTAGGTTTTCACCAAGTTTAAGCATAGTATTATCCTCCGTATGTTTAGTGGAGCTCCTGTTATAATAATACCCGAATTCTCTTGATTTGTCCACAGCGTATTTGTTTAGAAAAACTTAACCAAAGTGAGAATAGGTCTTAATGACAGACGGTTGTATTAAAATCCACAACTATTTCCGTAATTGTCTTGATTTTTTCAATAAAAAGTAGTATAATAAGAATGTTAATGCCGTAACAATCGAAAAACGGCGAAAAATCATATTCGGAGGACATAAAAAATGGCAGAAATTCTTATCGAGACATCCGCAAGACACGTACACGTTACACAGGAAACACTTGAGATCCTGTTCGGCAAGGGTCACGAGCTGACAAAGAAGAAGGATCTTTCCCAGCCCGGTCAGTTCGCTTGCGAAGAGCGTATCACAGTAGTAGGCCCCAAGAAGGAGCTTGCAAATGTAAGCATCCTCGGTCCCGTTCGTCCCGCAGACCAGGTTGAGCTTTCCGCTACCGATGCTCGTTCCATCGGCCTTGGTATCGATGTTCGTGAGAGCGGCGATGTTGCAAACACTCCCGGCTGTATTCTCCGTGGCCCCGCAGGCGAGGTTGAGATCAAGGAGGGCGTTATCGTTGCACAGCGTCACATCCACATGATCCCCGAGACAGCAGAGAAGCTTGGCATCAACAACAAGGATATCGTATGGGTAAAGTGCACCACAAACGGCAGAACCGCTATCCTCGGTGATGTTGTAGTAAGAGTAAGCGACAAGTTCGCTGACGCTATGCACATCGACACTGATGAGTCCAATGCTATCGGCGCTACACCCAACATGATGGGCGAGATCATCAAGTCCCTGTAATTTCTACATAGAATAACTAAAAGCCGGACCAAGCGTCCGGCTTGAGACCGTCGAAAAAGTCCCGTTGGGACTTTTCCGCCGAAGCATCCGCACTGCCCGCGTCATAGTCGTGGCGAAGCCATGACTAGTACAGTTGTGCGGATAGAAGTGTTTTTTGACCGAAGTGAATTCGGTCAAAAAAGTTATCAAAAATGCCCGCTCTGCGGGCAAAACATAGTTTTTCACAAGCTGAAGCCGGATCAAGCGTCCGGCTTTTTTTGTGTCTGAGATCAGGTTATAGCGATATAGTGAGGTATGATATCCTCAAATGTTCCATCCTTTTTGCGGAAGCCTTTTGGTATAACTCCGAGCTGTGTAAAGCCCAGCTTTTTGTAAAGCTTGAGCGCCGCTTCGTTCGTGCTGACCACCGCGTTGAACTGAAGTATCCCGAAGCCCAGCTCCTTACAGCTTTTTATGCAGTGGGATACCAGTGCCTCGCCTATGTGCTGACCTCTGCGGCCGCTTTTTACCGCGTAGCTTGCATTGGCGATGTGGCCGCATCTGCCGATGTTGTTTGGATGCAGTATGTAAAGTCCCGCTATCTCTCCGTTGTCATCTACCGCAACTGCACTGCGGCTCTGTGTGCCGAAAAACCCCGCGGCACCGTCGAGCGTGAGGGGAAGCTCCTGCGGGAAAGCCTCGCCTTGCTCTACTATCTCATTCCATATCTCCATCATCGCCCTGAGGTCTGTGGGCAGATATTCGCGTACCGTTATCATATTCCGCTCCTTGAATTTGTAGTGCTGTGACGTATATTTTATCACATAATGAAGAATATGTCAAACCCGTTTTAAGCGTTGACTTTTCCTTTCCACAGTGATATAATTTTATCTATAAATAGCAACTTTTATGTTTTGGCATTGTTTTATATTATAAGGAGGTGTATCTGTGAAACTGATATCAGGAATAACGGCATTGGTGCTTGCAGTCGTATGTATGCTTGGAATTACAGTATCTGCTTCGGCGGCGAAAAGCACCCTGCTTTCAAAGCTGAGCACAAAGTCTGTCACAAATATCACATCAGCGAGAACGATAAAGAAAGATCTTGTTGTGGATGAGGGCAAAACACTTTATGTGCGCAACGGTGGCGTCCTTTATGTGGAAACAGGTGCTACTCTTACGCTGAAAGGCGATATGAAAGTAGCACAAGGTGCCGCAGTGTACGTTAAAGGAAATATCGTTATCAGCGACAGCTCGCTGTTAAGCTGCAGCGGAAAGATAAAGATACTGAGCAGTGGCTCGGTTAAGCTTGACGGCAGGCTTTGGGTAAATGCCACGGGCAATATAAATGGCAGGGGCAAGGTCTGTGTCAACGATTCTTTCAGCGATATCCGTTATCGCGGAAAGATCACAGCAAAGCTCGTTGCGCCGAAGCCCGTCAGGATGAACGGTGCAACTTATGTGGGCGGCATACTTATCGTCAATAAGCAGTATTCCCTCCCCGAGAATTACGGCAGCGGCCTTACCGATGAGGCTTACAATGCCTATACCAAGATGAAAAAAGCCTCGGGCTACAATATGTCGATAGTCAGCGGCTTTCGTTCCTATCAGAAGCAGCAGAGCACATTTGATTACTGGTGCAATATCGATGGCTATGACAAGGCGGTCACCTATTCCGCACTGCCTGGTCATTCGGAGCATCAGACAGGCCTTGCGATGGATATAACCTCCCTCAGCCAGACCTATGCAAATACAGCGGAGGGCAAATGGCTTGCGGCAAACTGTCACAAATATGGATTTATCATCCGCTATCCCAAGGGCAAGACCGATATAACGGGATACATCTACGAGCCGTGGCACATCCGCTATCTCGGTACGGATATTGCAAAGATGGTATACGACAGCGGACTTACACTGGAGGAATTCCTCGGCGTTGCGTGACAGTTTTATGAAAATGGAGTAAACAAATGACATCAAAAGTATCAAAAGCGCTCGCACTTGCTGTGCTTGCATTGACTAGCCTCAGTGCCTGCGCAAAGCCTATCCCGACACAGGGCTCGGGAAACAACAGCTCGCTTACCTCGGAGAACAGCTCGGATGTTTCGGTGGGCACCTCGGAGAGCGATACTTCGGACACCTCACAGGTGGAAAGCAGTGAGCTTATCATAGGCGAGGACGACACCCTCTGCATAAACGAGGGCGAGGTGTACGAGATAGCCGAGGGCAAACAGCTTATACTTAAGGGCGGATTTGATGTGCTGGAGGGCGGCACGCTTATTGTAAACGGCGATATGTACATCGAAAACGGAAGCTGTCTTGACTGCTACGGCACCGTTGAGATAACAGAAAGCGGCACGGTCTCCCTTGACGGCAACCTCCTTGTAGAGGAGAGCGGCGTAATAAACGGCGATGGCTGTATAAAAGTAAATGATCTGTTCAGCGATATCCTGTGCTACGGAACGGTGACGGCAAAGCTGACAGCCCCCCAGCCTGTTGAAAAGGACGGAGTAACTTATGTCGGCGGCGTGCTGCTGGTGAATAAGGAGTATGCGCTCCCTAAGACTTACGGCGACGGTATAGACCCCACCACCTACGATGCTTATATTGAGATGAAGGACAGCTCGGGCTATCCAATGTCGATAGTCAGCGGCTACCGCTCCTACGAGAAGCAGGAGAGCACCTTCAACTACTGGTGCAGCATTGACAGCTACGAGAATGCGCTGACCTATTCGGCACTTCCGGGACACTCGGAGCATCAGACGGGCCTTGCTATGGACATAACCTCGCTGGAGGAGTCCTACGCCGACACAGCGGAGGGTCAGTGGCTCGCCGAAAACTGCTATAAATACGGCTTCATCATCCGCTATCCCGAGGATAAAACGGATATCACAGGCTATATCTACGAGCCGTGGCACGTGCGCTATCTCGGAAAGAGCACCGCAAAGCTGGTATTCGACAGCGGACTTTCCCTTGAGGAATTCCTCGGGGTGGCATAAGATACACTACAAACGGCGGGAGCAAGGCTTCCGTCGTTTTTTCGATACATTTTTTTCGGGAAATGAAACATTTTCCGCCTTTAATTCGTCTTATATGCAAAAGCGCTTTTTGAAGTCCTGGGGGGTGACAGCATGACCGAGCAGCAGCTTGAGGGATACATACGCCTTTACAGGGCTACTGTATTCCGACTTGCGTACAGCTACGTAAAGAACCGTGAGGACGCCGACGATATCACACAGGACGCATTTATGCGGCTGTATGTATATAACGGCAGCTTCGACAGCGGCGAGAACGTCAAGGCGTGGCTGATACGGGTCACTGTCAACCTTTCCAAGGATATGCTGAGATCGGCATGGCACAGGAGCAGAGTGGAGCTTTGTACCGATATCCCCGTACAGACGGAGGAGCAGAGCGACCTGCTCGGGATAATAAGGGATATGAAGCCCGAGTACAGCGCAGTGCTGTACCTCTATTATTACGAGGGCTACTCCGTAAAGGAGATAGCGAAGCTTCGCAGAGCTCCGTCTGCGACGGTGAGGACAAGGCTCGCCCGTGCCCGTGCCATGCTCAGGAAGATGCTCTCAAAGGAGGAGATGTAATGAGAACGGAATACAACAGGCTTTTCGATAATATAACCTCCGATATGAGCGACGACGAGGTGCTTTTCGGAGCGCTCAGAAAGGCGGAAAACATGGAAAACAAGACATCAAAAAGAAGCTTTAAGAAGCCCATAATTGCGGCGTGTGCGGCTGTGGGAGTGCTTGCGGCGGGCGTTACAGGAGCAGCGGCGGCAGGCTGGCTGGATTTTAATGAGGTCTTCGGTAACGTTGTGCTTGCAGAGGATCAGCAGACAGGCATCGAGCTTATCGGTGACGCACGTGATGTGCAGGTGACCTGCTCCGATGACGCTTACAACGTGGAGCTTAAAGGTATCACAGGCTCTTTGTCCAGTGCGGTTGCTACTGTTGAGATATCCCGAAAGGATGGCGCTCCTGTTATCACTCAGTCCAGCACCTATGATCTCCTCGGAAGCGTAATGTGGAAGTACGACACTGACGACGGCTTCGCAAAGGAATTCAATATGGGTGCAAGCAAAATGACCCTCACCGAGGACGGAAACATATTGATGACCTTTGATATGGCGGCTTCAAAGACGGATTTCAGCGATGAAAGCGGTCTTACAGAGAAGCGCATCACCATTGTCGGCGACAACTTCTATTACAGCGATGCTATAAGCCGCAAGATGATGATGAACTCAAACTATTACTGGAAAACTGTCGGCGATCATTTCGGAATGATGGTGGACCTCTCGAACGGCACTGCGTACAGCATGGACGATATCGCACTGCTTCAGCTTGAGTGGAGCGTTGAGTTCAACTACATCCCCTCGCAGAAAGCTGTTATGTCGCTTTCGCCGATCGATATAAGCGAGCCGTGTACACTATTCTTCTTCAAATCGGAACGTCCCAAAGAGAGTGGACTTTATACTGTTTGCGGCGAATACGTCCCATTGGAAGCTGAGTTTTTGGAATTGACTTTTGAAGCAAAAGGCGGACTCGCCAGAATTGATTATGATACAGACGATATAAATTTCGATGATTATGAGATTTCATTAATTCATTTCGACCCCCAGAATGATACGTATCTCCTCAGAAAAGATGGCACAAAAATACCTGTAATAATTGACCGTGTCAACAACCAGATCAACGAATATGGCGAAAATGTCATGTACTACGACCTCGCATACAGAGAGGGCTATTCAGGTCCATCCATGGCAGTCGACCTTTCAACTATCGAGTCATTCTACGTAAACGGCACAGTATATCCCCTCGGATAAAACAGCCTTATAATAAAAGATCCGCCTCCGAAGTATCGGGGGCGGATATGCTTTTATTTCGTTTTATTATTCGTACTCAACTACATTTACCCAGCTAAGCAGGAAGTCACGCTCCTCGGGCTTGCCCTTTACGGACTGGGAAGCGGCAACGATGGGCATCCACTTCTGGATGTACTGCTTTGCGGTGTCGCTCTTCTTGCTGTACAGATTGAGGTACTCGTAAGCAAGCTCAGCCTGACCTGCCAGATTGAACAGCAGGTATGTTCTTGCCACATCTGCGGAGGCGTTGCCCTGTGTAACGTGGGACCAGTCGAGGATATAGGGAGTGCCGTCCTCCTTGACGATAATGTTGGAGGGGTTGAAATCGCCGTGGCATACCTTTGTGTGCTTGGGCATACCCTCAAGACGGGTGTGGAGCTCGTAGCGGGTGG
>JAZQGZ010000061.1:0-1602 GCA_045540255.1 Oscillospiraceae bacterium | reverse complement strand
TGATGTGGAGTTCGAAAACTACTGTAAGATGACTCGTGTTGAAGAGATTTGCGAGTTCGCATCTAAGATAGGCGCAAAGAAACTGGGGATCGCTACATGTGTCGGGCTCCTCTGGGAAGCGCGTATGGCTGCTAAGATATTCAGAAACCGTGGATTTGAAGTCGTGGGAGCCGCATGTAAGATAGGTGCTCAGCCAAAAGTTTCTGTCGGCATAGATAAAGCACATGAGACCGTTGGTGTAAACATGTGCAATCCTATAATGCAGGCCGAAGTGTTGAATAAAGAGGGAACGGACCTTAATATGGTGATCGGTCTGTGCGTAGGACATGACAGTCTGTTTTATAAACATTCAGAGGCACTTTGCACAACGCTGGTGACTAAGGATAGGGTCCTTGCACATAATCCTGTGGCAGCGCTTTATCAGGCAGACAAGTATTACTCGAAGCTGCTAAAATAAAAGAAATCTGCATGATTTGCAGATTTCTACATGTTGGCACCCCATACCGGAATCGAACCAGTAACTAACCCTTAGGAGGGGCTTGTTATATCCATTTAACTAATGGGGCACGACTCGTATATAATAACATAATGAAATGATGTATTTCAAGGGCGACCATGAACAAATTGTCACACGGGTCGCCCTTTTGATCATGAATTATCGATCGTCATATCAGCGGCAGCTTCATAGATCGGCATGCGTACAGCTTCCATCTTGCGGAGTGTTTCGATGTCCTTTGACAGCGGTCTGCCGTTCATAGCAAGCTCTTCCAAAGGGCGCTTGATATGGATCATGAGGCTGTTTTGTTTGAGAGCATAGATGTTCTCTTCTCGAAGAATTGCGCCGCCTCCCGTCGCGATGACGAGCCCTCGCTGTTTACCGAGTTCTGACGCGACTTGAGATTCGATATCGCGAAATCCCGGTTCACCGACTTCTTCGAATATTTCAGGAATAGGTTTGCCGGCTTTCTTAACGATCTCATCGTCCATGTCGATGAATTCTTTGCCGGTTTTTTCTGATATGATGCGGCCTATAGTCGTCTTACCGCTTCCCGGCATTCCGATCAGTACGATATTTCTCATATCGCTTACCATCTTTTCGATGATCCTCTCGTTTTCGCTTTCAAAGGTTCCCGGAGATCCTAAGAAATATCCTGCAGCGGCAGTCGCCTGTGCTACCAGCATAGGAAGGCCGTTGGCTGTTTTGAGACCTGCTTTTTCTGCATCCATCAGAAGCTTAGTTTTGAATGGATTGTATATCACATCGATAACTGCTTCGCAGTTAGGGAAGGCAGCGATATCGATGATAGACTGCAGATTGTTCGGGAAAGTTCCCACAGGCGTAGTGTTGACGATGATATTGACATCGCTTGCGATGGCAGGGAGCTTATCATATGCGATAGGCGCAGCAGCATGACCGGCTGCTGCATCAGTTGACTGAGAAGCATTATCCGTACTTGCTGACCTGGTAGCCACATATATTTTAGATGCCCCCTCATCTGCAGCAGCTTTGCGCGCAGTGAGAGATGTTCCTCCGTTACCCATTATCAGCACTGTTTTGCCTGCAAAAGAAATACCTGAGCGTTTTGCAGTATAGAGGAAGCC
>JAZQGZ010000060.1:0-3678 GCA_045540255.1 Oscillospiraceae bacterium | reverse complement strand
TCCCCCGGAGCTGCTTGCGGTAAGGTAGTATTCACTGCTGATGACGCTGTTGCTTGGGCAGAGCGTGGCGAGAAGGTAGTTCTCGTTCGTCTGGAGACATCCCCTGAGGATATCACAGGTATGAAGGCTGCTCAGGGTATCCTGACAGTTCGTGGCGGTATGACATCTCACGCAGCAGTAGTTGCTCGTGGTATGGGTACATGCTGCGTATCCGGCTGTGGCGACATCAAGATGGACGAGGACAACAAGCAGTTCACACTGGCTGGCAAGACATACCACGAAGGCGATTGCATCTCCATCGATGGTACAACAGGTAACATCTACGACGGTCTTATCCCCACAGTAGACGCTACAATCGCTGGCGAGTTCGGCAGAATCATGGCTTGGGCTGACAAGTACAGAGTTCTGAAGGTTAGAACAAACGCTGATACACCCGCTGACGCTAAGAAGGCTCGTGAGCTGGGTGCTGAGGGTATCGGTCTCTGCCGTACAGAGCACATGTTCTTCGAGGCTGACAGAATCGCTGCATTCCGTGAGATGATCTGTGCTGATACAGTTGAAGAGCGTGAGGCTGCTCTTGCTAAGATCGAGCCCATCCAGCAGGCTGACTTCGAGGCTCTCTACGAAGCACTCGAGGGTAACCCTGTAACAATCAGATTCCTCGATCCTCCTCTGCACGAATTCGTTCCCACAGAAGAGGCTGACATCGCTGCTCTTGCTGCTGCACAGGGCAAGTCTGTACAGGCTATCAAGGACATCATCGCATCTCTCCACGAGTTTAACCCCATGATGGGTCACCGTGGATGCCGTCTCGCTGTAACATACCCCGAGATCGCTAAGATGCAGACAGCTGCTGTTATCAAGGCTGCTATCAACGTTAAGAAGGCTCATCCCGACTGGAACCTCGTTCCCGAGATCATGATCCCCCTCGTTGGCGAGATCAAGGAGCTGAAGTTCGTTAAGGATGTAGTTGTTAAGACTGCTGACGCTGTTATCGCTGAGGCTGGTGTTGAGCTGAAGTACGAAGTTGGTACAATGATCGAGATTCCTCGTGCAGCTCTGACCGCTGACGATATCGCTAAGGAAGCTGAGTTCTTCTGCTTCGGTACAAACGACCTGACACAGATGACATACGGCTTCTCCAGAGATGACGCAGGCAAGTTCCTGAACGCTTACTATGATACAAAGATCTTCGAGAACGATCCCTTCGCTAAGCTCGACCAGATCGGCGTTGGTAAGCTGATGGAGACAGCAATCAAGCTTGGTAAGGCTACACGTCCTGAGCTCCACGTAGGTATCTGCGGCGAGCACGGTGGCGACCCCTCCTCTGTTGAGTTCTGCCACAAGCTTGGTCTGACATACGTTTCCTGCTCTCCCTTCCGTGTTCCGATCGCTAGACTGGCTGCTGCACAGGCTGCTCTTAGATAAACAAGGAGTTCTCGAAAAATCCGAGGATTTGCCGGAAATTGTGCTGTCCTGGGAATTCAGAATTGACTTTGAAACCGCAAAGGCTTTCCGTAAATCCGGCGGCAACTACCTCCGTGCTAAACAGTGGGAGGATTTAAACGTTGAAGTGCGGATAAGCTGATGTGAATAAGAACAAAACGACCTCCTCATTCCGAAAGGAATGGGGAGGTTTTTGTGCGTATAGGAGAGCCGTGCTTGTAATACAGGCACGGCTTTATATATTGAACTATGAAATATATTAATTCTGTGCCAATTCGACAAGCTTCTTGATATGTATTGCCGCACTATCCAGACACGGAAGCACACAGTTTTCATTATTTAATAACAGTGGTAGCTCTGTGCAACCTAAAATGATTGCTTCTATTCCGTACATATCCTTCATTTTCTTTATTATTTCATTGAACTCCTGCAATGTCGATTCCTTCACAACACCTGATTCCAGTTCTTCATAGATTCTTTTCGCAATAAGCTCTCTATCGCTTTTATCGGGAACAATCACGTCTACTCCTGCCTGAAGCAAATCCTTTTTCATAAAGTCGTGTTCCATTGTAAAAATAGTTCCTAACAACCCAACTTTTTTATAACCCTTTCCGACAATCTCGCTACATACAGCTTTCGGAATACTTACCAATGAGACATTTGTGTTGTTTTCAATTTCATCGAATACAATATGCATAGTAACGGCAGTCAGTGTTATAATCTCAGCTCCGCTTTTAGCTAAACAATTAACTTTTTCAGAAATATAGTCAGCCAGTTCTTTATATTGTTCTGCTGAAACCAATTCCCACGTTTTGCGAAAATTTACACTCTCTATTACCAGTTCAGGCATACTCTTACAACAGGTAGCTTCATCGATTCTGGAATTCAGCTCTTTATAATACATAATGGTGGATTCCGGTCCTGTTCCGCCAACTAAGCCTATCTTTCTCATTTCGTTTTCACTCCTTACTAAAAGTGGGGGAATTCTTATTCAACAAATTTATTGTATTATAATCTCACGTTGGTAATCAAAACCTTATTTCACCAGTTCTCTCTCAGCAGAAAATCTGCTATATGCACGATTTCGATGCCGTTGTCATTACCGATTGCAAGAGGGTCACGGCAGACAACGTACTTGTGATAATGGTCTTTGATTTCCATAAGATTATCTGTTTCACGGGTGGACTCGGTCGGAAGCTCTACACAGACCTGAACATAGATGCGTTCTTCTCTGCGGACTCCTACAAAGTCAATCTCCTTTGCGCTGTTCTTACCGATATAGACATCGTACCCTCTGCGCTTCATTTCAAGATACACTACATTCTCAAGCATTGCAGAAAGCATCTTTCTGTCAAAGCCCATCTGACTGTATCTGAATGAAATGTCAGAAAGATAATATTTCTCCTGTGTCTTCAGCACAGCCTTGCCCTGTAAGTCGTATCTTTGGCAAGGGTAAATAATAAACGCCTCTGAAAGCCACTTTATATAATTGTAAACAGATTCCACAGAAAGACTGCGATTTTCACTCTTGAGGAATTTCACAATAGACGGAGCAGAAAAGGTCATTCCCACATTTTCAATAATGTAGCGCACAACTCGGTCAAAAAGCTCTTTATTGCGTATCTTGTGGCGCTTGGAAATATCTCTTGTGATAACGGAAGCGTAAATTCCCTCGACAATATGGTAAGCAGAACGTGTATCAAAATCGCTGATACCGATAAGCGGAAAACCGCCGTACTGGATATACTCGTCAAACACTGTTCTTGCTTCGGAAAAATCCTTGTTCTTGAAGGTAAGATATTCCTTGAAGGAGAGTGTGTAAACAGGAATAGAAACATATCGTCCTGTCAGGTAGGTTGAAATCTCGCTTGACATCAGCTTTGAGTTTGAGCCAGTAACGTAAATATCAACATCACAGCCTTCAAGCAGACTGTTCACAACCTTTTCCCAGCCGTCAACTTCCTGGAGCTCATCAAGGAACAGATAACATCTGCCCTTGCCCTGAATAGCAGTTTTCAGGTCATTGTACATATCCTTTGCAGTAAAGTCCTCATCCATATCCATTTCGTTGTATCTGCGTTCAATGATATTTTCACTGCTGATTCCACGCTTTTTCAGCTCCTCAGCCATCATTGCAAGAATAGTGGACTTACCGCAACGGCGGACACCTGCAAGAATTTTCACAAGTGGAGCGTCAATAAACGGCTTGATAGCTTCAATATAATCAGGTCT
>JAZQGZ010000059.1:0-1788 GCA_045540255.1 Oscillospiraceae bacterium | reverse complement strand
ACACAGCGTGAAGTCGCTGCTATGCTGGGGATCAGCAGTTCCTATGTATCAAGGATCGAAAAGAAGGCTTTAGCCTGTTTAAAAGGCGCCCTGAATGCATGACTCTGCATGATGCAGAGTCATTTTCATTTTTTCATAGATCTATGCAAAGCACAGCTATGCAAATGTCGGCATGCTGTAGCTTCCCGAGTCTTGCAGATACTCTATTATTTTTTTCAATACCGAGCCTGCTGACAGAGAACCTGAACCGCCGTCCTCCACGAAAACTGTTATGGTGTATTCAGGTTCGTCACATGGGGTGATGGCTGTTATCCAGCCATGTGAACGCATTCCGTCTGTCGCTGCATATTCTGCCGTTCCTGTTTTTAATGCAGCGATAGCCTTACTTCCACTCTCCGAAACACTGCTGTCTTCCACAAGATCCAGTACCGCTCCCGTTCCATAAACTGAGGCGCTTTCCATCATGCGCATTATAGAATCGGCAGTATCTTCGGATATTACTTGTTTCTGTTCCGGCTTTTCTCCCATCAGTATATGGGTCCCTATATCAACTCCGTCATTAGCCAATATGTTAGTCATGGCTGCGACCTGTATCGGTGTTACGAGTATCTCGCCCTGCCCTATGCTCAAGTTGCCAATGGCATTACCGGCTCTCTCCTCCTCTGTCATAAGGTGTCCCGTCGCTTCGTGCGGATAACCGTCAAGCACCTGATGTCCCAGCCCCATTTTTTCAGCCATAGCGATGATCTTATCTGCACCTATATCGCGGCCAAGCTGTATGAAATAGCTGTTGCAGGATCTTGCCATCGCATCTTCGAATCCGATAGTACCATGGCCCGCATAGCCTCCCGTATCGCATTTTATGGTCAGTCCGTCCAATGCTGCATAGCCGCTGCAGTAATAAGTCTTATTAATATCCACGCCATCTTCCATGGCGGCCGCTGCAGTCACTATCTTGAACACCGACCCCGGTGGATACTCTCCTTGAGTCACCTTGTTTATCAAAGCATCTTCGAGACCTTCATCGTTCATATCATCTGCCGAAACCTTTTCATTATTAATCAGCGCATCCACATTATCGGGGTCAAATCCCGGTGTACATGCCATGGCCGTAACACCTCCTGTCTTTGATTCCAGTACGACCACTGCACAGTCGTTTCCCATCTCATCTATTATATCTTCAACTGCCTTCTGAAGATCTTTATCGATGGTGGTCCTTATGCCTTCAGCCACATATGAATCTTTGCCCGCTTCCGAAGCTATGATAAGTCCCCTTCCTGTAAGGATATTGCCCTTTACATCTGCTGCCGCATATACCCTTCTGTTGAGACCGGAAAGCTGCTCATCGTACATAAGCTCAAGTCCCGATGCTCCCGAAAGGTCACTCTTATTGACATATCCGATGTAGTGAGCTGCGATCTGATCCTCACCGTATCGCGCGGATGCCTGCAGTATATATGCATTGTTATTTTTTATCAGCTTTTTTCCCGTAGCTTTCTCGTATTTTTTCGAGGAATAGACTCGGTAGCCCGAGTTTTCATCACTGACGATCGCCGCTCCGACTTGCTGCAGCAACTTCTCGGCTTCTTCTGTAAAGTCGCTGTCCTTGATGATATAGATATATTGTTTCTCATCGGCTACCAGCGCTTCGGCGTTCCTGTCATATATTATGCCCCTCGTATTGCTGCCCTCAAGAGCTATGAGAGACTGGGCTCTTGTCGCAGCCGAAAGCTCCTCATGACCAACCAGCTGGATATATGCCAGGCGCAGGGTCAAAGTCAGCATCAC
>JAZQGZ010000058.1:0-4269 GCA_045540255.1 Oscillospiraceae bacterium | reverse complement strand
CTGACCCTTGGTATTTCAGCGAATGCCGAGGAAGAAGTCCTGGGCACGGGACTTATCGTGACTGCGACCAACAGCGGCGAGACGCTTATCTACGGGGAGGATTACACCTACCCTGCGAACACAGGTCTTACTATCCTGTCGGATAAGGCGGTCACTATAGCAAACAGTGACCCGACCGCACCAACATCTGACCGCATTTTTGTAAATTCAGGCGTTGATGCAAACATCACATTCAATGGGGTAAATATAGATAGCAGTAGTGCGGCGTTCTATATTTCAAGTAACAGCACGGGGGATGTTACGATAACCCTTGCAGAGGGCACCGAGAATATCCTGAAAAGCGGCCAGAGTTCCGCAGGACTTAATAAGAGCGGTATTTCCGATAATGCAGGCACGCTCACCATTCAGGGCACAGGCTCTCTTACCGCGATTGGCGGTGAAAGCAGCGCAGGCATCGGTGGCAGTTATATGAACGGCGCCCGTAATATCGTTATAAAAGGCGGCAATATCACAGCACAAGGCGGCTTCGAATGCGGTGCAGGCATCGGTGGCGGTCTGAACGGCTCCGCAAGCGATATCATTATCACAGGCGGTTCTGTAAAGGCTGTCGGCGGCGAATTCCACGACTATTACGGTGCTGATATAGGCGGAGGCGGAAAGTCGGGCGATGTTATCAACCCTATAACAGCCAACGGTACACCTGTCACACCCACTCTCGAAGACGGCACTACACCCGTATATCTGTTCGAGATAGCCAACGAGAGCGGCGCCGACATCGTGATCGATGGTGTTGACTTCCCCGACAAGCACGGCGATGAGAAGAAGATATACGCATATCTTACAGATGCGATCCACACCGTATGTTTTGGTGATGTATCCAGGATGTATGAGTATGTGGACGGTGAGTTCTGCGAGGTCATCGAGGGCACGGACTTCGTTGTAACTGCGACAAACAGCGGCGAAAGTCTAGTGTTCGGCACAGACTACACCTATACGGATGTGCTTACTGTTCTTTCGGATAAGGCGATCACTATAGCAAATGCACAGGGCGTTGACGTGACTGATAACTGCATCGTCGTAGCTGACGGTGTTGATGCAGACATCACGCTAAACGGCGTTAATATCAGTGCAAGCGACAATGCGGCATTCATGATCGCAGACAACAGCACGGGCGACGTTACTCTCACCCTTGCCGGCGGCTCGGTGAATACTCTGGTAAGCGGCTATAATTTCGCAGGTATCCAGAAGAGCGGTTCATATTCCGAGGAACTCGGTATGCTGACCATCACAGGCACAGGCTCGCTCATCGCACAGGGCAGCACAAACGGCGCAGGCATCGGCGGCGGCAGCACGTGCGACGGATGCAATATCACCATAAGCGGCGGCACGGTGACCGCAACAGGCGGCCTCGGCGGTGCAGGTATCGGCGGCGGAATCAAGGGCAGTGCCGAAAATATCGTTATCAGCGGCGGTTCTGTAAAGGCTGTTGCTGGCGGACAGGTCAGCGGGTCGCCTGCGGATATCGGCGAGGGCGTACAGGAGGTCGATTTCGTTATATCTGACGGTGCAGCTGTTATCCCCACGGATGCAGAGGGCAATAATGTATATCGGTGCGTGATAGAGAACCTCGACGGCGCCGACATCGTCATCGATGGAGTTGACTATCCCGACAAACACGGCAGCGAGAAGGTCGTACTTGCATATCTTACAGATGCGATCCACACCGTATGTTTTGGTGATGTATCCAGGATGTATGAGTATGTGGACGGTGAGTTCTGCGAGGTCATCGAGGGCGAGGACTTTGTTGTAACTGCGACAAACAGCGGCGAAACGCTGGTGTACGGCGAGGACTACACCTATTCCGAAGACACAGGAATTCTGATGATCCTGTCCGATAAGCCTGTTACCATCGCAAACGGCGGTGGCGAGGGCAGCACGACTTCTGACGTGATCTATGTAGCGGACGGCGTTGACGCGGACATCACGCTCAACGGTGTGAGTATAGCTGCACCCAACAGCATGGCAGCATTTGAGATCGCCCCGTACAGCACAGGCGATGTTACTGTCACCCTTGCCGATGGCTCGCTGAATATTCTGTTAAGCAGCTATAATTGCGCAGGACTTCAGAAGAACGGCGCATATTCCGAGGCACTCGGTACGCTGACTATCAAGGGCAGCGGTGCGCTCATCGCAGAGGGCGGCTTATGTGGTGCAGGCATCGGCAGCAGTATCTACGAAAGCACCGCTAATATAACTATCAGCGGCGGCATCGTCACTGCGCTTGGCTCCACAGGCGGCGCAGGCATCGGCGGTGGTTATTCAGGCGTCTGCAATAATGTCATCATCAGCGGTGCTTCCGTATATGCAGAGGGCAGTCGCGACACGACTAATGATGAGCCGGTTTACGGTGCTGCGATCGGTGGTGGAGTACAGCAGAACTATCTCGGTATATGCTACGACGGCACACCGGTTATCCCTACAGACGGAAAGGGCAATAATGTATATCTGTACGTGCTGGAGAACCCCGATGAAGCAGACATCGTTATAGACGGGACAGATATGCCCGACCATCACGAAAGCTATGACGGCACCGAAAAGAAGATCTACGCATACCTTTCAGCCGCAAACCACATTATACAGTTCGGCGATGCTTCCGCGATATATGAGTATCTGGACGGTGAGTTCAGCAAGGTGACCGAGGGCTCGGACTTCGCTGTAACTGCGACAGACAGCGGCGAAACTCTGATACACGGCACAGACTACATCTACTCTGAAAATACAGGCGTGCTGACTATCCTGTCAGGCAAGGCTATGACTATAGCAAACGCACAGGGCGTTGACGTGACCGACCACTGCATCGCTGTAGCGGACGGCGTTGACGCGGATATCACACTGGCAGGAGTTAATATCAGTGCAAGCAGTGGTGCGGCATTCGCAATAGCAGACAACAGCACGGGCGACGTTACTCTTACCCTTGCGGACGGCTCGGTGAACACTCTGAAAAGCGGAGAAAACTGCGCTGGCATCCAGAAGAACGGCGAATATTCCGAGGAACTCGGCACGCTCACGATCAAGGGCGGCGAGCTCGGAACAGGCATACTTACCGCACAGGGCGGCACGAGTGGCGCAGGCATAGGCGGTTCTGATATTGCAAACATCCTCATAAAGGGTGGCAACATTACGGCAACAGGCGGCAAATATGCTGTTGGTATCGGCGGAATATGGAGTGCCTCCGTTAAGAACATAGAGATAAGCGGCGGTGTCGTTGTTGCAAACGTAGTCGAATTTGGATATGCAGGCTTCGGAAGTTGCGGCGGTCCTGCAGAGATAACCATAAGCGGCGGTACTGTCACAGCAACAGGCGGTTATGATAACGAGCTTGGCTTTTATCATGATATCGGTGGTTATGGCGATTGCAGTATCATTATCACAGGTGGTTCGGTCAAGGCCAATCACGAAAACGATGATCCGTTCAACGGTGTCACACCCACAGACGGAAACGGTAATAATGTATATCTGCTTGAGATAGACAACCCGGACGGCGATAACATCGTCATCGACGGAGTTGACTACCCCGACAAGCACGGCGACGAGAAAAAGATCTACGCATACGTCACAGGTAAAAACCACATCGTAAATTTGGGTGGATACAAAACGGCTTATTATTTTACAGGTGAAGGTTTCAATTTCTTAGCAACGCTGACGTCATCCGTACTGGAATCTACCAGCACATCTGATAAGTCTGTCGGACTGTCCTGGAACGACCTGGGAGATAATGTGATCTATGAGATCTACCGCTCCGCTGACGGATCCGACTTCGTCAAGATCGGTGAGACAGACGGCAATTCCTACAGCGATACAAATGTAGTTGCAGGCAACAGATACTACTATCAGCTAAAGGTTTACTACAGCGAATATAAGGTATATGATACATCCAATATTGAATATGTTACTGCTATCGGCGCTCCCGTTATCACAAAGGCGACCTACGGCGACGGAACTGTAACTCTCGTCTGGGACGAGGTTCCCGGTGCGGATTCTTACATAGTGTATCATGCGGATTCCATCGGTTATACGACAATGACAGTCTGTGATACTGTCTCCGCAACGACGATCACTCTTGAAGGGCTGCCGAAGGGTCACTACCTGATCGTAGAAGCCATTGACACAGAAACAGGCAGTGAAGGTCCTTTCTCAGAGCCTGTGTGCGTTACTGAGCCCGTTATGGGAAAGATCACAGCGACCGCAAGGAACGAAAAGATAACCCTT
>JAZQGZ010000057.1:0-1674 GCA_045540255.1 Oscillospiraceae bacterium | reverse complement strand
TATAATGGTTCGTTCATAGAGTTCGTACATGGAACACAGTTCAGCGTCAGCGCAACAAACAGCGGCGAAACGCTGGTACACGGCGTTGATTACACCTACTCTCAGAGGACTAAAGTGCTGAACATCCTTTCCGACAAGGCTATAACTATCGCTAATGCAGACGACGTTGACGAGGCAGATGACCGCATATTCGTAGCGGACGGCGTTGACGCAGACATCACGCTTGCAGGAGTCAATATCAGTGCAAGCGACAATGCGGCATTCGCAATAGCAGACAACAGCACGGGCGACGTTACTCTTACCCTTGCGGACGGCTCGGTGAACACTCTGAAAGGCGCCAATAACTATGCAGGTCTGCAGAAGAACGGCGCAGACGAAAACGTCGGAACGCTGACTATCTGCGGCACAGGCTCTCTTTCTGCACAGGGCGGCATCGACAGCGCAGGCATAGGCGGCGGAAATCGGTGTTCCACCGGAAATATAACGATAAGCGGTGGAGTTGTCATCACAGCAACAGGCGGCGATATAGCCGCAGGCATAGGCGGCGGATATAGAGGTTCAGCCGAAGATATCACAATTACAGATAACGCTGTCGTTACAGCAACAGGCGGCGCAGGTATCGGTGGCGGAAAAGGAGGTTCAGCCACAGATATTAAAATAACAGATAAAGCTGTCGTAACAGCATCAGGCAAAGACGGCGGCGCAGGTATCGGTGGCGGTGTTGACGGCACGCTTGAAGATATTATCATCAATGGCGGCTCTGTAAATGCGATCGGTTCATATTATTATGAAGAAACTGTTGGCGGGGCAGACGGTGCAAATATCGGTGGCGGTGTGATACTTCCTCCAGATCCGTATTCCGAACCTGAAGAAGGTGCTCCTGTTACCCCCACACTTGCAGACGGCACAACACCTGTATACCTGTTAGAGCTGGACAACCCGAACGGCGATAACATCGTCATCGACGGAGTTGACTACCCCGACAAGCACGGCGACGAGAATAAGATATACGCATACGTCACAGGTAAAAATCATATCGTAACGTTAAACGATACCGCATATTTATATGTATTCAGCGATGGCAGTTTCACCCGCATGAATGAGATGGAGCCCCTGACACTTAATGATCCCACGATTTCAGATAAGTCTGTCGGATTGTCCTGGAACGACTTAGGCGATACGGTAAGCTATGAGGTCTACCGCTCTGCTACAGGCTCTGACTTTGTTAAGATAGCTACGGCAGACGGAACTGCCTACACCGATAACACTGTGGTTGCAGGCAACAGATACTACTATCAGATCAAGGCTTACTACAGCGAATATGATGTATACGTTGTATCCGATATCGGAAGAGTTACTGTTCTCGATGCTCCCGTTATCACAAAGGCGACCTACGGCGACGGAACTGTAACTCTCGTCTGGGACGAGGTTCCCGGCGCGGATTCTTACATAGTGTATCATGCGGATTCCATCGGTTATACGACAATGACAGTCTGTGATACTGTCTCCGCAACGACGATCACTCTTGAAGGTCTGCCGAAGGGTCACTACCTGATCGTAGAAGCCATTGACACAGAAACAGGCAGTGAAGGTCCTTTCTCAGAGCCTGTGTGCGTTACTGAGCCCGTTATGGGAAAGATCACAGCGACCGCAAGGAACGAAAAGATAACCCTT
>JAZQGZ010000056.1:0-1869 GCA_045540255.1 Oscillospiraceae bacterium | reverse complement strand
AAGAAGATCCGTAACGGTACAGCAGCTCTGACAACCCTCGGCGGTATCGGTGAAGCACTCGGCGGATATAAGGGCTACGGCTTCGCAATGGCAGTTGAGTTCTTCTCATCAATCCTTCAGGACGGTGCTTACGGTAAGGACCTCGACGGTAAGGACGAAAACGGCAACATCCGTCCGTATCACCTCGGTCACTATTTCATCGCTATTGATACAGACCACTTCCTCGGTGAAGAGATTGCCCGTAAGAAGGCAGGCGACATCATCCGCTCTGTCCGTGCATCAAAGAAGATGCCGGGCGAGGAACGCATCTACACAGCAGGTGAAAAAGAGTGGGAAATCTGGCTGAGCCGTAAGGACAGCGGCGTGCCGATCAACGAGTCTGTTCAGGCAGAAATGAACAAGGTTCGTGACGACCTTAAGCTTGATTATGTATTCCCGTGGGAAAAGTAATTTTGGAGGATTGTTATAATGGATTACGCAAAAGAATCTCTTAAGCTCCACTATGAGTGGAACGGTAAGATTGAAGTTGTCGCAAGAGCAAAGGTTGACAATAAGGAGGCTCTTTCTCTTGCATATACACCGGGCGTTGCACAGCCCTGTCTTGAAATACAGAAGGATATCAACAAGAGCTACGAGTTGACTCGTCGTTCAAATCTTGTTGCAGTTATCACAGACGGCTCTGCTGTTCTCGGTCTCGGTGACATCGGCCCTGAAGCAGGTATGCCCGTTATGGAAGGTAAGTGCGTTCTCTTCAAGGAGTTCGGCGGCGTTGACGCTTTCCCTCTCTGTGTACGCACACAGGATGTTGATGAGTTCGTAAACACAGTTGCGCTTCTCTGCGGCAGCTTCGGCGGCATCAACCTTGAGGATATCGCGGCACCCCGTTGCTTTGAGATTGAAAGAAAGCTCAAGGAAAAGGCAGATATTCCCATCTTCCACGATGATCAGCACGGAACAGCTGTTATCTGCTGTGCGGCTCTCATTAACTCACTCAAGATTGTCGGCAAGAAGATTGAGGACTGTACTGCAGTATTCAACGGTGCAGGCGCGGCAGGCGTTGCAATCGCAAAGCTCTTCAAGGTAATGGGTATCGGTGATATCATTATGTGTGACCGTAAGGGCATCATCTGTGACGGTGACGACCTTGCACCCGCAAAGCAGGATATCGCAGACTTCACAAACAAGAACCGCGTTCGCGGTACACTTGCTGATGCAATGAAGGGCGCAGATGTATTCATCGGCGTATCTGCACCGGGCGTTGTAACACAGGATATGATCCGCTCAATGGCAAAGGATCCGATTGTTCTCGCTATGGCTAACCCCGTTCCCGAGATTATGCCCGACCTCGCTAAGGAAGCAGGCGCAGCAGTTGTAGGCACAGGTAGAAGTGACTTCCCGAATCAGGTTAACAATGTTCTTGCATTCCCGGGTATTTTCCGCGGTGCTCTTGATGTCCGCGCAAGCGACATCAACGAGGAAATGAAGATTGCAGCCGCAAAGGCACTTGCATCACTCGTTTCTGACGAGGAGCTCAACCCCGAGTATGTTATCCCGAAGGCATTTGACCCGAGAGTCGGCGGCACTGTTGCAGCAGCAGTTGCACAGGCAGCTAAGGATTCAGGCGTAGCCCGTATATAATGTAATATAAAACACAAAAGCTTGGCAGAATTTTCTGCCAAGCTTTTTCTGTAACAATTTTTAATTTGTCGTGAGAAATCGTTTTTAGCGTGGTAGGGCGGGGGCTTGCTCCCGCCGTTTATAAATTGCGGCATAGCACCAACAAAAAAGGTCATCACAGCTTTGTGATGACCTTTGATTATTTTATCCATTTTCTGATTCTCAAGGGGATTCCCATTTTTTCGGAAATAG
>JAZQGZ010000055.1:0-2132 GCA_045540255.1 Oscillospiraceae bacterium | reverse complement strand
GAGTTCATCAGGCAATACCCATGCGGCCGTGTAGCCATGCATATTGTACACATTTATCTGCTCCTGAGAAACGTACGTGAAATCCCAGCCTATGACCTTAGGAGACTCAACTCCGTGCTCCTTTGCGATCTTATATATCCTGTCAAGCGCGTCACCCTCGGGGTTGGTGCTTATGGCGGTGTATACTACATAGCGGAACGAGGGCACGGTCTCCACACGCAGATTAGTGTACGCTTCATCAAAAGCGCCGAGATCATCTCTGAAAAGATTGTCAAGAGAGCAGTTAAAAAGACTGCACAGCTCTATCGCCTTTTCTATCTCTGGCTTACACTCGTCGTTCTCCCACTTTGACACAGTCTGACGTGAAACATCACGCCTTTCTGCGATGGTCTCCTGCGTCATATTACGGTTAATTCTGCGTAAATGCTGAAGATTTTTTCCAAAGCTCATATTTATCATCCTTTCAAATTGATACTGTAAGCTTACGAAAAGATTATAGCACAGAATAAGCCGTCATTCAACCACGATACGCTTGACTTTTTCGGATTTTCCGCAACCTGAGGTTGACAGGTGATAAAACGAACGGAAACAGTGCCTTAATCACCCCAGCGTTTCCCGTATCTTTTCGCAGCACTCTGCGGTGTGCTTCAGCAGAAATTCGCCGTGTCCGAAGCCGTCCATTATCGTTTCCTCGTAGTTTTTCAGGTACTTCTTCAGCTCCTTGTGGGACTTCAGCGCATACGGCTCCTTACTGCCGCACCAGAGGTACACCATTGTTTCATTCTGAGCTATCTCAGGGCGGGTGCGGTAGGTGTAGTTCTCCAGAAAATTGCGCTTTACCGATTCATCGCTTGCTTTCATATACAGACTATCCATCATGCCCAGATCGTCCTTTGTCAGACCCATCAGCTTCATTGTGATATTTATAACCGCAGGAAACCTGCCTGTGTTCTTGTATTTCTTGAACATCCACGCC
This sequence comes from Oscillospiraceae bacterium, assembly GCA_045540255.1. Lineage (GTDB taxonomy): Bacteria > Bacillota > Clostridia > Oscillospirales > Ruminococcaceae > CAG-115. Next base: position 1,156 of record JAZQGZ010000055.1, on the reverse strand, counting down.
GTAGCCTTTCCCGATAGCTTTCCCTGATGCGCTACATAACAGCCGTCCATTATGACCTTTCCCATATCAATCCTGTTTCGGGTGAGAAGCTCCGTCAGCATAAGTCCGCCCTGAGATGCACCGTATGCCCCGTGTACCTTTCCGCCGTAGTTTTCGTGTATGTACTCCTCTATCTGACGGCACTGGTCTGCAAAGCTTGTGAAATCTCCGCTGCCGTCATAAAAGCCGTCCTGCGCAGGAATTATCAGGCGGTAATGCTCCTCTAAGGGCTTCAGCAGTTGATATTCGCTGTGCCAGTCCTGCATCATTCCGTGAAGCAGAAGCACGGGCGGATTTTCCTTTGAACCAAATTCGTTGAACAGCATAGTTCTTCCTCCTACATAACATTTGTTTTCTTTTGTTATCTGAAAAGGCTCAGTCAACCGACTGAGCCTTTGTGATACTATTGAATTTTTCCATCATCCCTGCAAAGCCACTGTCGCCGTAAAGCTCCATCAGCTCCGAGAATTTCATCATCTTATCCATGTCGTAATCTCCGTTTAGCATCTCGATATATCCCTGAATACGCATCCTGACTATAAGCCCCATGATGTCACGATACTCCGCACTACCGCCGCATTTGTCATAGAACATATAAAAGCCCTTTGCAGCCTCGGCACAGTAGCGCTCCCTGAAATCGCTGTAAGCAGTGCCCTCGGAGCAGTAGAAAAGTATCCGCACGATATCCTTGTTCTCGCAGAGGTATTCGTTCAGCTCACGCTGATATGCGGCGCTGTCGCCCCTGCCGTTTACCTCGCTGTCGGTCTGCCTCTGTACAAGCTGCAGCAGCCGCTCCGCCACCTCTCCAACAAGGCAGCTGAAAAGCTCCTCCTTGTTTTTGAAGAAGAAGTACAGCGCACCCGTCGTCACATCAGCGGCGGCGCATATCTTCCTTAGCGACGCTTTCTGATATCCGCACCGCAGAAGCTCCGCCCTCGCAGCAGAAAGGAGCAGCTCCTTTGTGTTCTCCTCTGACATTTTATCACCCATTCGATTATAACATAACAGGCGTTATGTTGTCAAGAGGATATCTGTGATATTAGTGAAACACTGCGCCTTGACCATCGCAGCCTGATATGCTATACTGATAAAAAACCGACAGGGGTGAGATAATGAC